>JBKQMU010000094.1:0-40365 GCA_052146555.1 Isosphaeraceae bacterium
GAGGCACTGAACCGACGCAAGGTTATGAGGAAAGCACGATCAAAGAAGAAAAGGCCGATTCTTCTGGCCGAGCTTGAAAGACGCTATCGCGAAACACCGAACTTCTAGCTCGCTGTCGGGTCATTGAATAAAAACGATCCGCCAGGGCAATCCCCAGCGCACGTCCGATGACAGGGCAGCTCCACCTGAGGCACGGTGAGGCTGCCCTGTTCTCATTTGTCGGCAAGGCGGCAAGAATGGATTTCCCGAAGCGGATGCCGGCGTCATCACGCGTGGCAACTTTTCGCGAGCAGCCGGGACAAATTCGGCAAGGTGCAAATGCCTGCGGAAAATCAAGAACCATGCGAAGATCGATGAACCGCCGGCTCTTCCTGGGCACGACCACGGCGGCCAGCATAAGCACGCTGGCCATCGGCGTTTTCCCGGTTCAGCCTCCGGGACCGCGGCGGCCGATGGTGGTTGCCAGCGGCAACGGACTACGTGCCGTCGAGAAGGCTATGGAGATGGTACGGCTGGGGCACGACCCGCTGGATGCGGCCATCGAGGGAGTGGCGATCGTCGAGGCGGATCCCAAGGACCATTCCGTCGGTCTGGGAGGCCTTCCCAACGAGGATGGCACTGTCGAGCTGGATGCGGCCGTGATGCACGGGCCAACACACGGCGGCGGCTCGGTGGCCGCGATCCGCAACATCATTCATCCGGCAGCCGTGGCCCGGCAAGTGATGAGGCGCACCCGCCACTGTCTGCTAGTCGGGGAAGGGGCGCTGCGGTTTGCGCGTGCTCACGGCTTTCCCGAGGTCAACCTGCTGACCGACGAGGCCCGGCAGATCTGGCTGCACTGGAAAGAGACGCACGACCCCAACGACGACTGGGTGCCTCCGCCGGCCGAGGAGACCTCGTCCGTCGTTTCCGAGTACATCCAGAAACGCGTCACTGGCACGATCCACTGCTCAGTGCTGGACACCCACGGCAACCTCGGCTGCACGACCACGACCTCCGGCCTGTCCTGGAAGATTCCCGGCCGCGTGGGTGATTCGCCCATTCTGGGGGCGGGCCTGTACCTGGACAACGAGGTCGGCTCGGCCGGCTCGACCGGGTTTGGCGAGGCCAACTTGCTGAACCTCTCCAGCTTTCTCGTGGTCGAGGGTATGCGGCGAGGACTTTCGGTCAAGGACGCGGTGATGGACGCCTGCAAGCGGATCGCCACAACCAGCGTCCGTGACCCGAAACGGCGCCGACCTGACGGCAGGACCACATTCAACGTCTCGCTCTACGCCCTCAGCACGGAAGGCAAGCTCTTCGGCGGCTGCATCTACCCCGGCGGCAAGATGGCCGTGCACGACGGCGAATCGGCCCGGGTCGTACCCTGCGAGCCTCTCTTCGAGAGGTAAGCGGCAAACGAAGAATCAGCGTGGCAGTTTAATACATGATTATAAGTAAAATCAATAATCATTCATCATCAGGGTCGTCCGCGGTCGCGTCTTCGAGTTCCATTTCCGAGCTGGTTGTGGCGACGGATCGGGAAGTCGCGGAAGACATTGCCGGCGAATCAGGCCGGGCGGTTGCGCCCCGCTGACCGAGGAGTCGGACGTTGCCGGGGCCGACCACGTTTTCCAGGTCGCTTAAGAGACCGTCGTTGTAGCGGATCCGCAAGGAGGGTCCGGCCTTGTAGATGGCGCGACGGATCTGTTCGAGTCCGACGATCTCCAGGTAAAGATCGAGATGACCGGGGTGCACGCGCACGAATCTCAGCAGGCGCTCGAGGTGCTCGTCCTGATGGACACCCTTGTGCAGCCGGACGACGACGCCGCGCGCAAGCTCGGCCGAAGCCGTTTCGATGGGCAAGATCTTGCTGATGATCAGTTCCGGCGGCTCGCGCCTGCGGTCCAGTGTGCCACGGACAAAGCCGATGAGGTCGCTCTTGACCAGGCTCCCGAGCTTCGCGTATTCCTCGGGCCAAAGCATGGCAGGCGTCGAACCGGTCAGGTCTTCGAACGTGAGCTTGGCCATCCGCGTGTGTCCGGAGCGGCTCTTCTGGACGTTGCGGACCTGGACGCTGGCGATCATGCCTCCCAAGGTGACCTCGGTCTTGTCCGGCAGGTCGGCCAGCTCGCTGGCGCGATGGGTCGCCAGGGCCTGCAGCAACGGCGCGTACCGGGTAAGGGGATGGCTCGACATGTAAAAACCGAGCGCCTTTTTCTCGCCGCCTAAGAGCTCGGCGTCGGGCAGCTCGGGGACATCGGGAAGGTTGGCCTGGTTCAAGCGGTGGGCGCTTGTCGAATCGTTGCCGTTTCCATGGCCGTTACCGCTGCCGGCTGTCTCGAGATTGTCGAAGAGACCACGCTGGCCGCGGCGGCGATCTTCTTGTCGCGACGCGCCGGCCTGCATGGCGCGGGGCAAGATCGCCAAGAGCTGGGACCGCCTGGCACCCAGCATGTCGAAGGCCCCCGCGCGGATCAAAGTCTCGGCGCAGCCGCTGCTGACCTCGCGGGTGGAGACGCGCTCGAAAAACGCGTCCAGGCTGTGAAACGGCCCTGAAAGCTCGCGCGCCCTGACGATCGCCTCGACGGCCTTGACGCCCACCCCCTTGATTGCGCCCAGACCGAAGTGAATCTGCCCCTCGCGGGCGACCCGGAAGGTAACGCCGCCTCCGTTGACGTTAGGAGCAAGCACTTCGATGCCCATGCGCCGGCAGTCCTCGATGTGCTCGACGAAGAACTTGTCGCGTTCGGCTCCGTCCATCTCCGAGGTGAGCACGGCGGCCATGTACTCGGTCGGGTAGTGCGCCTTCAGATAGGCGGTCTGGTAAGCGACCAGGGCATAGGCCGTGCTGTGCGACTTGTTGAACCCATAGCCGCCGAAGTGCTCGATCAGGGCGAAGATGCGGCTGGCCTTGTCCTGTTCGAGTCCCCGCTCGACGGCTCCCCGCACGAACTGGTCACGGCCTTCGGCGATAATGTCGGCCTTCTTCTTGGAGATGGCCTTGATGGTCGCGTAGGCCTTGGACAGCTCGATACCCCCCAGTCGATTGAGGATCCGCATCACCTGTTCCTGGTAGACCATCACCCCGTAAGTCTCCTCGAGAACCTCCTTGAGCACGGGGTGAATGTAGGTTGCCTGCTTCCGCCCGTTCTTGACGTCGACGTACTCGTCGACCATGCCGCCGTTGAGCGGTCCGGGTCGGTAAAGCGCGTTCGTCGCGATGATGTCGGCGAACCGGTCGGGCTTCATCTTGACCAGGAGATCGCGAATTCCCGCGCTCTCGAGCTGGAAGACTCCCTTGGTCTCGCCGCGCTGGAGCAATTCGAACGACTTGCGGTCATCCAAAGGCAGCCGGTCCAGTTCCAGGGGTTTTTCCGGGTGCCGCTCGTTGATGTTCCGGACCGCGGCCTCCAGCGTGGTCAAGTTGCGCAGGCCGAGAAAATCCATCTTCAGCAGGCCGGCTTTCTCGACGTCGCCCATGTCCCACTGAGTGCAGACGACTTCGTCCTTGTCGCCCCGGCGGATGACCTGAAGAGGTACCAGCGACTCCAGCGGCTGGTCGGCGATCACGACGCCCGCGGCATGCGTGCTGGCGTTCCGCGCTGAACCCTCCAGCCGCCGCGCGAAGCGGATCAAACGCTCGATCTCGGGGTCCTGGTCTACCATGGCTCGCAGGGCCGATTCTTCCTTGAGCGCTTTCTCAAGAGTGATATCGAGCCGCGTCGGAATCAGCTTGTTGATCTGCTCGACGCGTGCCAGCGGAATATTCAGCACCCTCCCCACGTCCTTGATGGCGGCCTTCGCCTTCATGGTCCCGAAGGTGCCGATCTGGGCCACGTTGGCATCGCCGTATTTCTTACGGACGTAATCGATGACCTCGTACCGACGGTCCTGGCAGAGGTCGATATCGATGTCGGGCGCCTCGGAACGATTGGGATCGAGAAACCGCTCGAAGAGCAGGTCGTACTTGAGCGGGCAGACGTTGCTTAAATGCAAGACGTAACTGACAAGCGCCCCGCAGGCCGACCCGCGCGCCGAGGCCGGAATCCCCCGCTCGCGGGCATGGCGCACGAAGTCCCAAACGATCAGGAAGTAGGAGGCGAACCCCATCCGGGTGATCACCTCCAGCTCGTGATCCAGCCGCTGCCGGGCTGCCGGCGGCGGAGGGTCGCCGTAACGTTCCAGCAGGCCTGCGCGGCAAAGATCGCGCAGATGCTCTTCCGCGGTCTTGCCGGCGGGGGCCTGAAACGAGGGAAACTGGCGTTTGCCCAGCCCCAGGCTGGCATAGTTTTCTTCGATTCCTTCGGCAATCTGCGATGAGGTCGCAAGCGCCTCGTCCATGCCGGGGAATGCCGCGTACATTTCGTCGGGCCCGCGCACGTGGAACTGGTCGGACAGCTTGCCGTCGTCGGCCACGAACCGTGGCTTGTCCAGCGGCTGGTCGATCGTCTTGCCCGTGTTGATGCATAAAAGGACGTCGTGCGCCAGATAATCGTCTTGGGTCAGATAATGGGCGTCGCTGGTGGCCACAACCGGGAAGCCAAGCCGCCGGGCGAGGTCCAGCTCACGCTGCATGCAATCCTGCTGGATGTGCAGGCCGTTGTTCTGAACTTCGACGAAGAAGTTTCCCTCGCCGAAGGTCTTGTAGTACCACATGGCGAGCTTCTCGGCCTCACTCCGGCGGTCGGAGAGCAGAAGCTGCGAGAACTCGGAGCCGACGCACCCCGATAGGCAGACCAGTCCATCGCTGTGCTGGGCGAGGATCTCCTTGTCGATCCTCGGCTTGTAGTAATAGCCCTCGAGATACGACCGCGACGATAGCCGAAGCAAGTTACGAAAACCGTTGCCGTTACGGGCCAGCAGGGTCAGGTGATAGGCATAGCGCTCGTCCCCCGCGCCCCCCGAGCTGGCGGTCCGATCGGTCCGCTTCCCCGGCGCGATGTACGCTTCCATCCCCACGATCGGGACCACCCCGGCGGCCTTCGCCTCGCGCAAGAACTCGACGGCGCCAAAGAGGTTGCCGTGATCGGTCAGGGCCACGGCCGGCATCCCCAGCGACTTGACCCGCCCGACCAGATCGGGAATCTTGCTCTGGCCATCCAGCAGACTGTAATGGCTGTGGCAGTGAAGGTGGACGAAGGGGCGTGAAGACATCGGTGGGCCACCCTGAGTCGTAAGAATGGTGCACTCGGAATCGTCTCCGAGGGAGAGCAACCGGCAACTGCCTCACGCTATCAAAACTTGGCCTTTTCGCCAACGGACCGCTCTCGCAAGCGATCGCCGATCGCCGGATTGTGTCGATCATCGCCGCGCGGCCGGACAATACCTTGACAACCCAGGACAAGTCTTGTTGACAGCAAAGCGCGAAGTTCGTATCGTTCTGCCGCAACCTGGATTGAACACCTCGCGATACCATCACGCATTATTTCGACGGTGCTCTCACGGATGATTTATGGCTTGCTTCCAGCCGCGCAATAGGATGTTCGCTCCCAGGAGGTCACTGTGATGTATTGCGTTTATCGCGCTCGCCAGCCTGGCCTGGCTCCTCTCATTGTTCTTCTCGGTCTCGCCCCGATTGCCTCCGCATCGCCTCTGCTCACTTACCCGGCGCCGACTTCCGGGACTTCGGCGTCTGGAATCAGGCCGGGCGGACCGAGCACTGGGTCGGGGATGGTTTGGATCAGTGGCTCGATCTCCCCGGTGATGGCTCTGGCGACGCATAGCAGAGGGGCCGCGGCGGTCAATTCAAGCACCGCGGCGCAAAGCGGCCCGAGCGGCATCGATGGTCAGACCGTGACGGCCGTCTCAAGCGGTACCGCCGCAAGAAGTTCGGAGTTCTCGTCGGGATCGGTCGATTCGCCATTGGCCCTGTCGAACGAGAGCGTCTCCGCGACGGCATCTGTACCGCATGCGTCGAACTCACAGGCAAACGTCGGAGGCGCACTCAGCGTCGAGGATGCGCGGGGAAGCAGCAGCAGCGGCCGAAGCGCGGTGCTGGCCGCACGCAGTGTCGACGCCGCCGATCACACCGAAAGAAGCCGGATTATTTCGACACAAACGTCGCCCGCATTCGCCCCATCCGGCGCAGGCAGCACGGCCGGTGCATCCGGCGTAGTCAGCACAGCCGGTGCATCCGGCGCAGGCAGTCCATTTGTTGCGTCCGGTGGGGCCAGCCTGACCAGTTCAAACGGAACGGGCACCTCGGCCGGCTTGTCCGGCTCGGCCGGGACATCAGCTCAGGGCCCTTTCGCCGGTTACGCGGGCTCGTCGCTGGTCGGACAAGCGTCCACCGGGTCTTCCAGCTCGAATCAGCCGATGGGGGTGACCGCTGCACAGAATCTCGTCGCCCTGCCAAATGGCCAGCAACCCGCGGCGACTGCAGCCAGCACGCCTAGCTCAGCCGCGACGATGCCGGCTTCGGCTAGTATGACGGCGTCGGCACCGGCATCTGCTCCTGCTTCGGCGAGCACTGCGGCATCGATGCCGGCGACCTCCGGCACGGCGGCGTCGATGCCGACCTCGTCCGGCACTGCGGTCTCGGCACCGTTACTGTCATCGTCCGGCACGGCGTCGTCGGTGCCGATCTCGTCCGGCACTGCGGTCTCGGCACCGTTACTGTCATCGTCCGGCAGCACGGCGTCGTCGGTGCCGGCAACGTCCGGCACCAGCCCTGGAGTCGCGGCTCCCACGCCCGGCACTTCGGCTTCATCCTCGGGGTACAACACTGCAGCTTCTGGGGGAAGCGCCTCCGCGAGCACCCAGGGGCCGCTTTCAGCGGTCTCAAATTCGTCCCCCATGGGGTCTTCGAGCGCCCTCTCACTTCCCTCAACGTCGGCGGGTTCCGCGCCGGCCTCTTCCACAACGTCTGGAGCGGACGGAACCACCCAGGCCACCTCGAGCAATCCGACATCAACCTCATTGCTTTCAACCAATCCACTGGCGGCGCTTTCGCTGCTCTCGGTAGGGTCCGTCCTGCATGGGTCTTCAAGTGCTTCGAGCGGCCCGAGCACTTCTTCTACTACAGCGGCGACTGCGTCCTCGACCCCGAGCGTCACGCAAAGCCTCTCGGCAAACGGCATAACGTCCGTCTCGACTTTGGCACAGGCGCCGGCCAGCTCCGACTTGCCGCTGCCGACAGTCAGTCTCGCTCAACCGCCGGCGTTAGCAAACGCGTCGTCGGCTGGCGGCAACCCTCTTACCAGCGCACAGCCGCAGAGCGTTCCGGAGCCGCGGCTCCTTGAGGTGTTGTTCCTTGCGGCGGCGATTCATGCTCTTCGAGCGATCTCGAGACGCAAAAGCTCACTCGCTGGGAGCTTCGCGTGATCGAGCCGGACTGGCTTGGGAGCGCTCTAGCTCGACGGCAATCTCGGCGGCAATCCGGGCGTTCGCGACCAAGAGGGCGCAATTGGCACGCAGGCTCTGGCCACCGGTCGCCTGGCGAATGGTTTCCAGGAGAAAAGGTGTGACCTCTTTGCCGGCGACGCTGCACTTTCGGGCTTCCTCGAGCGCCTTCTCAATCGCGGCTTCCATGAGCGGCCACGAGACTGCCTGAGCCTCGGGAATGGGACTGGCCAGGACGATCGCGCCGGGCGATCCCAACGCGCGGTGGGTGCGAACGAGTTCAGCCGCTTCCTGGGGCGAGTCCACACGATGTTCCAGCGGCAGGCCGCTGGAAACCGTCGTAAACGCGGGGAGATCGCAGGTACGATAGCCCACGATAGCAATGCCCCGGGTCTCGAGGGCTTCGAGCGTGCCGGGCAGGTCAAGAATCGACTTGAACCCGGAACAGACCACGACGCAACCATCCGCCCGGGACAGCTCGTCGAGATCCGTGGATACATCATAGGTCTCGGCTGCCCCGCGATGCACGCCGCCTAACCCTCCGGTCGCCATGATACAGGGATTCTTGCCAAAGCGCCTGGCCAGGAACAAGGTCGCCGAGACGGTCGTGGCGGCAGAGATACCCCGGGCGATCGCTGCGGCTAGGTCGCGACGGTTTACCTTGGAAAAGCAATGAGGAGCGAGCCGGCCAGCCGTCGCCGTGCCGCCGCGGGCCGGCTCGGATTTTGGTGAAGTCAATGCCGATCGCGCGACTTGCTCAATCTCTTCCGCAGCCAGACCCAACCGCACAGCCCCTTGAAGCACGGCGATGGCCACCGGCTGAGCACCCTCCTGGCGCACGGCGGCTTCCATCGCCAGTGCGGTCTTAAGGTTTTCAGGCCATGGCAGTCCCTGGGCGATGACCGTCGACTCCAGGAAAACTTGCGGACGGTCGGGCAAAAGGCCCGCGGCCGCGTCGCCCCATCGAGGGGGCCCTGTTTCCGTCCCCATGATGCGATCCCTCACGTGGCCGACGCCAAGGCCGTGTCCGAGGATGGAAACGGTCTGCGGATCCGGATCCGGTAGAGACGCCACAACCTCGGCCTGGCGTCACCCCGGCTGGCCATGCTTGGCGGTCGCCGTTCGTGAATGTATGTCTGGGTTGGAAAAATGAAAACTGTTCGTCCGTTTCCTGTTAGCTGTCGCCTGTAAGAAGTATTATAGGCTCGGAAATATTGTAGCTTTGTGGTAGAAGGCAGGAGCCGACTCGGTGACATCCAAGCAGTATCTGATTGGTGCACGCGTGTTTCTCTGTTGAGTGGCTATCGTTGAGCTTGTTGTATTTTGGGTGGGCAGCGTGACCCATAAGTGTGGTATTTCCCGTAGGGACATATGGGGGTTCTGGGAGGGCGATGAAGGAGCTTGAGAGCCAACATCTCGATGGTCGCGCGGAGAACGTCGCAGTCGCCGCAAGGGTGACCCACGTCAACCGAGAGTCTCGGAAGGAAACGATGCGAGTGATACTCGAAGTCTTACAGGGGCCGCGCAGGGGCCGATCCTTCGTGTTCGACCGGCATGACACGTTTATCGTAGGCCGGTCGCGATTCGTGCATTGCCCGATGCCCGAGGACATGGCCCTCTCGCGCGATCACTTCATGATCGAGATCAACCCTCCGCTTTGTGAGCTACAGGATCTAAACAGCACCAACGGGACATTTGTGAACAGTCAGCGCGTGGAACGGACGCGGCTCTCTTCCAGCGATCTGATCGCGGCCGGGCAGTGTGTTTTTCGCGTCCGGATGGAGCAGACGTCGCTTTCTGGCAGCGACGAGGGATCGCCAGCGGCGAGCTCGCAGTTGCAGGTCCACGTGCCAGCGGGCATCCGCTGCTCCGGCTGCGGAACACCGGCGCCTCAGAACATCACTGTCGCGGGCTTCGCGGAGGAGGCCAAGGGTGACGTCGCGGACGCGGTCGAGTGGTGGTGTTCGCTTTGCCGCTCGGAAGCCGCCGCGCTGCCCCAACCAGTTCCCCATTACACCACACTCCGCGAAATCGGCCGCGGGTCGATGGGTGTGGTCTACCAGGCTCGGCACAACCAGACCGGTGACATCGTCGCCCTCAAACTGATTATGCCCGAGACGGCCACCACCCGCACCGCCATCGACCGCTTCTACCGCGAGATGTCGGTCATCAGACAGCTCCGGCATCCCAACATCGTCGAATGGTACGAGCAAGGCAAGACACGGGGCCAGTTCTGGTTCGCCATGGAGTACGTGGCCGGAACGAACCTCGAAGCCCTTGCCAAACAACAGCCCGGCCGATACCCCATCAGGCAGGCCTGCCGCCTGACCTGCCAGACCTTGAAAGGACTCGAGCAAGCCCACCAAATGGGCTTTGTGCATCGCGACATCAAGCCCGAAAACGTGCTCATCGCCCACACTTCCGATGAGCTTATCGCCAAGATCTCGGATTTCGGGCTGGCCAAGAGCTTTCGCGTCGTGGGGCTCTCAGGGCTGACCTTCTCCGGCGAAATGCGCGGCACCGTCCCGTTTATGCCTCCCGAGCAAATGCTCGATTTCAGGACTGTAACCCCACTGGCCGATCTCTATGCCACCGCGGCAACGCTTTATTATATGTTAACATGTAAATATATTTACGACGAGCCGACCTGCGACGGCAGCAACTTGATTCGCATGCTCTTAGAAGAACAACCCGTTCCCATCCGTCAGCGGCGCCCGGACATTTCCCCGGAGCTGTCGGCAGTTATCGCCAAGTGTCTGGCCCGTGATCCCAAAGAGCGGTACCCCGACGCGACCTTGATGCGCCGGGCGCTCAAGCCGTTTTGCTAAGACTGGGGCGTCCGCAAGACTTACCGTGCGCACCATCAACTCGCAGTCACTTCTTGAGCCGGTCCCGGTCGCGGCTTGGGCTTCTTGTGGGCCTCTCACAAAATCGAGGACTCCGTCAGGCGGATAATCAAGGAGCTGGATTCGTTCTTCGTAGGGCGCCAGTCCGAAAGCCTTCAGAACTTTCTTGTACGTCTGTGATGGATTCTGGTCTCACCCTCCGTATTCTAGGATGACCGACCTGCTAAAATGAGAATCATTTTAGGATGAGGTAAGCCCCCGTTCCGTTTGCCACTGGGGCAATTAGGCTGACCAACAGCCCCAAGAATGTGGCCGAGGGCTTGCGGACGAACGGGCGCTGGGGCGGATGACTCGGCGGGTCACTGCCCGCCGTGCGCTCGAGATTTTGAAGTCTTGCCAGCAATAGCCGCGAACTGCAGCGCCGCGATATCCATCGAAAGCTCAAGCCGCAGCGTCTGTCCGTCGCTGTGGGCGCCCAGTGAGACCGCGTCGCGGCCAGTCTTCGGTCCCTGAAAAACTTCGGCGGCAATCGGGCGCAAGGCATCCGGATTGGCATCGGCGAACTGCCCCAGCCCACTGAAATGCGTCTGGATCGCTACTGGGTCGTCGGGACCGGTCTTGACCTGACCGAGCCTGGTAAGTGCCGCTTCCAACTCTGTCTTACTCCCTTCTCCGCACGAAAAGACCACGGCACTCCCCGAAAACGCGACGAAAAAGGGAGAGACTCCCAGCTTCTTGATCATATCAGGTGGCATCGAGGAAGCCGGAATGTCAATCTGATGGATGGCTGTTCCATCCGGTCCCTTGAATGCGTCGAACGTGAGCTTGGTTCCCTTCTCGGGCGGAAACTTGACGGCGGCGTCGCGCAGCAGGCGCTCGAGCCGCGGCCCATCGTGCAGCGCCATCCCACCGGTGACGGCAAAGTGTGCCTCGCCGGAGGAGTTCTTGCGAGGGCCCTGGATGGCCACTCCCAGATCGATCTCGCTGGAACCCAGGTTGCTCTTGAGGAAATCGCTCAACTGTTCGTTCAGAGCTTTCTCGTCGCCGTTTTTCGCTTTGGCCATTTGCTCTTTGTGGTACTGTTCCACGATCTCGCCGAGCATGTCACGAAAGCCGGCGGGAACCGGCACGCTTATCCATCCCGCCAAGGCCGCCCCCGCGCCGATCCAGGAGAAGCGGCTGCGACGGCTCTCGAAGCTTTGCAGATTTGCCGCCATGGAGGTATTCGGAAGCGCCGAGACCGAGAGCGATAACGACGCCGAATCCCGCTCGCGATCGAGGTTCAGGGCAAGTTCGATCGCATCGCCCTCATCAATCAGTGACTCCACGGCCTTCTCCATCAGACGGGTGGTCACCATTCGGCTCTTGTACTCGACGTCGTTCTCATTCGGACGGCGGTCGTTCTTCTGAGCCATCGACGCGGCGAACTGCTTCAGGAATTGCTTCTTGGTAGCCTCGGGAATCTCCGAGAGCCGCAGCTTCACCAGCAGTTCGGCCTGCTCCTCAGCTTGTGTTCTCCACGACTCCGGGTCCAGGTCGCGTATCGTGGCGACCTCTGCCGGAATCAGTGAAAACAAGGCATAGCGTTTGGACTCGACTGCGTAGGCGCTATACCGCCCGTTTGCCGTGGTGATCTTGTGTGAAAAGCCCGGCAAGCCCGCATTGGCGTCAACCTTCAGATTGAGCGATTTGAAGCCCTCGATCAGCCGCGTGTAGTCGCTCACGGGCACCGCCGCGACAACCAACGTGGTTCCATCTTCGGGCTTGCGAGGGAGAGTCGCGGCAATCCCGAAGAGCCGGGTCTGGTCCAAACCGGGCAAGACTTCGCCCGCCTTGAACCGGCGCAGGAGCTCCGTCGCGCCCTTGACATCGCCGGCATTGGGCGGAGAAACCGACTGCAACAGGTACGCCAGACCATCGGCCAGTTGACCGGCGGACCGTGCCGTGATGACCGCAGTCTGCGCCCTTGCGGAAAGCACGCCCAAGGCCAGCACGCACGCAGACAGCACGGCCGCTTTAGTGCAAGTGGGTCGACGCAACATTCCCATCACTCCTTTTTAATACGTCACGATCCCTGACGTCAGATCCAGCGTCATCGCGGATGTTCTCCGGGATGCGATGATGACGCCTTGTCCCGGTGCCGTCAATTTGACTCTGGTTCCGGTTTCTTTCCGTTACTTTGCGGCACGCCTCCTGTTCCTGATGAGTTCACCGAACATCTTGTTGGCACAATATTTGCAACATTTGTCATGGGTGCGAGGTTATCGAGATCTCATCGTCGAGTCCACATCATGCGTCACTTCATCGCCCGATCAATGTGCGCGCCTGCGGTCGTCACGTCTTGGACGGTCCTGGCGCTTTGCTGTTCCTCCGCGGCCGCGTTTCAGTCGGCCGCATCGACACGGACCAGCCGCGGCGGCATGCTGGCACGAGCCTCACAGCATGAGTTCGAGGTGTTTTTCTACCCGACCGGAATCCGCCTGTTCATTCACGACGAGGCCGGCCGGCCGGCGGTGACGAACCAGCTCGGCGCAACGGTGACGTTCTATCACCCGAATTCGCCAGCCCCCTGGTTCACGCGTAGCCTGCATGGCGGCGACGGCTCGCTGGACCTGAACATGAACCTCTCCAGCCTGTGCCCATCTCCGGCGTGACAGCCCGCTTCCAGGTGAAGGGGCTGGGCGGACCAGGCGGCACGGAGGCAACCTTCACCGTGCCGGTGCAGTTTGTTGCGCAATCACCGGACGAGATGGGCCAGACGGTCACTAGGACGTCTTACTACGTTCCTCCTGCCAATAGCGCCCCCGGGCCCGGTGTCGCACAGGCAGCCACGGAATCATCGAGCTACGCCGCTCCGCTGCCCCAGTACAATGTCACCCCAGTGCAAGCTCTTGTTCCGGTAGCTCCGTTGACCTACTCGCGCCATTATCACATTCGCGACTGGACCACCGGAATCGAGAAGCCGTCTTAAACCGTTTCCAAGCCTTGGCTTGATGTCCGGCAATATCCCTAGGAAAGACGACGCGAAGCCAAGCTGACGTTTCAGGCCGGATCTTCGGGTTCAGAGCCGGTGGGCGCTGGGCGAGACTCGCACAGCGGCCCCGGCTCTTCTGCCGCCTGGTCCTTCAGGAGCGATCCGATCGTCGTCTGCTTGAAACAGTTCTCCAGTAGCGCGACGGCCTCATCGAGCTTTTGATGAAGCGAGCAGAGCCGCTGGGCGTGGGCTTGCAGCCGCAGCGGGCACTCGTGGATGCGCTTCAGAGGATCAACGGCCTGAATCACGTCGTACACGGTCAGTTCATCGAGGGGGCGCGTCAGGACGTAGCCTCCTCGCAACCCCCGCCGCGCTTCGACCAGGCCGGCCCGGCCCAGGGCCTGAAGCACTTTCGACAGATATCCCCCGGGCACGCGCGAGACGCGGGCCACTTCCTGCGTCGTCATCGGACGGTCGGGCTGGCTCCCCAGCACCACTGCAGCTCGCAGAGCGTACTCCGCGGTTTGAGAGATCATCGCCGTCCTCGATGGGTAAAACCTGGGCCCATGGACCCAGAAAACTCTTTGTCAGTCCCCAACGCAGGGGCTTTTCGCTTCTACGGGACGAGCTTATGAAGAGCGGCCCGAGGCTCGAGAATGCCCGAAGCCGCGATGTCAAAACAAGTGATCGTTTCGTCGAAAGAGTCTCTTCATAAGAATGAGCGTCATGGTGAAGCCGGCATGAAGATTCTGTCAAACCAGCCGGCTGCATGCTATGGCGATTGCATCATGAAGATGTCGGAGGGCCTTGCTGAGAAGATGTCGGAGGGCCTTGCTGATTGGTCCCGGCCGGGTCGCCGGCGGCCTCCAGCAACAATTTCCGCGCATTGCCCGCGGTGATTGCCGTGGCGATCTCGCTTGGGAAGGTCGCGGCGAGCCATTCGCTCAGGCGGCAGGCGCTTGCCAGCGGGGCCGTGGGCGCTTCCACTTCCAGGAAACTGGTTCCGATGCCGATGCCCTCGCAGCCGGCCTTGCCCTTCCAGGGAATGGCGGCCAGGAGCTCGATGACTTCGCCTACCGCGGAGGCCGACTCGACTTCAGGCGCCCCTGGACCCAAACCCAAGAGACCGCCCAGCGCCCGGAAATGGACAAGCTCGGTGTGGGTCGGGCTCGGTTGGCCGGGACGCGAGGGTAAGAGGACATCGGCTCTCGAGCAAGTCAGCAAGACTCGGCCCGGCCGCGCGGGGTCGCTCTCGAACCAGCTCAGGACATCACCCATCGTTCTGGCGCTCAGTTTGGCCAGGTCGAGGATCGGCCGCGGACCGGGGCTGCCTGCCTCAGGCGCAAGCTCGGCCAGGCGGTCGAGAAAGGCGCGGCCCAGAAGGCTCAGTCCACGGTCAAGGTCGAGGTCCGCCACGCTCCCCAGCGCCGTGGCCGATGTCGCGGCCATCTGGAAGACGCGTACGCCTCGGTCGAAGAGAGTCCCGAGGCGGTCCAGGTCCGCCGGCGTGCGGATCAGGAAATCAAACCCCTCGACGCCGAGCACTCCCCAGCACATGCCGTCTTCTGGCTCGCGGGCCCACCGCGCGACATCCTCGGGGCTTGCAAGCAGCCGGCCGGGGAATTCCGCTTCGTACCGCGTGATCATATCGGCGAGCGCGCGCCAGGGGTCGGCCTGGCGCTCCCAGTCCCGGGCAGCCCGGCCGCAGAAAAGCACGGCCGCCGCGGTATCGCTCAGATAACCCTCAAGTTGTGGTAGCCGAGCGGCCACTTCGGGATAAAGTGCAGGATCGTATTGGCTCGACTCGCCGGCGTATTGCAAAGCCCAGTTGCAGTGCAGGTCGATGAGGCGCACGTATTATGCTCCGCTCGGGTGGGCTCAGGGAAGGCCGGCCGGGTCAAGGGGAAGACGTGCCAGGAACCGATGAACGAGTCCCGAAAGGCCCTGCCAGTGCACCCGGTCGAGCGCCTTAGCACCCAGGTTCCAGCCGGTCCAGACCAAAGGCGGGCCTTCGGCCAGAGACTGTGCTAGGGGCGTTGGTCCGTCCAAGCCCTCAAGCGGTAACCTCACCCGACCCGGCCATAAAGCCCCCAGCCTCGCAGGCGTTTTCCCCTGGGGCCCGGCCCAGCCTTCGGTAAGCACGGGCAAGACCGAACGCTCTGGTGTCTGGGCCGATCGCAGCGCGGCGGCCAATGACTGATCGCCCCAGCCGATGACCACGTCTTGACCGCGCAGGGCGATCTCGAGCGGACGGCCGCCGGGACGACCCAGGGCAACGGGCCCGGCCGAGTCGAGGCCCGCGGAGGGCGCATCGCCTTGTGGATGCTTGGGCCGCTCATCGGCCCGGAACCGTGTGCTGATCCGGGCCAGATGCGGCAGAGTCTGGAGGAAAAGCTGCCGGGCGGCCGCTTCCGTGTCCATGTGCAGGATCGCGACGCATCGTCCGGCGCGGTCCGGATCGCCGGGTGCTGCCAGCACGCTAGCCGTCACGCCCTTCAAATGCGGCCAGAGGTCTCCCTCGAGACTCGCCCCGGCGGCCGTCGCCAGCAGGTTGACGCGGCTACGCAAGGGCGCGAGATTCACCCGCGCGGGGTCGGCCCGGTCAACCCGATCGGCCAGCGTGAAGACGCCCTCCCAGTAGGCTGGTCCGCGGCCATTGGCGATCGAGACGACCGCCAGGGCTTCCTCGGCCGTGATGTAGCGAAGCCACCGCGGGTCGATCGCGCAATCACCGTTTGCAGCTTGCGCCAGCGGATGCGCGGGCTCGAGCCGGCTGGTGGCTACGAGCTCGAGTCGGTCTTCGATCAACCCGAAGCGGCCGTCGATCGCGCGGCAGCCCAGCGCGTGCACCAGCTCGATCATACGGCGGAGCGTGACCGAGGCCGTCGCCGGCGCACTCTCACTTCCCGGCTCGACCTGGAAGACGAACCCCGAGTCGAGCGATTCAGACGGCGGCGGAAAACGTGCGACGGCTGGGGCGTGCACAGGACCCCCCAGCTCGGCCCGCGAACTGGCCACGACCAGGCCAGAACCGCCGCGGTCGGCCGTCTTCGGGTCCATAAGCGTCGCCACGGCCGAGCCCGGCCCGCCCAGCCGCTCGACGGCCGACTTCCCGGACTCCACCAGCGGCGGCTCGCTGCTTCCGCCCGAAAGCCGCAGCGCTGTCACAAGCGCGGTCAGCGTGCCGTCGTCGCGGGGCGCCAAGAGCCGGAACCGTGGCGCTGCGGTTGTCGCGTCCAAGTCAAGCTCCAGCCGGGCCTCGTGCAAGACGGCCCACTCGCGGACCATTTCCGGGTTGAAAAACGAGATTACCGCCTCCAGCCGCTTGCTAAGCTGGTGCGGATTGCGCGTCGCGTGTTTCCAGGCCACGAGCGCCGCTGCTGGGTGAGCAGCCCGAGATCCCTCGAAGAGCCTCAGCACCGCCGCGGCCTGACGCTCGGGATGCACGAACGAGACGGTGATGCCAGCGGAAGCCTCCCGCCGGGGCGGCTCGTCGGCGTCCAGCCGCCCTACTGGCACAATAATCGCCAGTGCCAATCCTGCCGCGACCAGTTTCCTCGTGTGCATCCGGTGCATCGGTTGTCCGATCGTTGAGCCTCGTTGCGACCAGTCACCGCGTGACCGGCTGACTATTGTCAAAACCCGGCGGGCAGGCGACAAGTGAGATTCGAGGCGCGGCATGCGACGAGCCGGCGATGGTTCAAGCTCACGTAGGTCAGGAATCTCTCTCATGCCGATCCACGCCGAGTGGGCGCTCCGAATCCTGGTCTTTTGTCTTCTAGCGTCCAGCACACCCGACCTCTTGGCCGCTTGCCCGCAAGAGCGGAACCCTCCCGCGCCAGCGGTTGAGAAACGTGAAACGGGCCCCCGCATCGGCAAGTTCGAGATCCTGGCGACGCACGTTTACGTAAAAAACCTCCGGGCGGGACGGTCCGAGGTCCAGGCCAAGGAGCGGGGCATCACCGCGGCAGTGATGGGCGCCCGCGCTCGCGGTGTCAAGCGAGGAGGGACCAAGACCAAGCCGGGATCGGCGGCTGACGGGACGGAAACGAAAGTTCACGGGAAGACCCTCACCGCGGAGACGTTCGACGAGCAAGTGGCGGCGAAGATGGGACCTTTTTATCGCTCGACCTTCCTGCCACTCATAAAGAAGATGGTGGATGCCGGGCTCTCCTACGAAGAGATCAAGCAGGCGGTCAATCTGTCGCCCGAGGTGGGGGCAAAGATCAGCAGTGCGGAATTCGAGCGCCGGGCCAAAGCGTACCTGAGAACGTCGATTCCAGCCAGCAAGGATGGACCATAGCCTTGTGGCCGCGACTTTTCTGGGGCTGACTTTCCTCACCTTCAATCGCTGCATGGGGCGGATGAACGAAACGTCTCGCCTCGTGTTCGTTCCCTTTTGCACTTGAGGAAAACGTGGACCTCTGCTAGGTTTCCGGCGCATCCGGTAGGAGTCATCATGCGCCACGATCCGTGATGGTGAGGATCGCTTCCAGGATGGAGGGCGGCGATCACGTCCCCGGGTTGCGTGCGCGACGTCGGCCTCGACGTCCATTGCTGGCTGTCTCGTCTTGGTTCGATGAATAGTAGATGTCCAGGCCAGATCGGCAAGGAGGCCCCTGGCATGAATCGCCGCACGGTTCTGCTGCTCTTGATGGTGCTGGGGGTGCTCGTTCCCCGATTTTTGCAGGCGCAAGAGACGCGCAGCCGGCGCACGTCGGACTCTTCAGCGAGCCGGGGAAAGACGCTCCGGCCAACCGCGAAGGAGGCCGACGAAGAAGCCCCCGACCCCCGGGACGCGAAAGATATCAAGGATATTCGCGAGAACGGCAGTGCGGAGGACCCTCCCGCCGGCTTCGCCCACGAGGCCGGCTTTCAGTGGCGCAACTACGACATCAGCCGCTACACGAGAGTCGCCCAGGGCCAGCAGAACCCGCAGAAGGCCATCGTCGAATGGATCTTCCGCCGCACGGGCACGGCCGACTGGCATGGTGAGAAGGTCGCGGTCTTAAGTGCGGGCAAGACCCAGTTGCGAGCCTATAACAGCCCCGAGATCCTTAAGCAGGTGGGTGAGGTCGTCGAGCGGTTCACGGACGCGACCGAAGACATTTTGGCGATCCACGTGCGGTTCTTCGTTACCACCGACACCCGCTGGCGGTACTCGATCTTCTCGCAGCTTACGCCCGTGGGCAGCGGGCCGCAGGGACAGCAGATCTGGACCATGCGGATGACCGACGCCGCGCTCATCATCGCCCAGATGCAAAATCAGCAGGGTTTTCGAAAGTTCGCCGACGAGCGGGTCGAGATGGTCAACGGCCAGCAGCTCACCGTCCGGACGGCCGAGCCGCGAACCTTCGCCGGCGGCATGCAGCGCGAGAGCGCGGCCGGCCAGGGGTTCACCCCCCGCGCGGACAAGCTCGAGGAAAGCATCATCCTCAAGCTCAGCCCGCTACTGACCTTCGAGGGCGACACCATGGACGCCTCACTCGACCTGAGCGTCAACACCGTGCGAATGTTCCACCGGACCAAGATCATCGCCCCACGCGAGATGGGCCCGCCCGAGATGTCGATCGACGTTCCCGAGGTCTCGATGACCCACCTCGACCAAACGGTCAAGAACTGGCCGCTGGGCCAGACCCTTCTCATAAGCGGCGGCATCCATCCGGGAATCCTCGACCGCAAGGGGGGCTGGCTGGGCACGCCGCTGGGCGCTCCCACCAGCACCGAGGTTCTCGTCTTCCTCGATGCCGAAAGTGTAAGCAGCCGGCGAAGCCCACGCGCAAGCTCGGCCGACACAGCCAGTACCCGCTCAAGCCGCTCGGAAACCCGCACCGCTAGGGCCCCGGCCGACGATGAGACCGAAGACGACCCGCCCCCCCGCGCTCGCAAGACCCGCCGCTCGACCCGCGGACCCGACGTCGAGTCGGAACCGGCCAGTGATGGAAGTGGGCGGTGAGTCGAAGAAGCCCTTGATCCTCGCGTCGGCCGGGTCGTAGAATTTCTGGCGGTCCGGGAATGCTCCGGTCCACATCGTGGCGAGCCTGATTCCGCGTGCGCTCGCCTCTGCCTTCTACCGCAAGGATCGGACAAGCGATGCCGGAGCTGACCAGCGCGACCGATTCCAACCCGCTTCGGCAGGCCCTATCAGGGGCTCGGACGCCTGAGCCGTGCGCAGGGGTGCTTTTCGGCGCGACCGGCGACCTGGCCCATCGCAAGCTCGTCCCCGCCCTCTATCGCCTGGCACGGGGCGGGAACCTGCCCACCGAGTACGCGATCGTCGGCTTCGCCCGCCGCGACTGGACTGACGATAATCTTCGATCCGAATACGAGAAATCGCTGACGAGTGAGGGCGGGACGGACCTGGGCGAAATCTGGCCACAGTTCGCCAGTCGACTGGTCTTCGCCAAGGGAACGTTCGACGACCTGGAATCGTACAAGAACCTCAAAGCGAAGCTTGAGGAGCTCGACCGGACTCACGGCACGCGCGGCAATCGCATCTTTTACCTGGCGGTTTCGCCCGAATTCTTCGCGACGATCATCAGCCATCTGGGACAAGCGGGGCTGATCTACCCCTGGCAGCAAGAGACGCCCTGGAGCCGGGTGGTAATCGAGAAGCCGTTCGGCCACGACCTCGCCAGCGCCCGGGCGCTGAACCTCGAGGTCTCACGCGTGCTCGACGAGCGCCAGGTTTATCGCATCGACCATTACCTGGGCAAAGAGACGGTTCAGAACATTTTAGCTTTTCGGTTCGGCAACAGCATCTTCGAGCCGATCTGGAACCGCCGGCACATCGGCTCGGTGCAGATTACCGTGGCCGAGGAGGTTGGCATGGCCGGCGGCCGCGGCGCCTATTACGACACCGCCGGCGCCATCCGCGACATGGTCCAGAACCACATGATGCAACTGCTCTGTCTGGTCGCGATGGAGCCGCCGGTGGACCTCTCGGCCGACGCCGTCCGCAACGAGAAAGTCAAGGTGCTGCAAAGCCTGCCACAGTGGAAACCGCAGGACGTCGATCGGTTCGTCGTGCGCGCCCAGTACCTGGCCGGCTCGATCGAGGGCAAGGAGGTCCCCGCCTATATTCATGAGAAAGGCGTGGCGCCCGACACGGTGACCGAGCCTTATGTCGCATTGCGGCTGGAGCTGAACACCTGGCGATGGGCCGGGGTGCCTTTTTTCCTGCGGACCGGCAAGCGTCTGCCAAAGCGAGCCACCGAGATTGCCATCCAGTTCCGCCTGCCGCCGACCGAGCTGTTCGAGCCCGAAGTCGACGGCCGCTCAGGCTCCAATCAGCTTGTCTTGCGGATCCAGCCCAACGAGGGGGCCAGCCTCTCGTTCGAGGCCAAGATTCCCGGCTCGCGGCGGCGGCTTCAAGAAGTGCGTATGGATTTCCGTTATGGTACCGCCTTCGCCGTGCCGGCTCCCGAGGCCTACGAAAGGCTGCTCCTGGACGTGATGCTCGGCGACCCGACACTCTTTACCCGTACCGATGAGGTCGAAAGCGCCTGGCGATTCATCACCCAGATTCTCGATGCCTGGAAACGCCCCGACTCGCCGTGCCCGACGACCTACATTGCAGGAAGCTGGGGCCCGGAAGAGGCCGACAAGCTGCTGAAGGCCGACGGAGCCAAGTGGCGACGGCTCTGAAGAAGACCTAGTTGGCAGTCGGTAGTGGGCCGTGGGAAGTGGGCAGTTCGAGTAAGTAGTTCCGGGTGCCGCGCTCGCGCAAGGGCGAGCGTGCTGGCGTTAACGTGTGACCTGCAGCCGGCCTGGCACGCTCACTCGCTGCGCGAGCGTGGTACCCAGGCAAGCCGAAGCGCACCACCGGCTTCTTCTCGACGGGCTCGGCATCTCACGCGTGATCGGCGATCTCCAGCTCCCGCAAGAGACGGCTGGCGTTCCACGCCCTCAGGCGCTCTCGGAGGAAGCGAATTGGCGGACTGAACTTCAAACCCATGAGCACCGCGCCCTTCCAGGTTGGCCGGTAAAAGCCCTGCTGCTCGTCAAGGTAGAAGTAGCCTGTGTCTACCCAGTTCTCGTACTCCTCCTGCTGGAACGAGGCGCGAAGGTAAGTAGGAGGGTCGATCAGATTCGGCAGCGTTCGTAGACCATCGCTCGCGAACCGCAGAATTGCCGCCTCGTGAACCCGATACAGCGGCGCGGCATGGCGGATCTCTGGCAAATTGATGCTGCCTTGACGGATCCCCACCTTCGGGATGGAAGGTGGCGTCCGAATGTTGGTGGTGATCATTCGTGTTCCGTCGCTAAAGTCGGTGCGGAAAGCCAGGCTGGTCATCGTTTGAGAGCGCATTTTCTTGGGGAAGTGGATCGTGACCAGCCGCGCGGTCTGCCGGCCTGGCACTCTGGCAAAGAGAGTCAACCAGTTTTGTGAACTTGATCCGGGGGATTGAATGCGCAGATGAGCGACGACCGAGAACCCCAGGTCCCCAAGCTCCGGAACAAGCGTCCGGATGCAAGAGCGGGCGAACTCGGGAGTATTCTCGTTGTCAGGGTCGAACGGGATGATCGACGGATTGGCGGCCAGTTTCAGCCCGTAAAACACCCCGGCCGGGACGACGACCCAAAAGAGCAGAATCAGTGCAGAGCACAGGGGCAAGCAATGATCCAGAAGCCGCGGACCCGACATGACCAGCAGGAAGTGGATCCCGGCGACAATTATGAGCATGAAGAGTCCGCGGATGGTCAAGCGCTGTTTTCGAGGGTCGGACATCGCGGCGTCTCTCCCATGGAAGCGTCTGCGCTGCGGCTCTGGCTGCATTTCGATGTCGCATGTTACAATGTTAGTTCAATTTCCAAGTCGAGGTGTTGCGCCATGGCGAGTGCAGGAAGCGAAACGGACGCATTTCTTCAGGGTCAGGGAATTCCCGTCGACTTGCGTGATGTCGAGATGACGCTCGAGCGGTTGTGGGGCCCGGCGGCGGACGTGTTGGGCGGTCCGGAGCGAGAGAATCCCAACCTGACGCGCATCGTGCTGGCGAATCTGGTTATCGAGCGGTTGAGCAAAGCCGCCCCGAGCCTGCGCCCCGTCGTCGAGGAGGTGGTCGCCCGCTATCCGTGCCGGGCTATCGTGGTGCGTGATTCCGACGACAAGGAGCGGCGGATCACCGCCGAGGTTTCGGCGTTTTGCCACTTGCCCGAGCCGGGCACGCCCCAAGTCTGCTCCGAGCGGATCTTGCTGCGTGCCGGGCCAAACTCCGAGGGACTCATCGCCGGCGCCGTGCGGCCGCTCCTGGAGGCCGACCTGCCGCTTGTGCTCTGGTGGACGACCGATCCGCTGGCTCACGAGGCCCTCTTCCGCGACTTGGGCGACGAGTGTTCGCGGCTCTTGCTCGACCTTCCCGACCCGGGAACCTCGGCCAAGGCGCTGGCGCTGGGGCTTGACCCGGCCATCTGCGCCTGCAGTCGCGACACGGCCTGGTATGGGCTTGCCCGCTGGCGCGAGCTGGTCGCCGGGTTTTTCGACCCTCCCTGTCATCATGAGACGCTGGCGCGGATCGACTCGCTGCGGATCCAGGCTCTTTCGCCCGATCCCACGACGCCGCCACGGCTGGCCGTCTGGCTGGCGGCCTGGATGGCCGGTCAGCTCGACTGGAAACCGCAAGGAAAGCCGGTCAACGAGGCCACCGGGGATGGCAGCACGTTCTCCGCTGCTTTCTTGGGACCGCGCGGGACTTTGGCCGTCGAGATCGTGACCCGCCGCCTGCCCTCCGGCATGCCGCCGGTTCCTTGCTTAAGCGGCGTGACGATCACGGCCGTTGGGACCGAGGGGACCGAGACATTCTGCTTGAGCCGCCCCGCGCCGGACTCACCAGACGTGCGGATCGCTGCCAAGGCCCCCGACCGTTGCCGGCTGCCCGGCATGGTCCGGGCCTCTGAGCCCGATCTCCCGGATCGGATTGCCGCGGCGCTCGAAGCCTCGCGCCTCGACCAGCCGTTTGACACCGCGCGGCCGATCGCGCTTTGGCTCTTGGAACACGTCTGAGAGCTTGATTTCGTGCCTGCTCAACTGTAGGGCCCGCTGTGCGGACCGGGGCAGTGGGTGGCTGGGGCAGAATGCCCCAGCGAGCTTCGCTGAGGGGCCAAGCGGCCTTCCTGTGGGTCCCTCCGCTCCCACCACAGCCACCCTCGCTAGTGGCCTATTCCCTGCGCCTTTGCACATGTACTAAGAGACTTGAAGGGGCGGTGACGAAAGCGCCTCGCGGCATGGCTCGCCGCTTTGCACGGTTTTGTCGCTCGATGAAGATCTTCCAGACCGGGACGACTCCCCATGAACCGTCTGCCGCTTGCCGACCCGAATGAGTACCAATTCATACCTCCCCGGCTCAGCCAGTTCTGGTTCTGGGCCGGAGGCTTCTATAATGGCCACCGGTTGCGCAAGGAGCAGAAGATTCACGAGATCGACGTTCAAGGATTGGACACGATCGAAGGCTTGATCAAACGTGGCGATTCGGTGCTCATTACCCCCAATCATCCCGATCATGCTGACTGCCTCGTGCTCTACGAGCTGAGCCGAAGGCTGCGCCGGCCGTTTTCCTACATGGCGGCTTATCAGATCTTCAACGGTCCGGCGCGGTGGGTGCTGCCCCGGGTCGGTGTCTTTTCGATTGATCGGGAGGGTGCTGATCTGTCCGCGTTCAAGGCGGCGGTGAACATCCTGGCGGAAGGACGCACGCCGCTGGTGATCTTCCCGGAGGGAGAAATCTACCGGGTTGCTGAGCGAATCACGCCGCTGCGGGAAGGGGCCTTTGCCATCGCGGCCGCCGCGGCGCGGAAGCTGGAGGGATCGGGCCGGAAGCTCTGGATCGTTCCAGTGGGACTGGGCTACCGGTTCTGCGATGGCCATGATCCGCTACCTGCGCTTGGCTCGCTCATGGACAGGCTCGAGACGCGCTTCACCTGGAGAACCCGCGGCGACTGGCCGCTGCCGCAGCGAATTCTCCGCTACGCCGACGGCGTCCTGGCACTAAAGGAGGTCGAGTACCTTGGCTCCCCCGTGCCGGGACCTTTCAATGAGCGAATCGCCAACCTGATGGAGCAGATCCTCTCACCGATCGAGTCCCGGCGGTTGCGTGGCAGGCGGTCGAACTCGGTGCCCGAGCGCGTCAAGGACCTGCGCAGGGCCTGCCTTCAGGTGCTCGCGGGCGAATCGAAGCCGCATGACACTCCGCAGAAGCAGCAGGCTCATGCGGACCTCGAGGACCTCTTCCTGGTCATCCAACTCTTCAGCTACCCGGCCGACTACGTGAAGTCGCTACCAACCCTCGAGCGCGTCGCCGAGACGCTCATGAAGTGCGAGGAAGACCTTCTGGACGTCGACCAGGCCGCTCCAAGGGCACCTCGCCGGGCCGTCGTCCGCTGGGGCGAGCCGATTGACCTGAGCCAGAGAATAGCAGCTCCGGGCCAGGCGCGGTCGCGGCAGCTTGTTCCTGCGCTTTGCACCGAGATCGAGAAGCGGCTCCAGCAGATCCTCGATGCCATGCCGCCAGGCCGTAGCCTGCCCGGGCCGCTCCTGGCCGCTTGTCCTGCTGCGGCCCCTCATGAGCCACGCAAAGACGATGTCCTCAACGGCCGGGGCGGATAGAATGAAAGTAAGCTTGCATCTGGTGGATTTGCTCGGCGGAAGGGGTCGACCACATGGCGGGCGTGAAGTTTCAGCACATAAAAACGTGCATGGTCGACGACGTCGCGGTCGTGGAAGTTCTCGCTAGTGAGCTGCGCTTTCCCCACCAGGCTCGTGAACTCGGTCACGAGCTTGCCCTGGTGGTTGGGCAAGACTGGGCGAGCCGGCTCGTAATCGACATGAGACACACGAAATACTTAAGCAGCACGGGCTTCGCCATCCTCGTCAGCCTGGTGAAGCAGGCGAGGAAGCTGAACCATGAGATCAAGTTTTGCAATTTTGATCCGCAAGTGCGGATCGGCGCTGATATCATCGGCCTGGACAAGGTCACCGAGATCCGCGATACCGAGCACGATGCTTTGCGAGCCTTTTCGGCCGAAGCCGCTGGCGAGATGCGCGACATCCGCTGACCTCACGGGCGGGCCGGCTTCCGTTTCCCTCTTAGCCTACGCGCACCGGCCCCACGGCTGAGTCTGTGCGAGTGCTCTTGCTCGTGGCCGTGATGACCGAGCGGATCTTCATCAACATGCTCGTGGTCATGAGCGTGTTGAGCGTCGACATCGGCTGGCGCTGGTGGCGATCCGGAGCCGGCCACAGGCGATGCGGCAGTCAGAACCAGCCGGCCGGTCTCGACCCCCTTGCTGCCGATCAGGTTGTCCGCCAGTGTTCGCACCTGGCTTGCCGGGCCGCGGAGCAGGATGACTTCCAGACAGCGATTCGCGTCGAGATGGACGTGTGTCGTGGTGACGACCTGATCCAGATGGCCATGCTGCAATTCGGTCAGGCGCTCGGCGATCCGGCCGGCATGATGATCGTAGACGAGGGTCACGACGCCCATGGCCTCGCTCTCCTCGCGGTCGATCACCTCCTCGACGAGCGCCGCGGTCATGAGCCCGCGGACCGCTTCGCTCCTGTTGGGATATCGGTGCTTCTCACGATAGCGATCGAACCGGCGCAGGAGCTCGCCGCCGATCGCGACACTGAAGCGGACGAGTGGGTCTTTCATTAAGTACTCCAGTGGGCAGTCGGCAGTCGGCAGTCGGCAGTCGGCAGTTGATGAAGAAGAGCTAGGGAGTTACGTGAGAGTGAATGCTCCCCCGCCTAAAGGCGTGGGCTTCGTTGTTCAGGACTCAAGTCCCGTTCCGAGCAAAGCTCGGCACAAGGTCCACCCGCCTGAGGCGGGCTAAAGTTCCTCGTCTCTACGCGGAAATCCCCAGGCCCTGGCTCCCCTTGATTCGCTATGTACTCCGCCACGACCTCGTCCGTCACATTGCCGCTGCTGCAGAACTACCCGCGCGCCCACAGGTGCCGGCCCCAGAACTGCTTCCGCAACGGCGCGAACTCCTGCAACATCCTGTATGCCGTCTTCCCTTTCAGCCGTTGCACCAGCCGGCTGATTGTTACCTACGGAGGCATCGATACCAGATGGTGCACGTGATCTTTGCTCACGTGCCCCTTCAAGATGTGGACGTCCAATCCCCCACAAATCTCACGGATCAGATCCCGGACTCGATGACCGATCACTCCCACCAGCACCGGCTTGCGATACTTCGTCTCCCAGGCCAGGTGCAGGTGGATCTCGAATACGCTGTGCGCCCCATGACGGTACTCGTCCATGGGCCCGTTCTACCGCAACGCAACGCTGAAGCCTTCGCCTAAAGGCGAGGGTTTTGACCCACCCGGCAGGTGACAATAAGGAACCTTTGCCCAGTTGCGCGGCCGTCTGGACCACGCCCCAGCGGTTCTGAGCTTGGGATGTCTTCAAGCCGCTCGAGCCCGCTCAATCGCGCTCAGCGCTCGACTCAGTCGAGCAAGAAAAGCACGGCCAGAACCAGCATCAAGACGCTCAAGACGGCAAGCAGCCCGGCGGGCATGAACTTGTGGGTCTTCACCAGGAAACGGTAGCTGAAGAAGCCGGCCAAAAGAAGGGCGAGCAGAGCGGCCAGGCCGATGCCCCATCGTGCGTTCTGGACCGAGATCAGGAGGGCGACAAGCGCGGCCAGAGCGCTTCCGAGTCCTGCCCAGAGCGACGGCCGGCTGCCGGCCTTGAGGTAGCCGATCGCTCCTCCCACGGCCAAAAGAACGGCGTATATGCCGAGGGCGACTTGACCTGCGGTGAGACTGATCATGGTGGACAACCTTGTGCCAGGTGTATGGTTCGCTCAATCTTGCGGGCTCACCGGAGAAAATGCAAGCGTGGTCAGGGGCTATCTCGAAGTGTGTTACCAGGGACGGCCGAGGGCAGGCGGACGACTCATGTGGTTCGAACGGTCGGATGATCGCGTGACGACGCGTACGAGTAGAAATGCAATCGCTTCCGGTCGCTGGCAAGGACTGCCAGTTCCGGAAGCGATTGAGCGTTCGATGCGCCAGGGCCAGTTCGAGCAATTACGGCTCGGGATTGCCGCCTGGTGGGGGAGGGGGTGGAACGCGACCACCAGCGCCGGCTCCTGGGCCCCCTGCGCCCGGGGCACCTGCACCCGCGACACCGCCGCCGCCGGGGGGCATGTTGCCCGGAGCGACTTCCGCTGCCGGCACGCCCGGAGCAAGGCCGGGAGCCGGCGGTGGGGGAGCGACCGCATTCGGCACGGCGCCCATGGGTCCTTCATTGACGTCCGTCGGCCGTCCCATCTGGTTCTGCACCGGGTTGAGAGCGCCCGCGGCTGGCGGCTGAATGAATCCGCCCGGCGGCGGCGGCGGTTCGATGCCCATGGCCCGCATGCGTGCCCGCTGCGTGGCCGCCTGGGTATTCGCCCACGGGAAGTCCGGGCCGGACGGGAAGTACTGGACGTCGTCGTGCATGTATTTGCCGGAAGGCAAGGTCATGCCTGCGTATTCCACCTGGCAGCCGACCGAGGGCAAGATACCGCCCACCGCCAGCGCCGACCAGAGCGCCACCTGGCGGCTCCTGGCACCTCGCGGCGATCCCATGCGGGGCAACCCCATCGCTTCCACCCTCCTTGGCGTCGTCGGCGGTCCCTCGGGCTCATTCCTTGAGGGAGCTTGACCGCCGCGGGGAGTCCTTGGTTCGATCCCGCCCATCCGGATGCAACGTCTTGCCCCAACGGCCGGCCGGACGCGTGGCGCGGGGCGGGGGCGGGCCTTCCTGGCCGCAAACCGCGGTCGTCGGCCTTCCTGCTCGGTTATAAGATCGGCCGGAAAGACACTTCGGCCCAATGATTCCTTCCGTTTCGACAAAATGCGTGGACGCGAGAGGGAGGATCGTGCGGGACCGCGCGGTTCTCCGGTTGGCGATGATAGTTAGCGGCAGATCGGCCCGTAATCGAAGAGCGCACGACGGAAGATTTGGGACCGAGCTTCCCCTCCGGCCAGCACATTGACCGGCCCCCTCGGATCGACGTATCCTCCAATCATGTCAGAGTATCGAGCCTTGATCGAGGCACGCCTTTGGGCTCCCTGGGAACGCGGAATGAGGTTGGATCGGGCCATTGCAGAGCGGTTTGGTCTGTCGCGTCGAGCGGCCCAGGAAGCCGTGCGCCAGGGCCGGGTGGACGTCGAGGGGAACGCATGTCGGGAACCCGGCCGGGAGGTCAAAGCCGAAGCGATCCTGACCTTTGACCCCAATCGGCCGCGCTGCGGTAGACCAGCGCAACGGTTGGACATCCTTTATGAGGATGCCCAGATCGTCATCGTCAACAAGCCGGCAGGGTTGCTGTCTCAACCCACGCCCGCTCGCGAGCCTCACACCCTGGTCGAGCAGGTCGGCCGTTACTTGGTCCGAAAGCACGGAATCAAAAGGCCTTACGTAGGAATTGTGCATCGCCTCGATCAGGATACAAGTGGCGCAATTCTGGTGGTCACCGCGGCACGGGCGCTGCGGCCGTTCCAGACCATCTTCCGGACCCACGCGATCGAGCGTTCGTATCTGGCCGTGGTGGAGGGGGTCTTCGCGACGCCGGCGGGGCGCATCGACCTTCCTCTCGTGGCTGACCGGGGCGATGGCCGCCGCGGCGTTTCACGTAGGCCGGATGAGGGAGTTTCCGCGGTGACCCATTACGAGGTCGTGGAACAATTCGGCCACGTCGCCAGCCTCGTCGCCAGCCGGCTGGAGACCGGCCGGACACACCAGATTCGCATACACTTGGCAGAACTCGGACACCCGGTCGTCGGCGACCGCGTGTACCGGCCGCCGCGCCGCCCTCAGTTCCCCGTTCCCTTCGATCGCCAGGCCCTGCACGCGCAGGCTCTCGGTTTCGTGCACCCGATAAGCCGGCAAACCCTCAACGTCCGCGCGCCTCTTCCGACCGACCTAGCCGGGCTCATCGCCGGGCTACGAGACCGGTACGTGTTGTCTTAAGCGTTGAAATGAGCCCCAAGCGGGCCTGACGTCGGCGTCGCGGTCATTGAGAGGATCGCTTGGTCTGAGAGAGTTCTTGGACGAGGGAGACCGTATCGACCATCGGCGTCGCGACATCGCGCGAATCTTGATGTGGGGAAGGAGGCGCTGAAAAAGGGGGGATCGAGTAGTTGGCGACCACGACCGTGATGTTATCCGTACCCCCTTGCTCGAGCGCCGCTTGGGTCAGCGCACCGGCGGCGACTGCGGGGTCGACGTTCTTCTCCAGATATGCGGCGATGGCATAATCATCGACCATGTCGGTCAGTCCGTCGCTGCAGACGAGAATACGGTCGCCGTCTTCCAGGCGCAGCCAGCGGATGTCGGCCTTGACCTTGCCGCCGTGGCCGCCCAGGTAATTGGTCAGCGCGTGGCGGCGGGAGTGCTTGCGGACGTCCGCCTGGGAGATTGTGCCGGCATCGGCAAGCGCCTGGGCCACGGCATGGTCCCTGGTCAGTTGCTGAAGCTGGTTCTTGCGGTAGAGATAAGCGCGTGAGTCGCCGACATGCACGAGGAAGAGGTGAAAGCCCACGCTGTAGGCGACGGTCAGAGTCGTGCCCATGCCGAAGAGCCGGCGGTCCGATTCGCTCTTCCTGGTGATCCTGCTATCGATTTCGCGGAAGTAAGCGACCAAGCGCGTCAGCAGGTCGCGTGCTTCTTTCTCATTGATCTTGAACCCCCACTTGACTGACTTGTCGGCAAGCTTGACTCCGGTGCTGATGGCCAGCATGCTGGCGACGTCGCCAGCGTTCATTCCTCCCATGCCGTCAGCCACGACGATGGCATAGGCATCCTCGCCGGTGGACTCGGCCATCTCTTCCCGAGGCAGGTTATGGTCGAGCACACTCAGGCTTCGGTGCACCTGGGCCACCATGTAGTGATCTTCATTCCGCTTCCGGACACGCCCCACGTCCGAGACGGCGTCGAAGGTCATTCGGCACGTCTGGCTGGCCGGTTCTCGCAGCACGGGCAGTTTTTGCACCGAGGTGAGCGGGCTGACCAGAAACTCGTATTCGGCCGTATCGAGGCTCAGGGGCGAAGCCATCGTCAATCGCTCCGGAGGATCACAATCTGAAAAAAAGGGCGCGAAGGCGAATTATATCAAGCGCATCTGAGCCTCGTCATCGACGTCCTGATATGTTCTTGTCGCGTTTGATGGCATGATCCACCAGACTGAGTCCGAACCGCGTGCGGCTGACTCACGGGGTAGACGAGCGTGGCACCCGGCGCAAGAACAGGAGCGGAGGGGGCGCTGCGCTCGGCCGAGGTCATTCCGTAACCGTCAACGACCTTAAGGACGTCCATCAGCGAGATCTCCTCGGGAGCGCGGGCTAGCACGACCGCCGTGTCCGACACGTTATGAGAAAACCGCACGCAACGATCTGGTGTTCGTTCATCTCGCATCGTTCCTCGTGACCCTGGCCGTGGCTGCCAACATGGCCTGGAACTCGGCGGGGTCGATCATCTCGAGAGGCAACCTGGAATGCTTCCAGGGCATGTGAGGAGGGAGCCCCGGCGCGGGACATTTCGGGGTCGTGCCTACCGAGAAGGCGCGCCGGGGCCGAGGGAGGTGACTTCGGGGAGGTGGCTTCTTGGATGTGCCGACGCCACATTGGAATGACACTGTATAACCAATCCCGGTTCCTAGCCAGGACAGCGCTTCATCGCCAGATGAGCGTCGTACCTAAATTCTACTTAGCCTGTAGGAATAGTCAAGATTATGGGCGATATTTCCTGCAAGTTACTACTAGCATTCGCCTTGCTCCCGGCTTGAATGTTTCCACTTGCCCCATCGACTTAGTAGGGATATGCTTCCGATTGATTTTCTTGGCTGGCTCTTGCGCCTCACGGGCTGGGAAGCGGGTCCTCTCTCGGGAGGGTGGGTCTCCTGGCGAGCCGCCAGGAAAGCGGGCTCAGCAGGAGCTTTGCCCTTCCCGAAGCTCAACTCGCCCCCGCGGGAGACACAAGCATCAGTCCTCCTTGTGCTGAGGCCAGACCATGGGGAGGAGCGAGGATTGCAGAGAGTCGAACTGGGTCCGCTGACGAACGTATCGATCGCCGGTTGGCCGGATGGAAGAGGAGGGCTGGCAGCGTGAGACACGTTCGTTCCGATGAATCGAAGGACCAGTCGTGCCACACCACGGGGCGGCCGGGACTGATCTCGCTTCTGGCCCGATGGGACCTCCTGGTCGGAGCCATTCCTGGAGATGAAATCCGGCAAGGTCTTGAGAGTCTGAGACTGGACCGAGACGCACTCCTGGAATGGGCCCATTTCGACGAGCGAACTTACCAGCGAAACCCGATCCACTGCACCGAGACCTACGAGGTCCTGGTGCTTTGCTGGCGGAGCGGGCAACGCAGTCCGATTCACGACCACGGCGAATCGAGCTGCGGCGTCCTCGTGGTCGAGGGAGTGGCGACCGAGACCGTCTTCACAGTCAGACCGGGAAAGCGGTTGATCGAGGCGCAAGCGTGGCGCTTCGAGGCGGGGTCGATCATCGTTTCCCGCGGCGCTGACATTCACCAGATCGCCAACCTGGAATCTCCCGGAACGGACCTGGTTAGCCTGCATGTTTACTCGCCCCGTCTCCCGGAATGTCGCTACTACGGCATCAACGAAGTCGAAGCACATACAGGCGCGCATATCCACACAAAGTATCCCGAGGCGAGCGTGGCTTCGCCAGAGGCCCGGAGTGTGGCCAGTCGAGACGTTGACGATCCTCAGGTGGGAGGCTGAAAAGACATGAACGTGAGAATGGACCCCGCAGCGGGGCTGCCGACAGTCGCGATTATCGGCTGTGGATTCAGCGGAGCGATGGTCGCGGTCCACCTTTCCCGCCTGGGCTCGAGGTCGCCCCGGGTCTTGATCTTTGAACGGGGAAACCGACTGGCGCGAGGCGCTGCCTACGGCACGGTCCGGCCCGAACACCTGCTCAACGTGCCCGCCCGCCTCATGAGCGCCTTTGCCGATGAGCCCGACCACTTCGTCGACTGGTTGCGAGAGCGAGACCCCGCCGTGCAGCCCGGAGCCTTCGTGCCGCGGCGGGTCTACGGCGATTATCTCGAGAATTTGCTCCAAGACGCCATGAGCCGCCCGGATTCAAAGTTGACCACCATCCAGGCAGAGGTCGTCGATCTGATCGACGAGACCAGCGGGCGCACCACCCTCGTCACCAACGCGGGCGCACGGTTTGGCGCCGATGCTGTCGTCGTGGCGGTGGGCAATCCGGGCCCGCAAGATCTAGATAAAGTTCCCGACTCGATGCGGGCCAGTGGGAAATACGTTAGCAATCCCTGGGTCGACGATCCCTTCCGCGGGTTGAAGGAGAACGACCCGATCATCATGATCGGTTCCGGCCTCACGGCGGTAGATCTGCTTGTGGAGGCCGAGTCCCGGAAGGTGGCAGGCAAGATCACCGCGGTCTCGCGGCACGGGCTTACTCCCCTACCTCATAAGCAGGCAGCGGCAACAACCCCACCAAACCTCAGCTCGGTGTCACCTCCGACATCCCGGAATATGTTGCGCTCTCTTCGGATGGCGGTCCAGCAGGTCGAGGAGAACGGGGGCGACTGGCGATCAGTGATGGATTCCTTGCGCGGCAGCGTGCAGGAACTCTGGAAGTCTCTCGGCGAGGGCGAAAAACGACGTTTTCTTCGCCACCTGGCCGTTTACTGGGATGTTCATCGCCATCGTGTTGCGCCGGAGATTCACAGTGTGATCGACAGCGCAACCAGCGCGGGCCGATTCGCCGTGATCGCGGGCCGCATCAAGTCCATGATCGAGGACGAGCACGGGGTGCAGGTCGTGGTCAACCGACGGGGATCGCCGTCGTGCGAGATACTTCGCGCTCGACGTGTCATCAACTGCACGGGACCCTCGCGTGACTTGCACGTTGGCTTTCCTTCCCTGATTGGTGCCCTGTGCAAACGCGGCCTGGGCCGCTCCGCCCCGTTGGGCCTGGGCCTCCAGGCGGGCGCTGACGCCGCCTTGATTGGCGGTTGCGGTGCACGCTCGAAGCGGATCTTCGCCATCGGCCCCCTCCTGAAAGGAGAACTCTGGGAAACCACCGCGGTTCGTGAGTTGCGGGTACAGGCTGCCGACCTGGCCCGCCACCTGGCATCGACTCTGGAGGTCTCGTCGAGGATGACCCTGCCTGGGCCTGAGCGGAATCTCGCGAGCGGCCTCGCCTGGACCCTGGGGACGAGCCCCGCCAACCCACCGGCTCATCCTCGGTCGGCGACGTAGGTCTGGCTGAGAATTGGGCCTGGACAAAGCACAAGCGCACCCTGCCGTTTCAGATCACCCAATTCTGGACATCGCTCTGATCGAGCAGCTTAGCGATCGAAGTGCCGGAGAGAACCGCAGCTTCCGAAGCCCGAATCTGATTCCAGACCTGCGCAAGAGCAAGAGCAGGACCGGAGGGGGCGCTGCGCTCGGCCAAGGTCATTCCGTAACCGTCAACGACCTTCAGGACGTCCATCAGCGAGATCTCCTCGGGAGCGCGGGCTAGGCGGTATCCGCCGGACGAACCCCGGGTGCTTGTGACCAACCCAGCCCTTTTGAGCCTCAGGAGGATATGGGTTAGAAACTTCGCGGGTATTCCCTGAGCATCGGCAATTTCGTGAATCGGCAAGGGGCGGTCTTCGTGGAACCTTCGAGCTAGGGCAATGACCGCCAGGCAGGCATACTCTGCCCTCGCCGAAATCCTCACGTCTCCATCCTTAGGCGGACGATGAAGTCAGTTCAAACAGGGTTGAAGCATGGCCTGGAAGCGGGACGGTCCGAGCGAGGCGCGTGCCTGCTCATAGGCCAGCCGATAAACGCTCGCCCACACTTCGGGGACCGATTTTCCTGCCTCGGGTGCCAGGAAACAGGCCACGCATGCCTGGGCGGCGGGGCTGGTCGCCATGTGGGCCAAGGAAAAATCGTGACCGACGCATCGGGGGGACAGTCCGATAGGCATGGCTTCTACACCTCGACGAGAGAGGTCTGGGAGGACTCACACTCAAATTATACTGTTCCTATCGACTTTGTCAATAAGGGATCTTTACTATTCCCATCATGTTTCCGAAATACCACGGCTCACGGCCCAGTTAAGGATTATCGGGTGTCGCAAGTGGTTTCTCCTCTGGGTCTTCCGGACAAAGGAGGGTTTGTGCAGTTGATGCGATATGCAGGCTGCGCTCCAGGCCTATCACACGCAGGTCGGAGCGATGGATTGGCGGGTCGCTCGACGCTTTGGTCACACGCGGGGCAGGGAACTTGACCATAGAGATCCGAATGGTCGAGATGCATCAACAAATTTTTATTTTTTACTTGCTTTCGCGTGCTGACTTCGCATAATGAGGAATTGACCAGGGACTGAACCCGGAGATTGACCCCTGGATTTGAGGTTCACATTGGGAGGCAGAGCAATGACCACGACGATGATGATGGAGCGGTCCAGCATGATGGCGGGAATGAATCCGATGATGTCCGGCACGATGGGCGGCACGGCGACCATGCCGACGACCCCGCAGTGGATGATGGTGCCGCGCTGCACCATGAAGATGGAGAAGTGCAAGGATGGAATGAAAATCATGTGTTTGTGCGACGACAAGGTGTCGGCGACCATGATGCAGAACCTCTGCACCATGATGGCCGGCGGCATGTGCAGTTGCTGCATGATGATGAACGGCATGATGGTCTGCTGCTGCAACATGACGATGGGCATGTGCAAGTGCGAGATGACCGAAAACGGCGTCTGCATGACCTGCACCAGCGGCGATCCCGCCTGCTGCGCGATGATCCAGGCTTGCTGCGATTGCATGATGGCCATGTGCAAGGCCGGCTGCACCTGCTGCATGTGCATGAACAACATGCCGATGTGCTGCTCTTGCTGAAGGGCCCTTGGCGCCGGACTGTTACGCCTTTCTCAGTTTGAACGCATCGCCGCTCCCCGCCACTGTGCGAGAAGCGGCGATGCGTTCATTTTACGCCGGCGCTGTATTTCAGGCCGACATCTCTCTGACCCCTGCCTTTTGCTGCCCGTCTGCGCCGAGGTCCTTGCCCGTCGGGAATTGCGGTTCAACCCCTTTGACGGACCGATCGATCCGCGAGGAAACGCCGCTGGGACGATGTGCGGTGGCCCCATCGAATCGGTAGCCACGCCGGTGCGCGAGCAGTCCTTCCGGATTCACTCCTCTGCGTTTCGCCTGCCATGCTCCACTGACGCGAAGTCGCTGGAAAAGACGCCGCTCGACCAGTTCGGCCCAGAGGAGAGCCAGGCCGATTGTCCAGGCGATCATCGCGACCAGTTGAATGGTCGTCCCGCGGGAGGACGACAGCGTGAAGACGCAGAACCAGAGACCCGCTGGCATCTGGAGCGCAAAGAGCGAAAAACTCGCCTCCGAGATTCGACCCAGCGTGGGCCCGGATAGAAACCGAGCAACCAACCCCCGGCCCCGGGCAAGGTCGTGCATCACGACCAATAGAAGGGGCGCCAGCATCCCGTGCCGCAGCGGCACATAGGGGATCCAGGGTGTCAGTGCGAGGAACAGCAAGACACCCAGTACCACGGCATCCCCCACTGATGGTCTGGAACCAGCCTTCTCGGCGAGCCTGATCTCGCCGCGATCGACGCCCAGCGCGAACCACCGCCCGAGCGCAGCGCCGGCCAAGAACTGGGGAAGCCAGCTCAGCGGGTTGAAGCGCAATGCGCTGAGCCAGGGACCGCCCAGCGTGATCGAGGTCACGGTCCAGGCATCGCCCGCGGGATCCGCCGCGAGGTACGCACCCGCGGGAATCCAGGAGAGAAAAGCCAACCCGATTGCCAGCCCCAGCAGCCGGCGCCGGTCCAGACCCGCCGTCCACCGGCCGAACACCGGGAAGATCGCGTAAAACGCCGCAAAGGCGGAAAGCGCCCAGGCGGGAGCGTTCCACCAGAGGGCGAACGCCGGGAACCAGGCCTGAGTCAACGTCAGTCCCGTCGCGACCCCTCCAATCACCTCCAGCGGGGTCGGATTCCTAGCCGTGAATGGCAGGAGGGCCGGAGCCGGGATCAAGAGCAAGAGCGACAGGAAATAGAGCGGATAAAGCCGCAAAAACCTTTTTCGCCAGAATTCTCTCAACCCCTGCTTGAGCCGCCCCGCCGAGTCCAGACAGGCATAGGCCAGAAGAAAGCCGGAAAGCTCGAAGAAGAAGCCAGTCGAGACGTACCCCCGGCCCGTCAGGTTGGCCAGAGGGACGGGCAAGGCCGAGAGCGCTGAGAAGGTCAAAAGACCGGCATCGTGGGCTTGCTTGACATGGAAGAGGTAAATGTGAACGGCCGCAAAGACCCGGATCCCCGCCATGGCCGGCAAGATTGGTCGACGAACGACATTGCACCGGATTTTTGTTTCTCTGTCCACTAGATGGGCCTCCTAGCCTCTTCCTGAAGACAGACATTCAATGCCAATCAGCTCTATCGAACTAGTTAAAATTGCGACTTGAAAAGAACCTGTACTTTCGTCGGGACAGGAAAAGCAACGAAACTCGAAGAAAGCGTGTTGACGAATCCATATTAAGTCGATAGGATTAATGTTGTTTGCCATGCGTAGGGAACGATCAGCCATCAAAAAACCTCGCAGCAAACACAGCCGGGGACGACAGGCTGAACCTCCCTGGTCGCTCCAAACTCAGTCTTCAGTCGCCAAGGAATCGGAAGAACCATGAGTCCCGCGTCGATTCCTCGAGGCGATGGTTTGGCGAGAGCCATCGGTCGAGAGCAGCAAACTTTCCAGGATTCTCGCATATGGGATTGCGCCAGGCGAAACTTGACACTGCTCTATGGCGGCCGGTGCAAGGTCTGTATTCATGGAGAGCTGCACAGCGATGCGGCAGGCTGCTGTTCGGGTCATGTGCACTTAGAGCCATAAGAGCAACATGTGCTCAGTCGAAATACAGCAGAAAGTTACGACGACCAACTTGAATTCGTGGCCGACCACTTCTCCATCCATCGTGACGGTCGGGTGAAGAAGATCCACGCCGGCTTCGCCAGCCCTACGAGCGGTCCGTTCCACCGCGAGCTCACGGAGGAGCTCGCCCAAGCCCTGGAGCGGCTGCTGGCCGAAAACGACGGTGGCGCGGTGATCGGATCGCCGCGCCTTCTGGGATGACGTGGGGTGATGCCCCCCGCGTCTCCTCCTCTCGGGCATCCCGGCCCGCATCTCCTCCGGGGTGCCCGAGTTCTTCCTCCCTCTTCACATTACGAAACTGAATTCCGTGAAACCGCTCAGGGCGCTGATCGTGCCCACACGCGCGGTCTCGATATTGGCTCTGGCCGCGTGCTGCGACGGTGAGCGCGCCCGAGGTTCGCAGCCGGCCGGCGACCATCGGAACACGAGATCGGAACGCCGGTCAGCATCCCTTTCCCATAGGAGCGTATTTCATTGATCACGATAACCACCCCCACTGGTCACATTGGCCGCCGGCTGGTCGAGCTGCTGGTCGCGGCGGGAAGGGCTGTCACGATCATCGCCCGCCATCCCGAGAAATTGTCCCCCTGGCTCCGGGCACGGGAGATCGTCCGCCAGGCTTCGTTCGAAGATGCTGCGGCTGTCGCTCGAGCGACCGAAGGGACCGACGTCCTGTTTTGGGTCACCCCGCTCAGCGCTTCGGCCCCGAATGTTCGGGCCTGGTACCGGAAGATCGCCGATGCCCTCAGATACGCCGTGCGCATAAACCAGATTCCCCGCGTCGTGAATCTTTCAAGCATCGGCGCCGACCGGGCCGACGGGCTGGGGGCGATCTCGGGCCTGCACGACGTCGAGCAGGCCGCAAACGATGCCGCGGACGCCGTCCTCCATCTGCGGCCCGGATTCTTCATGGAGAACTTCCTGACTCAACTGGACTCGATTCGCCGCGACAGCAAGCTCTGCTGGCTCTACCCAGGGCATGCTCGGCTATCCATGATTGCCACCTGCGATATCGCTCAATTCGCCGCCGAAAAACTGATCGACGATTCCTGGAGCGGTCATTCGGTCAGAGGTCTTCACGGCCCTACGGACTTGTCACTGGATCAAGCGACCAAGATCCTGGGGGTCGTCACTGGCAGAGATTTGGAGCACATCCAAATGACCCCCGACGAATTCCGCTGGTTCTCGCGGCGCTGGGGCATGTCTCAAGATCTCACCGAAAGTTATATCGAGATGTTCGAGACTTTCGACCGACTGGGTTGGTCCCGGCTTGGCGAACCCCGAACTCCAGAGACGACAACGCGTACAAGTCTGGGCGCATGGGCCAGTCAGAACCTCATCCCTTTGGTGCAGCTCTATTGAATCCAAGGCTGTTCCGCTCGGTGGTCTCTGGCGACCACGAACCGCCTACCCCGACTCACATCAGTTCGGTTCTTTATGAGGCCCTTCCATGCGAGATCATCTTTCCAATGGACGACTGCTGCGAATCGAGCATCGGGGCACGACGATCGCCGCATCGGACTCTCTGAATGACATTGCGGAGGCATTTCTTCTCTTTCGGCCTCGTGCGTATTTTGTCTGCGAAGTCTTCGTGGACGATCCTCGCGGGGACTGCGACAACTCGCGGATCTGGGGTCGGCTCATCGGCCATCCTAACGGAGTCCTTTCCGTTGAGCCGACGCCGCGAAAAGCCGTCCGCACCGCCGCTCGCTGAAGAGTCATGCGCAGCGCTCGCGCTATGCTCTCCCTTGCAAGAGGAAACACGAATCGCTTGACACTGCCACAAAACCATGTTACCAAATTGTCTATTGAGTCGATAGGAAATCAATCTTTTCATCGAAATGTATGTTCGCGTATCGGGGTTGATTCTGGAGGCGCCGTGGGGAATGATCGTCTTGCGTGATTTGCGTAAAAGGTACCGTGCTTGGAACATCGGCTGTCGAGCTTGCGGGAGAGACCGGCTGATGGCACGGGCATTCTCGGAGAGGCAACAATGGCTATCCGCGGGAGTATCCTGGAACACGTCGGCTGTACGCCGCTGATTCCTCTTCGTCGACTGAGCCAGGGCTTGATGCCCTCGATTCTCCTGAAACTCGAGTCGCTCAATCCGGGGGGAAGCATCAAGGACCGCGTTGCCATCGCGATGATCGAGGAAGCCCAGCGGCAGGGCTGGCTTCGCCCGGGAGGAACGATCATCGAAGCGACCGCGGGCAATACCGGGGTGGGGCTGGCCATGGCGGCCGCCGTCAAGGGGTATCGCTGCATCTTCGTGCTGCCCGACAAGATGAGCGGCGAGAAGATCCGTCTGCTGGCAGCCTATGGTGCCGAGATCGTCATCACGCCGACGGCCGTCGCGGCCGACTCGCCGGAGAGTTACAACGCCGTGGCTGAGCGGCTCTCGCGCGAGATCCCCGACGCCTGGCGACCCAACCAGTTCAGCAACCTCGCCAACCCCGAGGTCCACTATCGGTCGACCGGTCCGGAGATCTGGGAGCAGACTGAAGGGAAGATCACCGCCTTTGTCGCCGGCTGCGGGACCGGGGGGACCATCTCGGGCGTGGGACGGTTTTTAAAGGAAAAAAACGCCGACATCAAAGTCATCGGCGCCGATCCGGAAGGCTCGATCCTCTCCGGCGATTCCCCCCGGTCGTGGAAGGTTGAGGGGATCGGCGAGGATTTCGTGCCCCGGACCCTCAACAGCCAAGTCGTCGACGAGTGGATTCGCATCGGCGACGCCGAATCATTCCACGTCGCGCGGTCGCTGGCCCGCAGCGAAGGCATCCTCGTGGGGGGCTCAAGCGGCACGGCCCTGGCCGCGGCCTTACGGTTCGCCCGCCGGTTAGGACAGGACGACCTGGTCGTCGTCCTCTGCCCCGACTCGGGTCGGAACTACATGAGCAAATTTTTTGACGATCACTGGATGGCCGAAAATCGCCTTTCCTGGAACCCTCAGCCCATCAACACGATTGGCGACCTGCTGCACTCGCGCGGGCCGCGCCAGCTCACGACCGTGAGCTCGGATGCGACGGTCGCGGCCGCCGTCGAGCTGATGCAAGCGACGGGCATCTCGCAGCTTCCCGTGCTCCGCGAGGGTTTGCCGGTCGGCAGCATCCTGGAAGTGACCGTGGCGCGAATCCTGCACGACGGCGGCGACCCGGCAACAATCTGCGTGCAAGAAGTCATGGCACGCCCCCTGCCCCAGCTCGACGTCGGCACCCAGCTCGACGAGGCCTACCGGCTGCTTCTGGCCGGAAATACCGGCGTTCTGGCTGTCTCGGAGGGAGCCGTT
>JBKQMU010000095.1:0-71975 GCA_052146555.1 Isosphaeraceae bacterium
CCAGGCGTCGGTACGTTCAGTCCAGGTGCCGGCATGATGGGTCCGGCCCCCTCGCCGGGTCAGATCCGCAGGTAAGTGTGCTTTGGAATCGCCGGGCTTTGGCCCGGTGACTCCTGCGGTTGGAAAAGGTGGCAATGTCTTGCAAAAAGCCATGACGCGGACCACTGAAATTCGCAAGATCGCCATCGTCGGCGACTATCTGCCGCGGAAATGCGGAATTGCCACGTTCACGCACGACGTTTGCACGTCCGTGGCCACTCAGTACCCGGGCTCCGATTGCTTCGTGGTACCGGTCAACGACTTACCCGAGGGTTACGATTATCCCGGCGAGGTTCGCTTCGAGATCGAGGAGCAAGAGCTCGATTCGTATCTCCGCGCAGCCGATTTTCTCAATTTCTCCAACGCCGACATCGTCTGCCTTCAGCACGAGTACGGCATCTACGGCGGACCCGCCGGCAGCCACATTATCCGCTTGCTGCGTAACGTCCGAATGCCGATCGTCACCACCTTGCACACGGTGCTCAAGGAACCCACCGACGACCAGCAGCGCGTGCTCGACCAGATTATCGAGTTGTCGGCCCGGGTGATCGTGATGACCGAGCGGGCGCGCACCTTCCTGCGCACGGTGCACCAGGTGCCGGAAGCGAAGATCGACCTGATCGCCCATGGCATCCCCGACATGCCGTTTGTCGATCCGGCGTTCTACAAGGACCAGTTCGGTGTCGAGGGCAAGTACGTCGCGCTCACCTTCGGGCTGCTGGCGCCGAACAAGGGCATCGAGCACATGCTCCGCGCGATGCCGGCGATCCTTGAGCAGTTTCCCAACTTCGTCTACATCGTCCTGGGGGCGACTCATCCGAACCTGATCCGCGAGCAGGGTGAACGGTACCGAATCAGCCTGGAGCGCCTGGCCAAGACCCTGGGCATCAAGCCGAATGTGAGCTTCTACAACCGTTTCGTCGAGATTGACGAGCTGCTCGAATTCATTGGGGTCGCGGACATTTACATCACGCCCTACCTCAATCCCGCCCAAATCACCTCGGGCACTTTGGCCTACGCATTCGGATGCGGCAAGTCGGTCGTCTCGACACCGTATTGGCACGCCGAGGAGCTCTTGGCTGAAGGCCGCGGAGTGCTCGTCCCCTTTGGTGATTCCGCGGCTTTGGCCCGCGAGATTATCGCGCTTTTGCGCGACGAGACGCGCCGCCACGCCATGCGCAAGAAGGCCTACATGCTGGGCCGGGAGATGATTTGGAGCCACATTGCTCATCATTATGTCGACTCGTTCCAACGCGCCCGCCGCAGCCGGCTGGATGTGCCGTTTAAGCCACTGGCGGTGCGAACCCTCGCCGAAGAACCAATGGACCTGCCTGGCTGGAGGCTCGATCACCTGGTCCGGATGACGGACTCGGCGGGAATGCTCCAGCATGCCAACTACACGATTCCTAACCTCTCCGAGGGCTATTGCACCGATGATAACGCCCGGGCGTTGCTCTTGATGCTTTTGCTCGAGCAGTTGGGCATCAGCTCGGCGCAGATCCATCGCCTGGCGTCTACCTATTCATCCTTCCTTAACTACGCGTTTGACCGCAGCGCTCGCCGGTTTCGCAACTTCATGGGCTTTGACCGGCGCTGGCTAGAGAAGGTCGGTTCAGAGGACTGCCAGGGGCGGGCGCTTTGGGCCCTGGGGGCCTGCGTGCACCGCTCGAAACGGCGCGACCTTCAGTTCTGGGCGTCCGAGCTCTTTGACCTGGCGCTGCCCAGCCTAATCGAGACGCGATCGCCCCGGACCTGGGCCTTTGGCTTGCTCGGCATCTGCCACTATCTCGAGCGGCTCAGCGGCGCTCGCCAGGCGAGCCAGATCCGGGACACCCTCACCGATCGGTTGATCGAAGCGTTCCAGAAAAGAGCATCGGAAGAGTGGTCCTGGTTTGAGGATTACCTGACCTACGATAACGCCCGGCTCTGCCACGGGCTGATCGCCAGTGGCCAGTCCGCCGGAAACGCCAAGGCCCTGGAGATCGGGCTGAAGTCCTTAACCTGGCTGGTTGGTCAGCAGAAGGCCCCCGCCGGGCATTTCCGACCCATCGGCTCGGAGGGCTTCCATCACCGCGGCAAGGACCGCGCCCAGTTCGACCAGCAGCCGGTGGAAGCCTGTGCCACTATCTCTGCCTGCCTGGGGGCCTACCAAGCCACGCAGGATGTGCTTTGGCTCAAAGAAGCGCGGGTGGCTTTCGAGTGGTTCCTGGGAAGCAACGACCTGGGCTTAGAGGTCTATGATGCCAAGACAGGCGGCTGCTGCGACGGTCTCCAAGAAGACCGGGTCAACCAGAACCAGGGCGCCGAATCCACACTGTCGTTCCTGCTCGCCCTCGGTGAGATGAAACTACTGGAGAGCATCCTGGCCCCGTTCCGTCAGGTTCAGGTGACCTCGACGTGAAAGCGAGGCCAGCACTGTAGACGGCTCGGCGAAAACGCCCTGAGCCCGACTTAGGGTTCGACGGTCTCCGAGCCCGCGCGACGATGTCACATCTTTCTTGCAATGCAAATCGAACGAAACTGCCCCGGAGCTGATGCTCATGGACAATGCCCACGCCACCTCGACAGTCGAACCACCCGTTCTGCCCACCACCTCAACTACCGAATCGGCCGTTTTGTCCACCACCTCAACCGTCCCTCAAAGATTGGACGGCCAGGCCAGTGCGCACTTCCAGCTCATCGCTCGCCGGACCGGCATCGTTTTGCGGCCAAATAATAGCCGGGTCGTGATTCGCCCCTTCGAGCCGTCCAGCGAGCACCAAGTCGAACGGATCCTAGGCCGGGTCGCCTCGCTCTCCGAGGCCGAAGTCGACCTGCACTTAGAAGACGTGATGCAGGATTTTCGGGACCGGCACCAGAAGACCCGCCAGTTTTTCCTTAAGCGGTTCCACCAAATCCGGTGCTATCTCCTGACCGATCAGCCGCTCAGCGAGAACCGGAAGCTACTCATGGGGGCATACTTCACTCAGGAATATGCGCTTGAGTCGGCGGCCCTGTTCAACCCTTCAATGGTCTGGCACCCTGACCAGTCCGGCCTTCCCGCAGGATGGCGCCGGTTCATTCTGAGCTTGAGGGCGACCGGCGAGGGTCACATCTCGTCGATCTCCTTCCGCAGCGGGGTCATCGATGACCACAATCGGATTCACCTCGACGCGCCGACCCGGTTCGTCACGGCGCCTGAGGTCGTGCCCAACACACTCTACGACAAGCAGCTTTTTGCGCGAAAGCTGGTCGAGCTGGGCATCGAAAGCCCGTTTGTCGGCCAAGTCCTGGAGACACTCGCGGCTCAGTTCACCCGCGACGAGATTCAGCGCACGATAAGCCGGGCGCTCCATCTGAGCCGTCCCCGGCATCGCGAGCTCGAGCCGATCGCCCAGAACATGCTCACCCTGGTCCGGGCCAATTACGAAGTCTTCTTCAACCCCGAGCTGAACCTCTCGGAGCGGATCATCTTCCCCTCCTCGCCGACGGAGACCAGCGGCATCGAGGACGCCCGGTTCGTCGAGTTCCACGACGACGACGGCTCTGTTCGCTATTACGCCACGTACACCGCGTTCGACGGCAAGGTCGTGTTGCCTCAGATCCTCGAGACGGAAGACTTCCTGTGGTTCAAGGCCAGTACCTTAAACGGCCCCGAGGTACGTAACAAGGGTCTCGCCCTCTTCCCTCGCAAGATCAATGGCCTCTACGCCATGCTGTCACGGCAAGACAATGAGAACATCTACCTGATGTACTCCGACATGCTCCACTTCTGGTACACCAAGGAGCAGATCGCCAGGCCGACCTACGGCTGGGAATTCGTTCAGCTTGGCAACTGCGGTTCGCCCCTGGAAACCGAGGCGGGTTGGCTGGTCCTAACGCATGGCGTCGGTCCGATGCGAAGGTATGCCATGGGTGCTTTCCTGCTCGAGCTGAACGATCCCTCTCGACTGATCGGCCGCCTCGAGGAACCTCTGCTTGAGCCCAACGCCAACGAGCGCGAGGGCTACGTTCCCAACGTCGTTTACAGTTGCGGCGCCGTGATTCATAACGGCGAGCTGATCATTCCCTATGCCATGTCGGACTACGCCAGCACCTTCGCCGTCGTATCGATTGACGCCTTGCTCGGCGCGATGGTGAAGGTTTGATCCGTCTGGTTGCACATGATCTGACTGCCAGCTAGCGGGGCTGCTCAGGCGGTCGCGTCGGCATCTCCGCGGCGGGAGCGGACGACCCAGGCGATGTCCCGGAACGACCGCCGGCGCCAGCCCCGGGAGCGGACGAATCGCCCGCGCGGGACCGGGTTGTGCTTGCAGACCCGGTTGCCGCTTCAGCCGTGAACCGTGCAAAGTAGGATTCGGGATAGGGCAGGACGCCGGTAAGCGACCCGTAGCCGCTGTAATAGCCGGGGTCATTGCCATCGCTGCCGATCGTGATGACAGGCGGCTCGTCCACGAGCGGTCCGACCGCGCCATAGTATTCGGGATGCTCGGGAGTAGGATAGCCCGGGCCTCCGTAATAGGGAAAAGGAGTGATTCCACCGAGCCGCCGCAACCGGGGCCAGGGATGGCAATAGCCGGGTCCTCCATAAAACGGATAGCCCCCCGTAGCGCCAACGCCCAAGGCATCGCCGCCATAGCCATACCCCAGATGATAGCCGAGGCCGAACCCCTGAAATCCCGGGCAAAGGCCTGGCTTGCCGTAACTCAGCGTGCCCAGGCTCTGGGCCCCTTTCTCGGGCTTGCACTGGCCCCGACACGGCTTCTGGCAATCCGGGGCCTGGCACGTCTGATCGAACCCGTCTTGGCCCATGGCCGATGGACCAGAAACCATCCCAGCCCCCGCCGCCAGGACGAGGGCCAAGCCTGGCAGACGTCGTCTGCTACCTCGATGGGCCTCTGATCTCATATCAGCCTCCTGCGTGATAAGTGCGGGCACTTGACTCCGCGAAACCGCCTTACAAGAAAGAGGGTTTAATCAAGACTCGTTCGGGCAGCCCCTGGAAACGTCCTGCAAAATTCCTCGGACATCGTGCAGCTTTCACGACGCGAACCGCCGGACGGTCAGCGGGTTGCCCGAGGCGGTCCAGAGCCGACCTGGGGCAGGTAACGCGGGCGGGTTGTCTCGACCGGCAAGAACTCGCCAGGAGTCCGCAGCCGGGCGAGTTCCCCAGCGGGGTAGCCAAGCGCGTGAAAGAGTTCGAACTGAGCACGGTTGTACTCGGCGACGGTCGTGAAGTACTCCCTGAACGCCACTTCCAACAGATCGAGCGCATACACGGCCTCCTGCGGCCGGTAGGTCAGCACCAGCACGTCTCCGAGCCGCCTAGTTTGCTGAAGCCCTTCGAGATGTCCATTGAAGCTGACGATGCCCGTGCGCAGGGCTCGGTCAGCCTGAACGACCCGGGCCGCCGCCGACTGGACCCGCGCGAGTGCCCGGTTCACATCGGCCGCCACCATGTCCTGGGATCTGCGAAGATCGATGATGGCCTGAGACTCCAGGCCGCGCCGCTCTTTGATCCGGGCGAGGTTTCCAAATCCGAACCCTTCAAGCTGCCACATGAGCTGGATGCTCACGTCATCACGGCCGGCCCACTGATTCAGACTGCTATTGGGACCAAGAGCGAAGATTCCCCCCTGAATCAGCATGCCCGCGCTTTGAAACCCGTTGAGCAAGACCAGAGGCAGAGCCGGCCGCATCTTCTCGCGACGAACGTCGATTTCCGCCGCCTGCGCGAGTGCCCGCCGCGCGGCGAGCTCGGGCCGGTTGGACAGGGCGATGGGCATCAGGTCGTCGAATCCCCGGGCAGGATCGATGAGCGTGATTTGTGCATGGTCGTGCTCCAGCGGCTCGACGACCGCCCTGGGATCCAGCCGCAGCACCTGCGTCAAGTTCGCGCTCTGAACTCGCCACTCCTGCCGGGCGAGGACGGCTCGCTGCTCGAGGTCGGCCAGCAAGTTCCTGGCTCGAGCAACTTCGACAGTAGGCACCAGCTCGCGGCTCAGTTGCTCAATCCGCTCAACAAGCTCGTGCCCCTTCTTGACGGTGTAAAGGTCCCCAGCGTACTTGCCCCGGTACTGGTGGACCTGGAAGTAAGCGTCCGCCGTCTGGAGGAGTGCGTCGTTCTTGGCGGTCTGAACGTCCCAGTGCCGGGCATTAAGGACTTGGCGCGCGGAGAGGGGCTGGAAAATGACGTCGGTCAAGTTGACGTACTGCCACAAGCTGGGGCCGGCGTAGAAGAAGTTGACGGAGGGCGCAGTCATGATGCCCTTGTTGAAGTCCGGGCCGCCGCCATCGTGCCGGATGTAGTCAGCGCCAAAGAGGACCGACGGAATCCAGAGGACCTTCGCCCGCGTGAGCTGTGCCTCCGCGACCCAGACACTGGCCTGGGCCGCGGCCACGATTAAGGGCCGGGCATCCGAGAGCCGCAGCGCTGTGGCAAGGTTGATGGGAAAATGCAGGTCGGTCGGCTCCAGCGGGGCGGGCTTGAGCTTCACATCCAGGAAGGCCGAGGAGAGACTCGACGGCGAGGGACTCAGCGGCGTGGCACCTGGCCCTGGCGTTATCGGCAAGGCCGGCGGTAGACCCCGCAGGCTCTCGTCCCGCGGGGCGTCGGTCACAGGGCGAGCTCGCCAGGGCGATGGAACCGCGGGTTGGCCCGAGGCAGGCAGCGTGGCTGGACTGGCCGGCCGGGAGCGGGGTAGGACTGAGGGCAGGTCGCGGCCACTCTCCGTCACGAAACGCGCGATCGCCGGCGATACCGACGAGGGGGGTAATTCGGCCGATCCGCCGCCGTCCTGCGGACCGGAACCCTGGATCGCCGGAGGCGGAGCCTGAAGCAATAGCGGGGCCGACGGCGGCGGCGATTGCGCCCGGCCAGGGCCCGGCCAGAGCCCCGCGGGAAGCAAGGCCGCAGCCAGAATCGCCAGTCGACCGGTGTTCTGGTCCCTAAGGTACATCATTCCGTGCTCGGGTTTCAGGACGCGATCCAGGCAAAGACAACCTCACGAGCCAAGCTCTCTTCTTTCCGTTCCTGAGAGTTCTGGCCCAAGATCGGCGACGCGAAGTCGCCTAGAAATAGCCGCCGAAATCGTTCCGCCGGGTCTTCGCGGCGAGGAATTCGTAGATGTTCGTGACGGGCAAGCCGAATTTCACCCCTTTGCCTCCCTGCGCTCCGGGACCGAAGGCAACGATCGAATCCAGGGTCCTCGCGAATGTTGATGGTTCATAGGTAAGCCGGAGAAAGATTGCCGACGGACCGGGGACCGCGACCGAGCGTGCGCCGCCCAAATCGAACTCGAAACCCGAATGAACCTGCGAGGGCAGGGGGTAGTATTTCTTGGTCAGCGTGTAAAAGACGATCTCCTGCCCCGGTTTCCACTCCTGGTTCCCCGTGAGAATTGGGAACGAAGTCGGGTCCTGGGGAAGCTTGACGGCAAACCCGCTGCTGGCATTGAAGGTTTGTCCTGTCCCGTTCCTCACCACAACAGAGAGCACGTTGTAGACCTGGCCCGGCACGGGCTGCAATGTCTGGACCAGCACCTGAGCAAAGGGAGGAACGAGCTTGTTGTTAAACCGATTCGGGTTGGTGATACGGTAAACGAGAAAGCCGGTGGTTGGCTTTGGCTGTGCCAGGGGAAGAGCAAGCGCGGTATGCGAGCCGGGGTAGGCGCCGGTCGGCTCACCCGCGCTGGCCTGGTTGCCCGCAGGATCGCCGACGGCAACCGGACCGCTAGGGGCCCTTTCCGCGCGGAAAGTCGCGCTGTGCGAAGCCAGCGTGGTCTTCCCCAGGGGTGTCGCCGCGTGACTGGTGCTGAGCAATTGCTTGTTCTCCAATCGCTCGAGACCGGGAAGGTATTTGGTGGTCGGGCGCTCTTGCATGGGAGAGGCTACCTCCGACTCAAGAGAACAAAAGAGATCTCCGGGATCATCGGTTCGTTCACGCCCGTGGAAAGCGACGGCTTATCGGGTCGCCGGCGGTGGTCCGTTTCCGACCGGAGGCAAGTAGCTCGGCCGCGTCGTATCCACCGGTTGAACCTCGCCCGGTGGCCGAAGCTGCGCCAGCTCGCGAGCCGGATAGCCCAGGGAGTGGAAAAGCGCGAACTGCGCACGGTTATATTCGGCGACGGTCGTGAAATACTCGTCGAAGGCAATTTTCAACAGTTGCAGCGCGAAGACTGCTTCCTGCGGCCGGTTGACCAGCACCAGGACATTCCCCAGGCGTGTGGTCTGCCGCAGGCCCTCAAAGTTGCCATTGAAAGTGACGATGGCCGTGCGCATGGCGCGATCGGCCTGAACGACCCGGGCCGCCGCCGACTGGACCCGCGCCAAGGCCCGGGTCACATCGGCCGCGGCGGCATCCTGACTCTTAAAGAGCTCGATGATCGCCTGAGACTGCATCCCTCGCTGTTCCTTGATCCGCGCGAGATTGCCTAGGCCGAAGGCGTCAAGCTGCCAGAGTGGCTGGTAGCTCAAGTCCATGCGGCCGACCCACTGGTTGAGACTGCTGTTGGGGCCAAGGCCGAAGATGCCGGCCTGGATCATTTCGTAAGGTGTTTGGAAGCCATTGATCAAGATGCTCGGGAGGAAAGGACGCGCCTTTTCCTGGCGGATGTACGCCAGCGCCGCCTGGATGAGCGCCTGATTGGCGGCAAGCTCGGGACGGTTGCAAAGGGCAATGGGCATCAGGTCGTCAAGGCTCCGGCCAGGATCAATGAGCGTGATCTGCAGGTGGTCGTGCTCCAGCGGCTCGACGACCGCCCTGGGATCCAGCCGCAACACCTGCGTCAAATTCGCGCTCTGAACTCGCCACTCCTGCCGCGAAGCGACAGCCTGCTGATCGAGGTCGGCCAGCAAGTTCCTGGCTCGAGCGACTTCGACGGTGGGCACCAGTTCGCGGCTCAGTTGTGCGATCCGATCGACCAGCTCGTGTCCACGCTTGACGGAGTAGAGAGCCCCGGCATACAGGCCTCGGTGCTGGTGCACCTGAAAGTAGGTATCGGCCGTCTGGAGCAAGGCGTCATTCTTCGCAGCCTGGATGCTCCAGTGCCCGGCATTCAAAATTTGTCGCGCGGCCAAGGGCTGGAAGATGGCATCAGTCGTGGAGATGGTCCCCCACATACCGGCACCGCCGTAGAAGAAATTGACGGAGGGCGCGGTCATGATGCCTTTGTTGAAATCGGGTCCGCCGCCGTCGTGCCGAATGTAGTCAAAACCGATGTTCAGCGTGGGGATCCAGAGGAGCTTTGCTCGCGTGAGCTCGGCTTCGGCGATCCAGACTCTGGCCTGAGCCGCGGCCACGATCAAAGGCCGCGCGTCCGAGAGCCGAAGTGCTGTGGCCAGGTTGATGGGAAAGCGAAGGTCGGTCGGTTCCAGCGGAGCCCGCTTCAGAGACAGGCCGGTTGCCAGCGCTGCTGGAATCCTGACACGTTCATCCGTAGCCGCTGACGATGGAGCCGTGGAGGGCACTGGCATGGCAGCGGGGAGGCCAGGTCCTCGAAAGCTCGCGCTGGCGCTTGATGCGGGTGAGTTGCTGGAGGGTGCCACCGACGGCAACCCAGCGATTGAAGACCCCGCCGGCTCGCGCGCCAGAGGATTGACCTCCGGTGACATCGTCGAGGGTGGCGCCGGTGGCTGTGCCACGCACGGAACGGACCCTGCGAGGCCGAGCCACAAGGCCAGGAAGGACATCCATGTCCGTGTGATTCGATCCATCGATCTACCCTTGCCTTACCCGAAAACCCGCTGTGATACGCTCGACTGGCGGAAACGGCCAAGTCGGTTTTGCCGAATCAAAGGATTCATCGGCTAAGAGCGTGCGCGCAGATTGAGAAACTTCGAGCGCATGCTGGAAATGAGCGAATCGGAAACCATCTTCAGGCGGCGATGGCCGCTTAAGGCCTCTGGCGGCGATGGCCGCTTATAGGTCGCCGGTTTTTTCGCTTGCGGCCCCACACAGACGGGGTCAGTCCAGCCGCGGGCCGGTTGATTCTCTGGCAGCCTTCGGAGAACCCGCTTGGGGCAGAGCCGGCGTGGTGGTTGCGACGCTGGGCTGCTCCGAGGCCGAGGCGATCTCGACGGGCGCCCCGTCTGCAAGGACCGAGAGATCACCCAAAATCACCTTCTCCGAACCATTGACCGGTACCCAGGGATCCAGTGGTTTGGGTGTCTCGGCACGCAGGAAATTGGTGACCTCGATCCAGTCTCCGTCGCTAACTCCCGTGCGGATCTCGGTCCGCACGGCTCGGCCATCAAGGTAGCGCCAACAGAATGTCTTATCGCCGCTGTAGGTTAGCGCGGCGACGGGAATGGCGCGGACACCCGGCCGCTCGATGATCACGTTGGCGTAAGCATACATCCCCGGCAGAAGCTGACTGCCGGGGTTGGGCAGGTCGATCTCGGCGCGGAGCGTGCGGCTCTTGACATTCAGTGCCCAGGAGGTTCGTGTCACTGACCCGGGGATCGGTTCATCGCGGTATGCCCTGGCCACCACAGTCGCCTTCGTCCCGATCTGAACGTAGTTGGCGTCCTGCTCGGGGACATCGACAAAGATGCGGACGATATCAGTCCGGTCAACCACGTAGATCGGCGCTGCACGCTCGGATGATAGGTAGGGACCACGCTGCATTGCCGTGGGATCACCCGTGGCCGGCGTGACGAAGTCGAAAGTGTTGGCATTGCGGGCCACGATCACGCCGTCGTAGGGTGCGCTGAGTGTCAGATAGCCCACCCATGCCTCGAGCCGCTTCGCCTCGCTCTCGGCCACGGAGAGCGCGGCCTGGGCCACCGCGACGTCAACCTTGGCCTCGGCGAGCCTGGCCTCGTCGGAGAGCAGCTCCGCCTCCGCCTTCTGGATCGATGCCCTTGCGGCGTCACGTGCGGCGGCGCTCGACTTCCACTGGTTGGTCGACTCCAGCAGGATCTGGGGGTCGACCACGCCGCGATCGACCTCGCGCGTGAGACGCTTGACCTCCGTATCCCAGCGATCGACTTCCGATTGGTATTTGGCCAGGATGGCGCGGGCTTCGTCCAAGCGAGCCCGCGCTGCGCGGACGTCAGCGTCAGCCACTTCCACCTTCTTGCGGGCCAGTTCCACGCGCTCCTTATCGAGCTTGACGGTCGCCTTCTTGGTCCCGTAGTCTTCGACGAGCTCGGGGACGAAGAGCGTGGCGAGCACGTCGCCCTTCTTGACCTTATCGCCGATGTCCACTATCCATTTCTCGATGTAAGCGGTGAGCTTGGGATAGACCGAGGTCCGCTCGTAGGCTTCGATGAAGCTGGGCTGCCCGACGACGCGGACGATCTTGCGGACCTGCGGTTGTATCACCCGCACGGTCGGGGGCTTGGCGACGCTCGTGTAACGTGATTTTTCCTTGTGGCCGCATCCTGACGCCGAGAGAGCAGCCGCCAGGCAAAAAACCAGAAGATACAGGCCAGGACCACGATCAGCAGTCAAGGGCCGGTGCGCGGGTCGCATCGGGGACCTCCCGGTCAACAAGTGGCCGTTCCGTTTCTCAACTCTGGGAAAGGCTTCGAATTTCGATGTCCGCAGTCGACACCACATGAGCAGTCGGTGCATCAGGAGTCTCCCTGAGATGTGGGTCCACCCTGGGACGGGTCGTTACCAGGCCACGCTGTATGACCGCCGTCGGCGTCGTGTTTGTTGCCCTTTGAGCGGGGCCCCTGATGACGGTGGGCATGCTGCCCCTGGCTGGTCTCGTCACCGGAGGATTTGTCCTTGGCGAAACCGAGCGGGCCCAATAGATCGTCCACTTTGTGGTGCGTGAGCATTTCTTGTCTCTTGGCACGGATCTCATGGAGCATGCTTCTGAGAAACCCGATGATCTCGTCATCGGTGTGATGTACCACCAGTTCGTGTGCGTCCTCCGCGACGGGATGTGCGACCGCTTCCTTTTCCGTATCGTGGGCGAAGACATTCGGGTCGTAATGAACGCTCTCGCGATCGTCCGGGTAAATCGAGGGCGAGCCGTAAGTTTTGCGGCCAATCACCAGCGCGAAGATCGAGGGCACGACCAAGAGCGTGGCGAACGTCGACATGACGAGTCCGCCAATCACCGCCCGCCCCAGGGGCGCCTGCATCTGGCTGCCGCGCTCAAGCGCCAACGCCATGGGCACCATGCCCACGGTCATCGCACAGGCGGTCATCAAGATCGGCCGCAGGCGTTCGCCAGCGCCGACCGTGGCCGCGTCGGTCGATGCGGCCCCTCCCTTCCAATGTTCGTCCATGAATGTCACGAGCATGACCGAGTTCGACACCGAGACGCCCAGGCACATGATCGAGCCCATGAACGACTCGATGTTCAGCGACGTGCCCGTGAGGTAAAGCATCGTCGCGATGCCGGCAAGCACCCCCGGCACCGAGCCAATCGAGATCAAGGCCAGGCGAGGCGACTGAAAATACGCTGTCAGAAGCACGAAGATCACGAACACGGCGACCCCCAGGCCGACGCCCAGGGCCTGGAACATCTCATTCATGGGCGGAAGCTGGCCCATGGGCTCAACACGCACGCCGCGGGGGACTTCGCCGGCCGCCGCGATCGCCTCGGCGACCTGGCGTGACGCCCGGCCCATGTCCTCACCCTCGACATTGGCCACCAAGGTCAGGTAGCGCTGCGACATGTCGCGGTCCAGCTCGCCGGATCGCACCCCCCTGCGGACCCTCGCCACGTCACGAACCATCAAGTTGACCAGGGGGTTGACCGACTCCAAGGGGAGGGTTTCGACGTCTTCGGGCTTGTCCAGCCGCAGAGGAGGTATCTGGATCTGCACCAGATAATCAAAGCCGGTCTTAATGTCGACCCAGTAGTTGAGATTGGCGAACCGCGTCGAAGCTGTTGCCATGACAAGAGCGTTTCGCACATCCTCGACCATCACACCGCTGAGCCCCGCTTTCTCTCGGTCGATGTCAACCTCGACCGAGGGATAATCGAGCTGCTGCTGGAATTGGATATCGCGCAAGAACGAGATGCGCTTCATCTCGCCGGCGATCTTCTCCGCATGCTGGCGCACCAGCTTCAGATCGGTGCCGACCACGCGTACCGCGATCGGCGTGGGTGAACCGAAGCTCATCACGCTGGTCACGATGTCACCGGGCTCAAAACCGAAGGTCGAGAGCTTCGCCTGCCGCTCGGCTTCCGCTTTGACAAGACCTCCCTGCTCCAGCCGATGCGCCAGCCACGGTATCAAGCGATCGGGAAGGACCTTGCGGAGCCGCTCGCGAAACGCGTCGAGCTTGATTCCGCTGTCCTCGCGGAGGGCCACGCGGAGCTGGCCGTCGTCCGGCCCGCGCATGAACAGCACCATGTTGTCGATGCCGAAGTTCGGCGCCACCTGGCCCACGAAACCCATCGTGATCTCGATGTTCTCCGGTTTCGCCTCGCGCTCGATCTCCTCGATGCACTTGACGGCCATCTGCCTGGTCAGCTCGAAGTTCGAACCCGGTGGCGGCCGGAATCGGAGCACGAACTGACCGGAATCAATCTGGGGGAAAAGCTCGGTGCCGATCTGCATTCCCAGCACCCAGAGGACGAGTCCACACGCCGCGAGGTAGGCCGGCACGATGACCCAGCGAAGGCCCACGAACGCGCCGACTGCCTTGCGATACGAGCCGAGAATCTTGCCGAAGACTCCGCCTTCCTCATCCTGGTGCCCCATGGGCTTTAGTAGCTTCACGCACATGATCGGAACAAAGGTGCTGGAGAGGAGGTACGACGAGATCATGGCGAAGCCGACGCCGAGAGTGAGGGGCATAAACAATGACCGCAGCGGGTCGGCCATGATGAACGCGGGAATGAACACCGACAGAATGCACAAGAGCGCCAAGAGCCGCGGAACCGCCGTGATCAGGCTGCCGTGAAGCACCGCCGAGGCGATGTTTTCCGTGCGCTGCATCTGGACGTGTATGTTCTCGACGGTCACCGTCGACTCGTCGACCAGGATGCCAATCGCCAGCGCCATCCCGCCCAGCGACATGATATTGATCGTGTTTCCCGTCACCCAGAGTCCGAAGAGCGACCCCATGAGAGCCAGTGGGATGTTCGAGACCACGACCACGACGCTCCTCCAGTCCCTGAGGAAGAGCAGAATCATTAGCCCGGTCAGCGCCGCGCCAATGGCACCCTCGGTGGCCACGCTGTCGACGGCCGCCAGCACGGTGGGCGACTCGTCAAACTCGAAGTTCACCGTGACATCCTTGGGCACGGCTTCGCGAAACAGGTGCATCCCCTTATGGATGTCGGCCACGACCGTCAGCGTCGATCCCGTGTCTTTCTTGATGATCGGCAGATAGACCGACTTCTTGCCATTGACAAGCGCATATCCATAAGTAATATCCGTATCATCCTGGATGGTGGCGATGTCGCGAAGGTAGACGTTCAGCCCTTTTCTGAGAGGAATATCGCCCAGCCGCTGGATGTCCACGACCGTCGCGTTATTGGCCACCATCGGCATCGAATCTTTGATGTAGATGTTCCCCGCCGGAATGATCGTGTTGCCTTTGGCCAGGGCATCGCTGACCTGCTGCGGAGTCAGGTTGTACGCCAGCAGCTTGTCGGGATTGACGTTGATCACGATCGAGCGCATGTTCGGGCCAAACGGCGAGATCGCGACCGTGCCGGGCACGAACTTCTGCACCAGCGGCCGGATCACGTTCTGGGCCAGGTCTCCCAGCGCTCCGATCGACGTCTCCTTGCTCTCGAAGACCAGATAGCCCACCGGCACGCTGCCGGCGTCCATCCGCATGATCATGGGGGGCAAGGTCCCTTTGGGCATCCATGACATGGCCCGGTCGGACATCGCCACGACCTGGGCCATCGCCTGACCCATGTCGGTGCCCGGGAAAAAGGATAGCTCGCACAGGGCAACCTGCTGAATATTCCGAGTGTTGATGTCCTGAATGCCATCGACATACTGAAAATAAAGCTCAAGCTGGTTGACGATAAAGCCCTCGACCTGATCGGGACTCATGCCAATATAGTCAAGGAAGACATAAATCTTGGGCGTATTGAGCGAAGGAAAGATGTCCACGCGCATGCGCTTGTAGGCGAGCACTCCGCCGCTGATCAGGGCCACGACGAGCATGAGCATCGTGATGGGCCGTCGCATGGCAAAGACGGTGGGATTCACGGTGCACTCTCCTGGTCAAGACGTGGCATCACCGGTTGCGATGCGTCAAGTATACTGTGTTCAAGCAATCGAAAGCGATCGCAAGAGTTTCGCACACTTCCGGCCTGCCGGGCTCGAGGCACAGCCGTCTTGCCTCTCTCTTCTTGGCTGGCTGGCGGATTTCACGCAAACCTCCCTGCACCGGCCGTTGACCAGCAAGAGATCAAAGGACCGCCCGTATAAACGACTGGTTGCTTACCGCGGTTTGCTCATGCGTTGCTTACATCAATCGAAGGAGCCGCTCGTGGTCATACCTTCTCCCACCGGGAGAAGGTGCCGCGAAGCGGCGGATGAGGGATATGAGGACCACGCGTTATTGAGCCCCCTCATCCGGCCGTTCCGACCACCTTCGCCTTGCAGGGCTCAGGCACCGCCCTGTCCGCAACGCAGTCGTAAACCACTATAGCCCTCGCCTCTCGTTTGGCTGCCATCCAGCCAGACCTCGCTGATCGCCCCAGCCTTCTTGTCGCTCGCTGGGCCCGGTCTACCCCCTTGGTGGATCGAAATGCGGTTGTACGAATGGACGCAGAACCGTCCATTGATGAATTTCCATGAGCCTGCTCGCCGAGACCGCGAAAGGGCTCAGGGTCCTTGTTCCAGAAGGCGCTCAGCAAGGACAGCTTCGCTCAAACTTCGACCATCGCGGCGTAGAGTTCCTGCTTCGAGAACTCGACAACGGCCGTGCACGTGTCCGCGGCGCCATAATAAATGAGAAGCGTTTCTCGGTTCTCGATGACGCCGGTGGGGAAGACAACATCGGGCACGAAGCCCTGGCGCTCGAAGTCGGCAGTCGGCTCGAAGATCGATTGGGGCGTCCGGCGGAGAATCCTGAAGGGGTTCTCCGGATGCAGAAGCAAAGCGCCGGTGGAATATTTGCCCACGGCGCCAGGGGTCGTCGTGTGGCGGCTGCCATGGTAGATCTCGAGCCATCCGTCGGGGACGCGCAGGGGCGGGGTTCCGGCCCCGACCCGCCCGGTTTCCCACTCAGCGCCACCGCCGTGAAGCACGCCGTGATGGCCCCAGTGGATGACGTCCTGCGACCAGGCGATCCACATCTCAGGCCGGCAGAACGGGGTTGCCGGGTTGGGACGGTGGAGGGCCACATAGGCACCGGTAATCTGTTCCGGAAAAAGAACCACATCCTTGTTTTCGCAGCAGAAAATTGCCCCGTGCCGCCAGAAGTCGCGGAAATCGGTGGTAGAGGCAAGCGCCGTCGCTGCACCGTGGCGCGACACGGCAACGTAGGTAAAATAGTAGCGACCCTCAAGCGGCGTAATCCGCGGGTCCTCGACGCCGAACTCCTCAAGCTCGGAGTCGGGCAGGAACCGGACGTCAGTGATCTCACGAACGCTGCGCCCATCGCCGCACCGGACGACCCGGAGATGGGATGTGAACGTCAGGCGCACCAGTCCATCGGCCTTCCGCCGGACCACGCGAGGATCGACCGGCTCGAGCTCCTGGTTGTCCACCCAGTCGATCGCCAGCTCGCCGTGGTTGTTCCAGCGAGGCAGCCCGGTGTAACCCTCTTTGTGCTCGCGGGGCTGCTCGGCGACACGCACCAGCAAAATGACCTCATCGCCCACGCGCACCGCGCCCGGATTGAAGACGCCCACGACCTCGAAGTCGTCGCGTGATGACTTGAGGTCGGAAGGACGAAGCAGCAAGCGCTCGTACAAGCGTTTCAAAGGCATGATCGGGCTCCTTGACTCTGTTGCGCCCCGTTAGCCGGCTCGCGACGCGACACAAAAAAGAGCAGTCTGCCGCTCAGGAATGCTGGGCCATCCGGTCGGCTGCACAGCCCATTGCCAGCGAGTCGCGGCCGTTCTCCTCGGTGATCGTGCGGGTGTGGGAGCGATCGCGAACCCATGCGAGCTGATCGGTCAGCATCGCGCGTAGCAGCTCGCCGTAACGGTGTGACTTGTTCGTGCCTTCGCCCCAGGAGAGCTCGAGCATCTGGTAGACGTCCAGGGTTTTGTGCCGCCCCTGGCACGCCCGATCGCCAGGACCGTAAGAGAACGAGACATCCAGCCTGGCGCCGGGGAAAAGGTCGCAGAGGGCGCGGGTCTGCGCCTCGTCGGCGATCGCGTGCACGCGCACCCGCGTGGGCACCCAGTCGAAGAGGGTCAGATCGCCCCGCTCGAAGACCAGGCGCAGCTCCTGGCGATCCATCCGCCCGGTCTGGTGAAACCCGTGGTAAAAGCTTACGAGCACCGTCTGGCCGTAGCGCGCCGTGCAGTTCACGTGCTCTTCCAGGGGCGGCGAAGCCCCCGGCCGTAGCCCGCATTGGGCCGCAACGACCTGGCCGGGGCCCAGCCAGCTAGCCAGAAGATCGAAGAAATGCACGCCATGCTCGACGAAAATGCCGCCACTTTTCGAGCGGTCCCAGAACCAGTGCTCAGGTCCCAGGTTCTCATCGGAGGCATAGTTCTCGAAGGTGCCGTGGAGCGGCTCGCCCAGGACTCTGGACTCGACCAGCCGGCCGACCGCGGCCGCCACCGGGTTGTACCGCTGCATCAGGTTGGCCACCAGCAGCCGGTCCTGTTTGTGAGCCAGGGCGATCATCTCGTCGGCTTCTTCCACCGTCATCGCCAGCGGCTTCTCGCAAATGACGTGCTTCCCTGCCCGCAAAGCCTCGATCGCCTGGGAATGATGCAAAAACGGAGGCGTCGCGATGTAGACCAGGTCGATGTCATCACGCGAGACCAGCCGGCCAACATCCTCGATGTCGGGGATTCCGAACCGCCGCGCAGCGGCGAGAGCCGCTGGGCGATGCGTTCCTGCCATCCCAGCCAGCGTCACCCCGGGCACTTGGGCGAATTGCTGCAAGGCGTAGAGGCCGAAACCCCCGCAGCCAATCACGCCCAGCCGGATCACGTCTTGGGCCATGTGTCATCCTCTCCTCGTCATCGAGCTCGCTGTCACTTCTGTACGTCTCACGTATTCTCGCCGGTGGCCACGCGGCGGTCAATTCGCCAGGGGTGCAGTCCGGCTCCCACTCGCCAAGGGTTCCCGTGGCGTCAGCCCTGCGACGTGAGGTAAAATCAACCAATGAGAGGCAGATAGTGCTGCTGAAAGTGCGCGTGCCAGCCGACATGCCTTGGAATTTCCGGAGCGACGAATGACGCTCAACCAGTTTTCGCTGGAGATCGGTCGGCGGCCTTTCCGGCCCTTCACGATGGTGCTCGTCGACGGCCGGTCGTTCACGGTCGATCATCCCGAGTTCGCCTCCATCGACCGAAGGGGCCGCCAGGTAACCTTCTACTCGGGCGACAACAAGCGCCACGAGATCGACTCGCGGCTGATCGCTGAACTGGTGGCGATCGAGGAGGGGCCGGCGGGTGAGGGCGGCGAGCCGGCGCCCGGGCCGATCGGCGCGGATCCCAATGGGGGCGCATGAATTCGAAGGCGAGGCCACCGTGGTCATGACGCCGGAGGTTCCCCGGACGCCCGTCGTCGGGGTGGTGATGGGCAGCAAATCCGACTGGGAAACCATGCGCCACGCCGTCGACATCTTAACCGAGCTGGGCATTCCGGTCGAAAGCAAGGTCGTCTCGGCGCACCGGACGCCCGAGCGGCTCTTCGCTTACGGCAAGGAGGCCGAGCGGCGGGGCTTGGAAGTGATCGTCGCCGGAGCAGGGGGCTCGGCGCACCTGCCCGGAATGCTGGCGGCGATCTCGATCTTGCCGGTACTGGGTGTGCCCGTCCAGAGCAAAGCGCTGCATGGTGTCGATTCACTGCTCTCGATCGTCCAGATGCCGCGCGGCGTGCCGGTCGGATCGCTGGCCATCGGCGTCTCCGGCGCTGTCAACGCGGGACTTCTGGCCGCGGCGATCCTGGCGCGCAAGTACCCGGCGATCCGAGACGCTCTCGCACGTTTCCGCGAGGCTCAAACCGCTGCTGTGGGGGAATCACCCGAATGAGGACGGTCGCCGGTAAAGAGAAGGGCACCGTCTTCGCGGCCGGCCTGCGCGTGCACGATCACGAGGCCTTGGTTCTTTATCCTCCCGCGACGTTGGGAGTCATCGGCAGCGGGCAGCTTGGGCGGATGTTCATTCAGGCCGCGCAGCGGATGGGCTTTCGCGCCGGCGTCCTGAGCACGACCGCTGATTCGCCCGCGGCCCAAGTCGCCCACTGGACCGTGGTCGGCCCTCCCGACCACTTGCCGGCTCTCCAGGCTTTTTCCGAGGAGGCGCAGGCGATCACTGTCGAGTTCGAGAACGTCTCGGCGCCCGCCATGCGCTGGCTGGCCCGCAAGCGGCCTGTCCGGCCAGGATGGCGAACCGTCTGGACCAGCCAGAACCGGCTCCGCGAGAAAAGCTTCCTGTCCCGTTGCGGGTTGCCCCACGCGCCCTGGCGACCAGTCCGCACTGATCACGAGCTGGAAAGAGCGGTGAGCGAGCTTGGCCTGCCTCTGATCCTCAAGACGGCCAGCTCGGGATACGACGGCAAGGGTCAGGTGTTCGTCACGCAGGCCGCCCTCGCGTCGTCCGCATGGTCGAGTTTGGGCCGGGCACCGTGCGTGGCCGAGGCTTGGGTCGACTTTGCCGCTGAGCTCTCGGTCGTCGTGGCCCGTGGGCACGACGGCAGCGCTTTGACCTATCCGGTCGCCCTGAACCATCACGAAAAGCACATTCTGAATTCGACTGTGATGCCTGCGCCGGTGGGCCCGATCGTCTCGCTCGAGGCTCGCGACCTGGCGCTGGCCGTGGCAAGGGCGATGGGGACGGTGGGGGTCCTGTGTGTCGAGTTCTTCCTGACTGAAGGCGGGCGGCTACTGGTCAACGAGATCGCCCCTCGCCCTCACAATTCGGGGCACCTGACCATCGAAGCCTCGTCTACCAGCCAGTTCGAGCAGCAAGTGCGGACGGTCTGCGGCCTGCCTTTGGGCCCGACTGACCTGGTCATGCCCGCCGCAATGGCCAACCTGCTGGGCGATCTCTGGGCTGGCGGCGAGCCCCGCTGGCAGGCCGCCCTGCGCCTCGATCCGGCCATCAAAATTCACCTTTACGGCAAGCGAAAGCCGGCCGCGGGACGCAAGATGGGCCATCTGACCGTGCTTGATCCGGACCCCCAGAACGCCCTGGCCAGGGCCATTGCCGCGCGGCAGGTTTTGATTAGCCAAAGGCGATGACACCGTCTCGGCGTCGAACCCACAATCGAACTCTTGTCCTTTGGCACGATCGAATACCCACTTCGCACCCTCTGTCATGCAATTTGCCCATCCCGGCTGGCTCTTGCTCCTGGTCTTGCTTCCTTTGCCTCTGGTCCTCGACCGCGCCCGGCCACGGATTCTCTGGCCTGGCTTTTCCGGTTTCCCGCAGGGGCGGACTGTGCGCTCATGGCGCTCGATCTTGCGCCCTGTTCCGGCCCTCCTGCGCGGGCTTGCCCTGGGCACGCTGGCCGTGGCGCTGGCGCGGCCTCAGACAGTCGGCGGCGTGACCCGCATCGCGGGCCGGGGCGTCGCCATCGTGGCGGCGCTGGACCAGAGCTCGAGCATGAAGCGGACCGACTTCGCCGCGGGGCACGACAACCATCCCCAAAGCCGGCGGGAGGCGGCCAAAGCCACATTCGTGAGGTTCGTCGAGGGCCGTCCCGACGATCTCATCGGGCTGGTCGTCTTCGCCAATTACGTCGACCTGACGTGTCCCCCCACGCTCGACCATCGGGTGCTGATCGAGAAGGTCGCTGCCATTCGTCCCGCCCGGCCCGGCGACGACGGAACGAACATCGGCGATGCGATCGCCATGGCCCTCGACGCCCTGCGGAAGACCACGCCGACCAAGCGGGTCGTGGTGCTGCTGACCGACGGCAACAACGAACCGGCCGTGCCTCATCCGCTGGACCCCGAAAAAGCGGCGATCCTGGCACGCGACCTGGGCATGACCTTGCACACGATCGCCATCGGTCAGCCCGGCCGAGGGATCGTCCCGGGCACCCATCCCGACACAAAGCTTCCAGTCCTGGTCGAGGTAGAGGGCCCCAACATCGCGCTACTGGAACGGCTGGCAACGATCACCGGCGGCCGGTCGTTCGTCGCCGCCGACGCCCATACCTTGAGCGAAGTCTTCCAGACCATCAGCGCCCTCGAGAAGAGCACGATCCGAAGCGAGATCCGCACCCGCTACGACGAGCACTACGCCCCCTGGGCCAGCCTGGCGTTGGCCCTCTTGATCCTCGACCGACTGCTGGTCTCAGGGCCGCTGCGCAGGCTGCCGTGAAGGTCAGCGAAGTGACGGAGCTCAGGATCGAAACGGCGGCTGAGGCACCATGATTCCAGGCCGCTCCCTTTGCGTGCTCTCGGTGCCTTCCGTGGTTCAGATCGGGTTGTATCGATCATTCACGTCGCAGCATTTGTGTCGACAATGAGATCTATAAGCCTACCCAGCTTGCGCGGGGATTTGTTGATGATCGTTTTGCCTTCCCCGTCGCAACTTCCCGCCCGGACCAAGCAGAACCTTTAAGAGCTTTGCTGAATTTTCGAGAAAATCTTTGCTGTGAGTGTGACATTCTGTGACATCGAACCCGCCGCCGGCTTTTCTCATCGCGCGAAGGTCGAGAATCGCCACTACGGAGAGTATACGACATGACGATCATTCTGATCCGGACCACTCACGATGTAAACCGCTTCTCCCTCGCGGTCAGAGGGTTCCGTCGGGTTCAAACTCCTTTGCCAGTAAGTGCGCCCGCGTCCTCGGGCTTGGCCTCTTGGACAATGAAACTCAACTCCGGTCTGATTCCTACGCTCCGTGAGTGTCGTCTGAGATGTTCTCCAGGTTGCTTGGCCCGCGCCGCGAATTAGTGATGGTCCTCTATTCCTCTTTGTCAGTGGCGCCCTGCCTTTGTTGAGCCGTTGGCGGCTTCGGGGGCCTGGGAGCCGGAACGTAGCTCGATCGCTTCAGCCTATTGTCCTTTCGGGTCGTCGTACTGTGGGGCGCGCCTAGCGGCGCGAAAGGGCTGCGACTGCCCGGTGGGGGCGCAAGGCGAGCTCCGGAATTGTCTGGAGCCTCCGGCGGCGGCGGTGCCGCTTCACCTTCACTCGGTCCGGCTTGATGGGGTTGGTTCTGATTCGGAGAATCCGAGGCACGAGGCGAGGAAGGTCCGCTAGGCATGGGAATTGGGTTGAGCTGGATGGTCAGGACGAGATCGCCATTGGCCTTACTTCGGATGATTTCGACGTCTCCTCCGCCGGCTTGCTGGTTGTCGAGGACCTGGTCAAAGACTCGAATCCTCGGTGTCAAGTAAACGGTCACCGGCAGCGTCGGGTTGGAATCGAGATTGCCCATGATCTTCCCGAATGCCGTTGTGTCTTTCTGTATGGCCTCGGCGAGGTCCTTCACCTGGAGTTTGTAGACACCCTTCTTCCCCGGGATGTTGTTCACGTTGAACGTCGTCTTCTGGTTGTCGCCGGCGATCGTCGCTTCAAACTCGGAATCGATTATCGTGGGCGCGATGCCAAAATCGCTTTCGAGCGTGATCGTGAGTGTCTGATCACTGAGCTTCGGATCGAACTGCAATTGACCGAGCTTAAGTAACTTACCTTGAGCGTCACGGGTCACCGGGCCTCCCGAGTAAGTGATCTTGAGCGCGCTAGATCCGAGGGTGTAGCCGAAGCTCGGCTTCTGCGCTTTGGCTGTGTCTCCCGCAGCCTGGAAGGGTACCAGCAAGCGATTCGAGATGCCGTTGGGCGTGGCCACGAAGATTTCGACGTAGGTCTGCTGCGTCTTACCGTCGGCATCAAGCACGATTGTCTTGAGTACCCCTGACGGAATCGAGATTCGAAGGACCTCGCGACTGATGACATCGACGGACGGATTGGCCGGTGTCGTGGCGCCTGTGAGTGATGACGCGACATTGCCCGCCCCAGCCTTGGTACCGGCTGCACTTACGCTCTTCTTGGCAGCGGCGAGATGCCCCGAGGCGGCCTTGGAATGAGCGGCGGTTGCACTGCTGTTCGCGCTGGCGACCTTTGAAGGCGTCCCGTCAGACGACGTTGTTGAGCCGCCTTTCTGCCCGCCAGACGACGGTGTAGTGCCGCTCTTCGTCCCACCTGCTGAGGTATCGGATGCCGAGCTGTCCTTGCCCTGCTGTGATGAAGGCGCTGTCGGGAACGACGCCGTCAAACTGATTTGCGCTGCATCGTTGCTTGCCGATGCCGCATCCACGCTTGCCTTGGCTGCGTCAAGGCTCTTTTGGGCGTCGAGATCAGTGGCGGTAAGGTACTTCCCACCGACGATCACATGTGTCTCTTGGACGCTGAAGTGCTTGCCGAAGAGCATGAGCTCGACATCCTTACCCTCTTCGATCGCCTCGGCACCCTCGAAACCGTCGAGATGGGGCACGAGCGACGTGGTCCCTTGCTGGAAGAGGGCAAATCCACCGAGCGTGTTTTCGTAAGGAACACGAACTTCATGGGTTTGCATGGGCAGCATGGCCTCGATCTGGTGAACCCTCGTCGCCAGCCGATCAACCGTATCGCCCCGGTACTGCTTGTGGTCGTGAATGCAGGCGAGCGCTTCGTTGAGCTCGACAACCTTGTGCTCCTCCTCGAGCATCCGCGGAGTTGGTATTTTCAGATGCTCCGGATTGCGGAGCCCGAACCAGTTGCCCGTCACGTCCATCTTCACGCTTTGGAGGAACGACGGCATGATCACCACGGCTGTTAGTTCGCGCTGGCCTGCCTCCAGCTTGCTGTTGTCGATTTGGTAGTATCTTCCGAGCCCTCCCTTGACAACCTGGTTATACAGGACCTGGAAGTTGTTTTTTTCCGGCGGCGGATTTTGATATCGCGGCGTGAATCGGAATCCGAATGTGTCGTTTCCGTGGGAAAATGACGTGATGGTCCGGTTCAGGGCGATGGTCTCGGCGTCGAACTCGATGCGCCGCTGGAACTGGAGGAGTTGGCGGAAGTTGATTTGCCCCGTGGAAAAGGCAAACGCCAGGGCAAGTTGGAGATCGCGCCGGATGCTGGTCGCATCGGCGATGTTCTGCTCATCGACGAACGGGTCGACGGCGAATGTGATCACTGGCCAGCGCTTCTTGATATACTCCTGGAACTTCTCCTCGACCTCCTTGCCGGGATAGCGAGAGTAAAAGCGCATGCCGTCGATCTCGTTGCCGTCAGCACCTTCCTTGCCGAGCACTCGCTTCATATCGACGCGAAGCTGCTGATCGAGAAGGCCGGCTTCGACGGCGGTCGCGTAGCAGCAGATCGTCGTGGGGTTGATGAACGCATCATAGGGGTCGCTCCTCGTCATGTTGGGCGAACGTGGGTCTTTTTTTTCTAAATATCCCCAGAAGCCAGGCAACGAACGCGTGAGCCGATCGTAATCGTGGTAAAGCTCAAACCACTCCCGATTACGAACGTGTCTTGCGATTTGCTCGACGTTCTCTTCGAACTGCGAAACGATATGTGCCGCGTTGTCGTCCCCGCCTCCGTAGAGCTGCGAGATCACATCATAGGCGCTCTCAAGCTCGCGGCGCAGGAATGCGCGGACGTCCGAGGCGCGGGGCGTTTTTGTTTGGATGGCTGCCTTGGCGCTGAATGCTAGGACGACGAGGTTTTGCTCGATGAAGACGTTATCGACTTCAGTCGCTGCCACCGGATAGCTGCGCTCATTCGACCGCGTCGTCGCCATCGAAGCGGGAGTCATTCTTGAAATTGCGTCCATCGCCTTGCCAAACCCCTCGGGATGAGCCTCTGTGAGAATCTGCTCGGGTGTGTCATTGATGGACGGCTCGCTCGTGCGCTTTTCTTGTGTGTAAGGCTGAAGCGGTGCATAAGGGGCCTGGTAACTCTGTTTCTTCACCTCACAGTCGGATTTGACCGGTGGGCTATTCAGATTGGATATGTCTTTGTCGTTCAAAAAGATGAGATAACACCTCCAACGCTTTAGCAGCCCCGGATCCAGATGCTCTAATGCGTGCCTGTACCGTTTCCTAAGACCATAGTATGTCTCTATTTTCTTGTTCGACCCCGCCTCAGTCAGGCTATCCAGCGAATTCGACCGGATCAGCTCGTAGACCACCGGAGTCAACTGGTCCACCAGGTCGTTGATGACAAGGTTGCGCATGGTCGTGTAGAGGAAATCCGGACCGAAGTCGTGGCGTATCGTCGCTTGAAGAATGGCTCCATGGCCCTTGCCGGTGCAGTGCCCGGGTTGGATCGAGATGGGGATGCGGAGCAGGTACAAGCCATAGCCCGCCGCGTCGGCGATGTCGTCGCCCATGTTGATACGGCGAATGTCGTTGAGGTGGGATTGAAAGTTGGCGAGCTGGTCGAGATAAATAGTCGGCTCCAGGCCCAGGCCGTACGCGCCACCCATGTTGCTGAATGGCTGGCCGCCCAGGCCGCTAAAGGGACCGGAGCGTGAAATCGTGTTCTCCGCAAGAGCGTTGGGCACGATGCCGGAACTCGAGCCTCCGGAGGAGTCGCCACCCCCGGGGGAACCGGAACCGGAGCCAGATCCGGACGTTGTTGGTGTCACGACCGTTGTGTTCGACGAGGCTGCCCCGGCCGAACCCCCGCGAGCAGTTCTACCTCTGCCGGCCGCAGGAGACGACGTCAGCGCTGCCTGCAAATTCGATTGGCTGAGAAACGCCGCCTGGTCCGAGCGCGCCACACGAGCAGAAAGCACGACGTTGAAGTTATTGATCGCGCTGTACATTTGCTGCTCAAAGTTCTTGCGGTAGATCGTCATCCGCGACTGCCCGTAGACATCGGGCTGCTTGGTCACGACAACCCCATCGTCGAGAATCTGGGCTTCGATGCAATCAATCGAGCAGCCGACCTGCTCGAGCGTATTCGGCTGCCCCGGCTCAGCCTTGAACCAGAAGGGCCAATCACTGGCCCAGCAACTTTGCGAGCCAGCGATGACTGCTGCAATCACAAGCGCGCACGTAACGCAGCGATACATTGCAAGACCTCCGAGTCTTCGGATCAGCCGGCCATCCGTCCCGAAAGTAATGATCGTATCGATTATGCGGGTCCTTTAGCGAAACCGGCCTCCACCGTTCAAAAAAGCTTGAGCGACAGAAGCGACTGATCGGAATTCGCAAAGGGCTGGATCGCCTCGCGTGATTGCTCAGTCGGAGCGACTTGGCCGTTCCCTTCCCCGCTTCGCTTTCCGGGAACTCGCTCACGCCAACCATCACGCAATCGATACTCTGCCTGCACGCAAAACTCGATATCTGGATATTGACATCCGATATCGAGTAGACTAAGATTCCTCCTAAAGCAGATAACAAGATCCATTTATCCGATATCGCCTTTGACGATCCTTCCCAACACGATCGGAGCCCTCATGTTCTGCAATCAGTGCGAGCAAACTCAAGGCGGCCGCGGTTGTACTGAGATCGGTGTCTGCGGCAAAGATCCCGACATGCAGTCATTGCAGGAGATTCTGCTCTTCGGCGTGAAAGGAATGGCGGCTTATGCGAATCACGCCCGGCGGTTAGGAAAGACCGATGAATCGGTCAGCGCGTTCATCGAGGAGGCTCTCTTCGCCACAGTCACGAACGTCAACTTTGACCTCGACAGCCTACTGGAGCTCGTGCTGGAATGCGGCAGGAAGAATGTCCGGGTCATGGAGCTTCTCGACGCGGGGCACTGCGAGCGGTTTGGAACCCCGACTCCGACGACTGTTTACGAAGGAACCAAGGCCGGGCCTGGCATCCTGGTCACAGGGCACGACATGGTCGATCTAGCCGACCTGCTGGAGCAAGCGGCTGGCCAGGGCGTGAATGTTTACACTCACGGTGAGATGCTGCCGGCTCACAGCTATCCCAAGCTGCGTGCGCATGCGCATCTGGCTGGGCATTACGGCGGCCCCTGGCAAAACCAGCAGTGGGATTTCCCGATGTTTTCGGGTCCGATCGTCGCAACCACGAATTGCGTGCTGATTCCGCCCGATTCGCACAAGGACCGCCTTTTCACGACGCGCGTCACCGCGGTACCGGGCGGCAAGCGGCTCAAGACCAACGACTTCTCCGAGGTCATCGATCTGGCGAAGAAGTCACCGGCCCTGCAGGATCGCAAGGTGCGCGAGTCGACGATCGGCTTTCATCACAGCGTGATCCTGGGATTGGCGGACAAGGTGGTCGAGGCGGTGAAGTCGGGAGCCATCAAGCGGTTCTATGTGATCGGGGGTTGCGACGGCGCCGAGCTGGGCCGGAACTACTTCACGAACTTGGCCAAGCAAACGCCGAGCGAGTCGGTGATTCTGACCCTGGGCTGCGGCAAGTACCGCATTCGCAATCATGAATACGGCACGGTCGCCGGTCTTCCTCGACTGCTGGATATGGGGCAATGCAATGATGCCTTTGGCGCGGTGCAGGTGGCGCTGGGCTTGGCGAAGGCTTTCAACTGCGGTGTGAACGATCTGCCGCTTTCCATCGTGCTTTCGTGGTTCGAGCAGAAAGCGGTCGCAGTGCTACTGAGCCTGCTCGCGCTCGGCGTGAAAGGGATCCGGCTGGGACCTGTGCCGCCGGCGTTCGTCACGCCGACGATCTTCCGCATCTTGCAAGAGAAGTTCGACCTGAAACTGATCGAAGCCGAGCCGCCCGTCGAGCTTATCCGACTGTCGGCCTGAGGAGTTCCGCGGTCCCATGAAGATGATTGACGAGCAGCGTCTGGAATCAAACCTGGCGTATCGTTTCGAGTATCTGGCCGAGTTCATCGGCTTTGACGCGAGCGATGCGGCGACGGTGCAAGCGAGCGGCCCTTATCTAGGGCCGCTGATTCCGGAGATTGTGGAACGAACGTACGCCAAGCTACTTGCTTATGATGCCACGGCGCGACACTTTGTGCCGCGCCAGTCCGGATACGACGGTCCCGTGCCAGACGGGCCGACGGGCATCACGGCTACGCATCCGCAGATTCAGTTTCGCAAGGAGCACTTGTTACGCTATTTTATGCAGATCCTGGGACGGAACCCTGACGCCAAAATCGTCCCCTACTTTGATATGGTCGGCAAGATCCACACGCCGCGCGCCGGCAATCCGGAGATCGATGTTCCTCTGGTACAGATGAACGCGTTTATGGGCTTCCTGTCCGATGTGCTCATGGACTTGATTTCCTCATTGCCGCTGGATGCGTCGACGGCAATGCGAACCATGCGGGCGTTTAACAAGCTGCTCTGGATTCAAAACGATTTCGTCACCCGACATTATCAAAAAGACAGCGGCTTCGGCGAATGTCAAGGCGTCCGGGGGTAGACGCCGTTCGTCGTTTCTTTCGCCCCACTTTCCCCCAAAAAGTCCCATGGCCATCTTCTCGCCTCGACGGTGCAGTCGTCGCTCCGCCACAGCCACAGAGCGCGTGGAGCCCCAAGAGCACTTTCGTTAGGCTCAAATGACAAAATCAAACCCTTCGACCGAGACCTCGCCCCGGCCCACGCTGCCGGAAGCCGTCTCTGAATCAGAAGAAATCTGAGTCGCTGAGTGAACCGTGGTGTCGAGGGCTCCCCAACGGTGTCGGGAACCGATGCGTAGTCTGCCCAACACCTCAGAGGCCCTGACAGAACCCCAGGCCCTCTGCATAAGTTGAGAGGCAGCCTGGGGTCTTGTCGGGGCTTGTTATCTTCGTGACACACTATCTCTGCCCCGAGAAAGCGGGGCGTGGATCTCCGGGACAGGTAGGACTCCGCGACGCATCGGGGGTAAACATCGCGTCGGCTGATTCCGACGCGGCCACACGAGCCGGCCATCACCCTGAGGATAGTCCAGCTCGCCGGACGTCGTCAGTATGGTTTTTGGCCGACCATATTACCGGGTGGGTTGTAATTGCAGACGACGACCAGCCAGCCTTTGTATTCGCCCTGCTGGATGACCGCTTTGCCAGCTCCGATTTCGTTCGTGCCACTCCAGACCATTTGGGTGTAATGACCGGCCTGGAAATTGCCCCAATCAGCCGGGAAGGGGGTTCCGGGAGTGTAGAACTGTTTTTCGCTATACCACGACTGGGCGCTCTCGACCACAGCGACCTCTCGGTTGCTGTAGTGCGCGTTAAAGAGGTTCTCACCATACCGGAAAGGCGTCCGGTGGCGTACATTCCCGCTCCTGGCAATTTCATCCGCCCATTCCTGGGCGTACTTGGCCAAGGTCGGCGACCACCTCACGGGTCTGACGCCTACCTCCTGGCGAATCTTGTTGTGATACTGGACCAGCTCGTCGGCCTCTGCAGAAGTGAGGTTGGAACCGGTATCACCCACGGAGGTGGACGCCGGCGGGGCCGCAGGCGGGGCGGAACTGCCTGAGTCCGTGCCGCCCTGGGATGGCGTATTGTTCAACATGTCGGGCGTGAGCACCGTGGACATAACACCGCGCCCCTGGACACTATCCGACGTGCGCAGGGCGTGGATCGTCTTGTTGCCGACCTTGAACCGCCAGACCTGAGAGTTGTAGGTTTGCGAGCTGAACGAGGCACCCGGTGCAATTGTACCGTACCCTTGCTCAACCCCATTCCAATCGACCCAGAAAACGCTCACCGTCTGGCCGGTTTGATTCCCGACCGCGAGGCTCACCGGGGAAGTACCGTTCCCTGACCTGTCGGTGTTACCGGTATTCTGCGCTTCGGCACCGGCGACCATCAGTAGGTTCAGCAAAATCATCCACAGTAAGGTTGTGATCCAGCGACTCATCGTAGCCTCCTTCGGGGACTCAACCCCATAAGAACCAATCTTCTCGCTCTCACACGCACACCAGACCGATGGGATAGTCTTCTTGATCCGAGGAAACATCCCATTGGACCGCAGTCACAAAAAGGGACATCCCGCGCAACCTTGAATCGCTCGGGTGCAAGATCGATGTGGGCAACCTGTTGCCCATCACCGTCGGGGTCGACTCGACCAGGAACAGCAGTTCACTGCCTTCGGCTTCGCAGCTCCCCCGGTTACCGAGCTCGCCAACGGGAGGCCAGTCCCGTTTGTCAGGAGGCGATGCCTTCGCCAGTAGGCCTATCTTGCAGCACGCGATTCCAGAACCGACTGAACATGATTGTCCCGAAACTGTCGGTCATGAGTTGAAGTCCTGACATGGCCGGGACTTTTCAAATTGAGGGATACCATCGAAATGGTCCTGTGATCCTCAATTTGTCCGGAAGAAATAAGCTGCGGTCAGTGTTCGGTTGACTCCCAATTTACGGGTTAGAGAATTGCCGCTTCCAATTCAGGCCGTGGAAATCCAGCCCATCGACCGGACATCAAGCTTTTCACTGCGCCCTTAAGAAGAATTCAAAGCGGGATTTGGATATGCCAAGTAAATCCTGGCAAGACAGGCCTGTCAACAAAAAAACAGATCTATTCCCCCAGGTAGCTCAAAGTCAAAAGAGACGAGAAGAAGATAGACGTACCGATGAAGGTCAAGCGTCTCTGACAGCGGAACAGTGCCTGGAACCGGAACGAGCAATCTGTCCCCTATCGATTCCTGACACTTTATGCGTCACTCAGAGGCTCGGTCATCAACTCCGGCGCCGGAGTTCCGTGGACATCATAGGCAACTCGCCGAGCAGCGCCAGTGTCAATGAGTTCGCTAAGGCGTCCCCGCAACTCAGGTACATCCGTCTTGTCACCCCGCCTGTGGTGTCGCCGTCGCTCCTCTAAATCCACCCGGCGCGTTGAGCCCGAAGAGCACTTTCGTTAGGCTCAAATGACAACGACCCGACGCTCGAACCGGCTGATGGGGCGTGCGAGGGGTTGTACCCAGTGAGGGGATGGCGCATGGATATCATCTACCGTTATGACCCGCATGCGGCCATCGTGCGCCGCCCGGCGGCCGATGCGGAGACTGCGGTCTGCGAGCTTGAAAACGGCCACCGACGGTTCCGCCAGATCATCACGCACGTCCGCAAAGAGCTCCTAGGCGGCGTGACTGTGGAGTCGATCGTCTTCCCCTCCGACCCGCTCTCGCTGGGGTTCCCGCTCTTGGCTGATGCGCCACTCCCGCAGGCACCCGCGGCCTTGATTCTCGGCTGCTCCGACGCCCGCGTGCCCGTGGAGCGCATTTTCGACCAGCCTCCCAACGAGCTGTTCGTGATCCGCGTCGCGGGCAATGTGCTGGGCACGGAGTGCCTGGGAAGCATCGACTACGCTGTCGTGAGTCTCAAGAAAAGCCTCAGGCTCGCGGTCGTTCTGGGTCATACCGGCTGCGGCGCGGTGACCGCGGCCGTCGACGCCTACCTCTCGCCCCAGGATTATCCCGAGATCGGTTTCACCCATGCCCTGCGATCGCTGCTGGATCGCCTCCAGATCGCCGTGCGAGGGGCAGCCAAGGCGATCGAGCGTGTGTCCGGCTCATCGGCCAGCAAACGCCCAGGCTACCGCGACGCTCTCCTGGAGACGGCCATCTACTTGAACGTGGCACTGACGGCTTTTGACGTCCAAAGGGAAATCCAGGGAAATGATGGCAATACTCTGCGTGCGGTTTACGGGGTCTTCGACCTCGTGGATCAAAGGGTTCGCGCCTTGCCGCACGATGACGGGTCCGACAGCGAAGGCATCATATTCGGCCAGATTCCCGCGGGCACTGAGAAATTCACGGCGATGGGCGACCAGTTCGCCCGTTGCGTCCTGGCCAAGAGAAGCCTCGTGCCGTGAGCTTCGGTCACCGCGAATTCCTCTGGCTCTTGCTGCTTTTCCCCGTTCTGGGCGCCTGGACGGTTCGCGCCGGGTGGCTGCGCGGAGAAATTTGGCGGTCGCTCAACCAGCGTGGGACGGCACCGCCTGGTCGTTCCCTCGGCATGCTCATGTCTGCCGTGCTTCTGATCCTGGCACTGGCCCGCCTTCGGTTTGGAGCCGTCGCCCTTGCTTCGCTACCTCCCGGCCACGATGTGACGATCGCCGTTGACGTCAGCCGCAGCATGGCGGCCGAGGACGCCGTCCCCAACCGGCTGGCCGTCGCGTTGGGTGCAGCCGAAAGCCTGATTGCCGCCCTTGCTTCCGACCCTGACAATCGGGCCGCGATCGTCGCCTTCGCGGGTCGCGGGGTGATTCGCTATCCGCTCACGGAGAATCTCGGGGCCGTCGTCGATGAGCTGCACCGGCTAACACCCGGTTCAGTGCAGCCCGGCGGCACGGACCTGGCAGCCGGTCTGGATGCTGCGCTCGAGACGTTCGGAGAGGAAGAACACCAGGACGGTCGGTCGATCGTCATTTTTTCGGACGGAGAAGACCTTGCCGGGCGCTGGCAGTCCCGGCTCGACCGTCTGGCTGGCGCCGGCGTTGTCGTTCACGCCGTCGCGATCGGCGATGCGGAGCGTGGTCATTCCGTGCCTTCCGGGTCCGGAGACCAGCCGCTTTCGTACCGGGGGCAGACGGTAAGGTCGCAGCGCAACGACACGGCCCTCGAGATCATTACTCGCAGGACCAATGGCGCTCTCGTGCGGCTCGGACTGGCCTCCACGGACTTGGGAACGCTCTACCGGTCCCGTATTGCGCCGGTGGCAAAGATCAAGCGCGCGGCCGCCCGTGTTCCGGAGCGTCCCGAGCGATTTCCCCTGTTCCTGGCCGCCGCGTTGGGCTTCGCCCTCGCGGGATGCTGGCCGGCGGGCCGGATTGATCCCTGGCGATGGGCCTTGAGCCGTGTCGCAGCCGTCCTTGTTCTGGGCAGCGGGCTGCTCATCGCCCTGGGCGCCGGGCAAGACGCCGGACAGAATGCCATGAGAAGCAGCCGCCCGGCTGAACGATCGCCAGATGTCTGGCCGATCTCCACTTCCTTGCCGGTGGGCGCGGCCGGGAAACTCACTGTGGCGGAACTCGTCGCAAGCGGCAATGCCGCGTACGCAACGGGACGGCTGGCGGATGCACTGGCTGCGTTCGAGGCGGCCATCGACCGTGCCCCTGAAAGTCCGATTCCGCGGTACAACGCCGCCGCGACCCTCTTTGCCCTGCGCCGTTTTGGCGAAGCCATCCAACGTTATGCCGAGGGTCGCCAGCGGGCAGGCCCCGTCTTGCGCACCAAGATCGACTTTGCCCTGGGTAACTCTGCTTTGATGGCGGGCGACCTTCAAAGAGCAGTCGAGCATTACGACGACTGCCTGGCCTCGACGGCCGCCGGCGCTGGGCTCGACGCTGTCCGGCAAGACGCGGCGATCAATCGCAAGTTCGTGCTGGAACAGGCACCTCCCGCGCTGGCTCCCGAGCCGCGGAGCGATCGGCCAGAGCCCTCGCCCAAGCAGCGGCGAAGCAGTCCCGGCGCCCACAAGCGTGGCCGTCGCAATGAAGAGCGCCCGGAAGCTGATGCCTCGGACAGCCAAACCGAGGGCCCTGGCACCCGCTCCGAAACCATCGCGGACGACCGAAGCGCCAATGGGCGACGGCGAACCGGGGGCGGTGGTGGGTCCGGCAAATCGTCATCGAGCTCGCCGAGAGAATCTCCCGACGATCGGCTCGACCTAGCCCTCGAGCATATTCGCGACGCCCAGCGCCGGCGTCTTCCCGAAGAGACGACTTCCGCGGCTTCCGGCGATGGTCGTAAAGACTGGTGATGCCATGCTTTCCGTGGCACTGGCCGCCGTCACCATGCTGGCCACACCCGGCGCGGTTTTGAGTACCCCGTCTCTGGCACAGACATCCGGACCGCTTCGCGTGAGGCTGGAAGCGGCCCCGGGACCATACTACACCGGAGGGGCCATCGAGCTGACTGTGGGAGTGGCCGGGCGCGATCAGAGACCCTCGATCGACATTCCTCGGCTCGCGCACGCCGAGGTCTGGCCTGCCGGCACGTCGTTCAAGCCGATCTCGGCGACCGGAATTGGCCCAATCGGGATCTCGGAGAACCTCTTCGTCACCCGCCTCGTGGTCGTGCCCCGGCGGGCTGGCACGCTCGAGATTCCGCCCTTTCTCGTACGCCTGGACCGCCAGTCCGGCCGGAGCCGGCCACTCGCGCTCTCGATCGAGCCGGTCCCCCTCGAAGGACGCCCCGCGGCGTTCTTAGGAGGAGTCGGCGATTTCAAACTCCAGGCGAGCCTGACGCCGGCCACCGGACGCGTGGGCCAGGAGTTCCTTTATCGCGTCAAGATTTCTGGCCCAGCCGCATGGGGCATGTCGGCTCGTCCGGATCTGAGCCGGTTCGATCGCCTGCCACTGGCGATTCGCGCGGAGTCATTGCCTGACGAGACCGCTGGCGAACCGGAGTCGCGGACATTCGTCTACCGGCTGCGACCGATGAAGGCGGGAACCGCTGTGCTTCCACCGCTGGCGATCGCCGCCTTTGATCCCAAGTCCCGGCACTATTTGACGAAGGTGACCCAGGGCGTGCCGATCATCGTGGTTGCGGTTCCGTCGTTCGACCCCGGCAGCCTGGATTACTCGCCCCCCGGCGATGACCCACAGCGCGAACTGGTTGAGCGTGGGGTTACAGCCTCGGTTCTTGTCGTCCTCTCCGGAGGTCTGGCCCTGGCACTCGTCCTGAGGCGGCGAGCGAACGCACGTTGGGGTGGCCAGAATGCAGCTCGACGATTCGCCCGACAAATGGTGCGGGAACTTCGCTCCTGGCCGGCCAGTGGTCAGGACGAAAGCAAGCTGGCCCGCAAAATCGTTGGCGGGCTTATCACTCATGCGCAGATCGGCACGGGTCGTCCGCCGGGCGCAATGACGGCGAGCGAGGCCCGAGCTGTCGCCTGGCAGCTTACACGGTCCCAGTGCGTGGCGGAACAGGCCGCCCTGATCGTCGCTCGGTGCGATCAGGTCTTGTTCTCGGTGCAGGTACCGGACCAAGGCCCCGCCCCGCTTCTGGATGACGCCAGGGCCCTCTACCGGGCACTCGAGCGCCCGGCCGATTGAAGTTCAGTCGGCCGGTGGCTGGCAGGCTTCACCGAGCTGCGAATTCGGGAGACCGCGTGACTGCCGTGTTGAACAGCTCGCGAGCGGCGGGAGCCGACCGCGACTTGCTCACCTCGAAGCCCTCGACGCAGAGCGCGGGTATGACTTTGTTGATGAGCGTCTCGATCACAGTAAGGGGTTCACCCTGGTCGGGCCCGACGAACAAGTAGGCGATGCCGTCCTTGCCCATTCGTCCGGTTCGGCCGATCCGGTGGACGTAGTTTTCGGCATCGTCCGGGATGTCATAATTGATGACGTGGCTGATTCCCTCGACGTCGATGCCGCGGCCGACCACGTCGGTGGCCACGAGCACGGGAATCGTGCCGTTGCGGAACCCGCGCATCACGCGATCACGGGCCCCCTGAGGCAGGTCGCCGTGGATTGCCGCCACGCCCGGCACAATGCGACGGAGCCGGTCGGCCAGCCGGTCCGCTCCGCGCTTGGTCCGGGTAAAGACGATGCACTGGCGCGGCTGGTCCCGCTTCAGCAGGTGGACAAGCAGCTCGACCTTGCGATCGTGATTGACCGAAATATAGTACTGCTGGATGGTCTCGACCGAGGGCTCATCTTGAGAGAGGTTGACCTCGATCGCTTCGTACATGTAACGCTGCGACAGCTTCCGCACATCATCGCTGATCGTGGCAGAGAGGAGTAGCGTCTGGTGCGGCGTGGGAACTTTCCGCAAGATGCGCTCGATGTCGGGCCGGAATCCGATATCCAGCATCCGGTCTGCCTCGTCGAGAACCACGTGGCAGATATCACCCATGTAAAGCGTGCGCCGCTCCATGTGGTCCAGAACGCGGCCCGGCGTACCGACAATTAGGTCGACTCCCCGGCTCAGGGCCTTCAACTGGCGTTCGATCGGCTCTCCGCCGTAGATCCCGCAGACGGCGATATCGTATCCATGTGACAGCTTTTGCAGCTCGCCGACGATCTGCTGAACTAGCTCGCGCGTGGGAGCCAGGATGATTCCCTGCGGCCCACGGCAGCGGGCTTCCAGCATCTCGATGAGAGGGATGCCGAACGCGGCGGTCTTGCCGGTACCGGTCTTTGCCTGACCGATGACATCGAGCCCATCGAGGGCCTGAGGGATGAAAGCCGCCTGGATCGGTGTGGGGGTAGTGTATCGGGCGTGCGTCAAAGCTGCGAGCATCATTGGGCTGAGGCCCATTGATCGGAATCCCGAAGCGGGTTCCTCCTTCGCTCGTCGATTCAAAAAAATCCTCCGAAAATGTCACTCTCGCTGGTGTGAAATGATGCGGCAGACGATGCAACACGGCTGCCTGATCGTCGTCATTCAACTTTTTGACTATTACTATCTTACCAACTCCGTGAAATTCGTCAAAGGGATTGGAGGCAGAGCAACAGGGCGACAGGGCCGGCGAGCCGACACCGGCCGATTGAGGAATGCCGTGCATGACATTATTGCCGAAGCTGCCTGCCGCTTCGGACTCGAGCCGGCCTCACCCGCGGGAGGAATCCCGCTGAGTCATTGATCGAGCCCTCGATTTAGCTCAATCCGAGGACTTGCAGCGCCCCACGAGGTCTGGTGATCCAGCTCGTTGATCAGGCCCGGCGTCCCCGCTCCATCGCCCAGTCGGTCAGGCGGCGATTCCAGGACGCTGGGTGCTCCGTGGCCGCATCGTTGAGCCACGGGAGGATGTCCTCGGCGCGGATGTGCAGGAATCGGCTCTGCTCGACCGGGACGTAAGATCCGTCGGCCCCGAGCTGCTCGATGATAAGCTCCTGGGCACGTACGAGCCGCCATACCTCGGTGACGCCAATTTCCCGATAGATGGCCGGGCGATCGACCTGGGTCGGGGACATGTCAATCTCGATCGCAAGGTCGGGGTAGGGGTAGTCGGCGGAGTCCATGGACATCCGTGCCAGAGATTCTCTGGCCACCCGGACCTTACCGGGCTCGAAGTAGTAAGACAGATCCGCCTCGAGACCGCGAAGCTCGGTTTTCCATGTGGTCTGACCGCAATCGACGTAGTCGAGATCCAGGCCTGTCATCACCGCATTCACGATCTTGATCAGCAATCCCTTGTAATACTCGTGAGGGTTTCCGATGACCATGATCTCCAGATCCTTCCCGTCATAGATCAAGCGGATACATCCGCGTTCCCCGGTCGCGAGGGAAAGCTGGTTGTACGAGTGCCAGTCGACTCCCCGGAAGACGGTTCGCTGATCGCCCCCCTCGAAGATGACGAATGCGGATGCTGGTGCCGGGCTTGATGGCGTCCTCACCGGAACAGTCGACGTGATTGTGGTCACGGGTCCACACTCCGCTTCCCGCATTCCATCGGACGGGCTTTCTCTGGGAACATGTCGCGGCTCACTTTTGCCGCAAAATCAATGCAATATTATCGAGGCATACAGGGACCGGCCAGGCCACGGCTCAAGGCTCAAGTTGTCCGGATCTTCCTCGCGGCCCGCGTCCGGCCGTGCGCGGGGTCTGGTTTGCTCGTTCCGTCGGCCTTATCTTCTTGCTCCTGGGGAGGTCTGCTCGCTAGTGTCGTATGAGGCCGCCGGGTGGCAGCGGAAGGCCGGCGCGAAAACTGTCTTCCAATCCGCGATCGACCGTGCGGCCACACCGGGAACCGTTTCCTGACGACAGTCGTCGGAGACTTCGCCGATCCCGAAGACACCAGGAGAAAGCACGTGCCCGACCCAGCTGCACCATCCCCTGATCTGCAACAAAAGTACCGCCAGTTCCTGGACTTGCTACCCCTCACGATCGCGCTAGCGGGCCTTCCCTCGAGCGAAGGCCGGCTGTACGGCGAAGATCAGATCGAGGGCCGCGGCATGACCATCAAAATGGCCTACCGCGTGGCCCGCAACGTCGCGAAGGAATGCCTGGGCGGATCGTAAGACCGTTGCCGGTCGCGTGTCTTCGCCCCAGTCGAATCTGGATCTCGGAGCTATGCGCAGCGCAGGGCTGGTCCGATAAGTAACGCGTGGCGAGCACGACCGCCCGACCCGATCGATCGAAACCGTGCTCGTCCTGCAAGTACCTTCAGCACCCCACGCGAAAGGCCGCTCTGAGATGACCATGACGCAGCAAACCTCCGCACGACCGCGCCGCATCCGAGCCGCCTTGATTGGCCTCGGCCTGGACTCTCTCGATGACCAGAAGCGGTTGACCCGCAGCGATCAATCCCTGGTCTTCGGCGGCTCCGCCGAAACTCATGCCCAGCTCCGTGAGGCCATTTTGCGGATGGAACTGGAGCTAGACCGCCAGGGTCAGCAGCTCGGCGACCTTGATCCGCTGGAACTGGCCGAGCTGGCCTGGCGGATCGACTTGCCCGAGCTGCACGCGATCGCCCTGCGGCTCGAGGATCAACTTGCGCGGCAAGGACGCACGTTCCAGGAGCTTTCCGCGGAAGAGCTGACCGCCCTGCTGGCAGCCGACGGGGTCGATGTTGCGCGCTAGGCGCAGCGCCTAAGGAGCCACGTGGAATTCAGTTGCGCGATTCGAGCCGTGATCGCATCACTGGGCGCCTCGGCAGAGCCAAGCGATGTCCTAGAGCCCAGGCCGGCGCTCTGGGGCGCCCACAGCTCCGCCCAGACACCCGATTCGAGGGTCGGTCCTCGAATAATTCCTTTCGGGGGACGAATCCTGAAACGGAGGGGCCTGCCGCGGAGTATAAGCGAGTGTCCGACGCGTTGTCGGCGGCCCGGGAATAGGGACGGGCGAACTGACTATGACGATGGACGACCCCGCGCTGGTCGAGGCGATCCGCTCGGGAGATCCCCAGGCGATCCAGCTTCTGGTGGAGCGGTTTCAGGGGGTTGTCTTCGGGCTCTGCTTGCGGATGCTCAATCACCGGCAGGACGCCGAGGACGCGACCCAGGAGACGTTCGTTCGAGCCCTGCGGGCGATCTTCGGGTTCGACCCCGCTCGGCCCATCCGGCCCTGGTTGCTGGAGATTGCCGCCAACCGGTGCCGCACCGCGCTGGCCGGGCGCAGCCGCCGGCCCAGGCTGGCTCCCGTTTCGGCAGCCATCGATCATCCTGACCCGCGAGCCAGCCCCAGCGACCCCGACGACCTGGCCGGAGAGCTGGAACGGGCCGTGCACCAGCTCCGCCCCCAATACCGGCTTGTTTTTCAGCTCTACCACGAACAAAGCCTCTCCTGCGACGAGATCGCCCGCAGCCTTGACCGGCCCGTCGGCACCGTCAAAACTTGGCTCTTTCGAGCGCGTGCCGAGCTGGCCGAGCATCTGTCCCGCCGCGGCCTGGAATGAGCGGCCGCAGCACCCTGCAGACGGGCAAGGTGCGGCCTGGCAGGTCGGGCACGGCAAGTGCCGGCAAGGCGCGGCATGGCACGGCTCTCGGGAGAAACCGATCGTCATGAACTGCCAGGAATTCGACGAGATCTGGAACCGGCTGCTCGATCACGAAACCCTGGCCGATTACAAGCGATTCGCGGGCCTGGAAGTCCCACCGCGAGTGCTTGTCGAGCTCGAAGTGGCCGCCCTGAGACACGCGCGCGAGTGTCCGCGGTGTTGCCAGGCCCAGGCTTCTCACCAGAGGCTACGCGAGGCGCTTCGCGCTTGGTCTCTCAGCGATCGCAGAACACTGGCGCCTCCGCCGCAACTGGTCGACTGCATCCACTCCGGGCCTGACTTCGGCTCCCGTCGGCCGCACGGCCGCTGGAAGGCTCGGCCGGCGGTCGCTGCCGCAATGGTCGCCGCGACCACCTTGCTCGCGGTGCTTCTCACCAAGGCTCCGGGCCGTCTTCCGCACCCTGAGCGAGACGGCGACAACTCCGGCCGTGGGGCGTCGCTCGATCTCTCAGCAGACAGTCGATCCGTTCCCCGGCCAGCGGATGCCAGGCTTCTCGGCAAGGCGGTCTGGGATGTGACCACCGCGACCTGGGACCTGGCCCAGACGACGTCCCGGCCGGCGGCAGGGTTGGGCCGCGACGTGCTCGAGGCGGCCGCGGGCAGTCACGATCCCTCGGCGCTGCCAACGTCCGGCTTTCTCGCCGTGGCCACCGGCCCCGAACCGGCTTTCGCTGCCTCGATCTTTCAGGCCGCGCCCGGCTCGCCGCCGGCTTCGGATCTGCTCCGGCAAGTCGCCTCCGAGGTCTCCTCAAGCTTCCGTCCACTCTCCTCGTCGGCTCGCCAGGCTCTTGAGTTTCTCCGCGTGCCGTCACTTGGCAAGCCCGAGAGCACTCGCCTTGGGCCAGCCTCGAAAGGAGCCTGACCGTGACATCCCAGCGTTTTGCCTGTCTCCAAGGAAAAGACATCCTCATGAGGCAACCGACAAGAAGCGTGGCCGTCATGCTCATCGTCCTGCTCACAGGGACTTTCATCGTTCCGGTCGCTCCGGCTGAGGAACTTCCGCGGCTGTCGAGAGAGTTATCGAACCTGGTTCCTTCAGACTGCGGCGTCATCGTCACGGTGGACAACCTTCGCGACCAGGTGCGCGAGATTCTGTCGTCTCGCCTGGCCCGCGACTTTCAGAACCTGCCCCTCGTGAAGGCCTGGTTTGACTCCGAGAAATTTCAGCGGTTTCAAAAAGCCCGCCACCAGATCGAGGGTGCTCTCGAAGTCAAGCTGACCGACATTCGCGACCGAATTTTCGGCGATGCCGCGATCCTTGCCTTGCGGATTCCCGCCGGTCCGGCGGCCGATTCCAAGAATGCCCGGGGCATTTTGATCGTCAAGGCGCGCGACTCCGCGCTTCTCAAGCGGCTGATCGAGCGTATCAATCTCATTCAGAAACAGAACGGCGAGCTGGCCTCGGTCGTCGAGCGAAAGAGAGACGGGACGACTTATCACATTCGTGAGTTCCCACCCTACCTCGATCGCCAGCCCGACGCCTACGTCCTTTTTCCTGATGGCACCTTGGCGATCTCCAATTCTGAAGAGCAGATCCAGCAGGTTATCGACCGCAAGCAAGGTTCGCCCGCCGGTGCCGAGCCGAACGCTTCCGAAGCGGCAAGACGCTCGGCCCTCGAGGCCGCCAGTCGCCGGCTTCCCGAGCGGGCCCTCCTGCGGCTCTACGTCGATCCCCGGCTGGCCAGACCTCTACTCAAGAAGGCTTCGCGGCCGAGGTCTGACGGCGATTTCCTCATCGAGAAATACGTCGAGTCACTACGGTCCGCAGGGGCTGCGCTGGTCGTCAACTCGGGGCGCATCGAGCTCCGCTGCGTCGAAGTCTTCGAGCCGCGAAAACTTGAGGAACTGCTGGGCCGCCCGCCAAGAGAGCCCAGAGAGCCCCTGCCGCCCCTGGACCGGGTCCCCGCGACCACCCTGGCGATCGTCTCGCTGGAGCTTGACCTTCCCGGCCTCTATCAAACCTGCGTGCAGTTCGTGCCCCAAGCCGAGCGGTCCCGCGTCGAGAGCGTCGAAACAGCCCTCAAGGGTATTTTCCTGGGTCAGGATCTGAAGTCCCGAATCCTGCCTGGTCTGGGTCCCCGGTTGCTGGCCTTGATCGATGGACCGGCTGACTGGAAGCCGACCGCAGGACCGGACGGCGAGCCTGGAAAAAACTGGGCGCTGCCGTCGGTTCTGTCAATCGAGCTGCGCGCCTCAGACCCCGCAGACGCCGGCAAGGCGGTCGAGCCCCGCGGGCCGACCGTCGCCGATGCGGTCGATAATGCGCTCTCCACCGCGCTGGCTCTCATTTCGCTCGACCGCAAGCATGCTCCAGCTGGGTCGCGCATCGTCAGCCGTGAAGTCGGGAAAGTGACGGTCAGGACGCTGGACCCGCCGGTTCCGTTCGCCTCTGCCGTCGACCGCGAGGGGCATCGCCTGATTCTTAGCAATTCGGCCGTGGCGCTCGAGCAATGCCTGGCCGGGAATCCCGACGCTACCGGCAGCGGTCGATTCGGCCTGATTCGCGCTGCCGCATTCCCCGACGATCGCTCGTTTCTTTGCCTCGACCTGGCCGCCGTGCAAAACCTGATCGAGACGCACCGCGACCAGATCGCGTGGATGCTGTCCGCCAGCGACCAGCGCCCGAAAGACGAAGTGGCCCGGGACCTCGATCAAGCCCGAGACCTCTGCCGCCTCTTCGATGCCGCCTACTTGACCAGCCGCATCGACCTCGATTCAACCGCGGTCTTCCATACCCTTGGCCTTCTTCCCCGCAATGCAGGCAAGAACGCCGATGCCGCTCCGCCGCGACCTTGATCGGTCGCGATTCGCGATGGGGAAGAAGATTGCCCGCCTTGTGAGATCTTGCCACATCTTTCCAGCGGGTTCGGAAAGTGGGGGCGCGAAGGCCAAAGGATTCGTGAAAAAGGCGAGGCCTTGATCCGTGGCACGGAATTCGCTTGTAGGTAGTCGTAATTGAGTCGATCGATCTGTCACATCCTGTCAGGGTCATACTCATGGCCAGCACGCCGGAGCTGTCCGCCAGCGACGATCCCACGGCGGATTTTCCAACGATTTTCCAGCGCCTCACACGGATGCACGTGATCACGGCCGGCGGCACACACCCAGGATGGGTACGCGCGCGGAACGAGGACCAGTTCTTGATCGCCAAGCTGGCCAAGTCGATGCGCATCTGCGCCTCGAGCCTGCCTGAGTCGGAGACGACGCGGTTCTCGGACGAGGAGGGCTACTTGATGATTGTTGCCGATGGCATGGGCGGCAGCGCTGGCGGGGTTGAAGCCAGCAGCATGGCGGTGCGGACCGTCGAGTCGTTCGTCCTGGATGCGCTCAAGTGGTTCTTGCACGGTCAAGGACTCGAGCAGAATACTCTCAGGAGCAAGCTGCGGCTGGCTCTCGAGCGTGCGGACTCCGATATTCTTGCCCGGGCGGAAGACGAACCGGGACTCTCGGGCATGGGCACGACCCTGACCATGACCTATAGCGTGGGGACCGACTTGTTCGTCGCTCACGTCGGCGACTCGCGGGCTTACCTGTTCCGCTCGGGCCGATTGGAGTGCATCACTTCGGACCACACGCTGGTGCAGTTGCTCGTGACGGCTGGCGCGATCGCGCCTGAGGAGGCACGCGACCACCCGCGGCGGCATATCATCACCAATGTCGTTGGCGGCCCAAACCCGGGCGTCGAGGTCGAGATCCATCATCGCGAACTGGAGAGCGGCGACATCGTGCTTCTGTGCACCGACGGCCTGACCGAAGATGTGCCCGACCCGGAGATCACCCGGATCCTCGCCCAGCCTCAAGACCTTGATAAGTCGGCCCACCGTTTGATCGACGCCGCGCTTGCCGGCAGCGCCCGGGACAACATCACTGTGGCCATGGCGAAGTATATGATTACCTGATACGGGCGATAACTCATCCCGTGCGGCTCTCAGTCGTCGTCGAAGTCTTGGTCCCAGAGATCGGGCGCCCAGTCGTCATCGATCGACTCCATCCGCCGGGCCCGGGCCACTTGTAAGTAAATATCCGCCAGAAAGACGACCATGATGGCAGCAATCGCAAGTTCGCCCATCAGGGTCCCTGTGAAGACGCTCACAACGCCCAGCAGGGCAGCAGCCATGGGTACAATCGCCAGGCACAGAAGCACTCGGTAGAGCCAGGAGAGCGTCCCTAATGGCTCGCGCATCGGCATGGACTTGCTCGAGTTTCCCATGTCTTGGTCCCCGGCCGGAAAGAAAGATCGTCGAGACGGAGAATAGAAGTGATGGTCCCCTGATTCTATCGCTTGACGCGGGTGATGCTCAGCCTCCCGTGGCCGGATAGAACACTTTTCTTATCGGGCGAGTGATTTTCGGGCATCTCTTTCTGAGACTCTCTTGCGGTCTTGCCGTCATCCTCGCGGAGCTGGCGGCGCGGTTGGCGGATTCTCAGGCGGTGCAGGTGCCGGCGGGACTGGCGCGGGCGATGGCTCGGGATGGGCCGGGAAGGGACTGGCGGGCGGTTGCGGCGAATCCGGTTCAGGAATTTCCGTCGGCGACTCCAACGGCTTGACGCGAGTTGAGTCGTCGATGACCTCCGGCGTAAAATCCTTGGGCAACATCGATGCTCTCCTAGAATGATGCGGGCCGGGACGACAGCCCGGCCCGTGTGCTCAACAGTTCGCGACGCCGGTCATGCCGGCTGCCACTGGGCACGGACTTGCTTGTGGTCACGGTCCAGGTGAACCTGGTCATGGACCTTGGCCACCCAGGACAGCGGAATCGTGTGGTGCTTGCCATCCGGGCTGTCGTTCTTGGTCAGTTTGATCGTGTCCCCCTGGACGTGATCAACCTTGCCGATCTTGGTTCCACACGACGCGTAGACGTCCATGTGCTCACGGATACCAGCGATCGTACCGACCGCCCCGGTGCTCTCGGCCAGCGGCTTACCGGTTTGATGACCGGCCTTCTGCGTGGTTTCCTCGATTCGATTGCCAGCCTGGTGCGTTTTCTCCTTGGCCCAGTCGACGGCCTCTTCGGCCTTCTCGCTGACCTTGTGCCCGAACTTCGTAGCCGCCTCGGAAACCTTGTGACCTGCTTCCTCGACCTTGTCTTTGAAATTCTTGGCCATGCTCCACTCCCCTGGCTAAAGACTGAGATGCTCCGCTCTGTTGCGTAGCGATTCTCTGGGAAATGAATTCGCAAAGGGTGTGCCGCGCAAGAGCAAGCCGGCGGCCAATCATTCAGTCCAAGCTGCGGAGTAGCGGCTTGGGCGTGTATCGCGTGGGGTGGAAACGATGAGGTGTCGAGTCCAAGCGGAAGGTCGATGGCAGGTTGCTGCTGGGTCATCCCCAAAACGAAGCGACCGAGATCGATCCAGATCCGACACCCGGGATCCTGCCTCAGGGAACTGATAGGAGCAGGATCGCCGGGAAGCCCAATCGATCTTTGTCACGATGCCGGGCCGCCGTTGACCGTCCCCGTGTTGGGATTGGCGGCGAAGATGCCCGTGAAGTCGTAGCTATCGTCGTGCGGTGTAGAGATCAAGTTGCCGGTCACCGTAACGTTGACCGTGCCGTTCTCGAGTACGGTGGCGTGAATGTTCGGGTCGTTGGTGGTGTCCCAGACGGCACCCGGCAGGAGCTTTCCGCTCGCGTCGAACGACCGGATCGAATAGTTCTTGATGTTGCCGGTCAGCCCTGCCGGGGCGTTGTAGTTGCTGAAGACGGCCGACGCCGGCACTGACGTTCTGCCGGTGAGACCGTAGGGAACCGGTGGGGGCAAGGTGCCGTCACCGCCGTAAGGAGCGACGCTCGCCGCCAGCACCGAGTCGATCAGCGACCCATTGATGACTAGATTATTGATCGTACCGCCCGCGACGTAGGTTCCAGTGGGCGTCTTGCCCGCGATGATTCGCGTCGGATAGCCAGTGGTATCGCCGTTCGGGAAGCCAGAGGTGACATCGCCGTTGAAAGTTATGTTGTTGATGCTCGCGCCGGCGTCCATTTCCGAGTTGTAGAACGCCGTCGTCCCGTCAGAGCCCACGTTCATGTTGTTGATCGAGACTCCGGCGGTGATCAAGCTCTGGAAGATACCGTGCGGGACCGTGAGCACGTCGATGCTCTTCTGCACAGTGATATTGGCGAACTGAATGCCGCCTGCGCCTGCCGAACCGCCCAGAACAGTCAGGCTGACCAGGTCCAGCCCAACCCCCAGGTCACTCAGCGTGGCCGAGCCCTGACCGCGGAAGATGCCATTGACGGTCATCTCGGTGAGACGACCTCCGACGACAATGCCGCTGGCGACTGGGCTGATCAGCACATCACCGGTCACGTCGAAGGCAGCCAAGTTCCGTCCCACCTCAATCTGGCCTCCCGTGCTGAGAATCACCGATCCGCCCACGGAAAGCTCCCCGCTCTGGTCGCGGCCGATCGTGAAGTGGCCATCCTGCGACAAGTTGATATCGTGCTGGATCGTGAACGGACCGAGCGAGTCGTTGCCGATGACGAACTGTCCGCCGACGATGTTCATCGAGCCAATGATGGTAGCTCCGCCGCTGAGGTTGTCGGAGATCAAGATGTGCCCGCCTGGGCCCAGCGCCACACTGCCGAGCGTCATCGTCCCCACGTTACCGTTGACGTCGATCTGCGCGCTCGGGCCAACAGCCCCCAGCTCGAGGTCGGTGAGCGACGTCGTGAGAGGAGTCATAGGGCCGTCGAGCTCGGATTGGGTGGCGATAATGCTGCCGATCTGTCCCGAACCGATCGTCAGACTGTTGATCGACATGAGGCCGTTCGGTGCATGGAAGCGAGGGCGGGTCTGGCTGATGGTCAGGGTTGAGTCGACCGTCGTTCCCAGCACCTTGATATCGGTCGAGCCGTTTCCAGCCGGATGAGCCTTGAGTATTCCCGGGCCACTCACCTGGATCGTGTAAACGCCAGAGGGGGTCACGACGTTACGGATATGGCTAAAGCCGGTGAAAACCGTCAGCAGTTGCCGGCCTTCAAGGCATTCCAGAACGGGCGTCGCGGTGGTCCGACGCGCCCGAGCTGACCGGGTGGCAACAACGGGGAGATCATGCCTGGAATGCCGACGAAAGTCCCCACTCATGGGCAGAACTCCATTTCCCTTCCCCTGGTGGTCCGGCGCACTAGGGCAGCCGGTCCGTACGGTACAGCCGGATCTATCGTCGCCGGTACGCAGACCGCGCGTGCCGGTTTAAGGCGCGACATCCATCGCCGCCTGGTGGACTTCCGGCTGCTGTCCTGCTTAACCATCGGATCATGAGGCCCAGGGAATGAGCCAATGCTCAAAAAAGCGATCCTGAGGAATAATCGTTGTCGCGATGATCGTTCTTTTCCGTTCAGTTTCCAAAGCTTGAGGTCACAGGATCGCCAGGCCGCCCCGCGCGAGCACGGCGTTCATCCGATAAGATGGACTCAAGTATCGAGCATCCGCGGGCGCCGAGAGCCCCGAACCAGCTCGCTAAAGCGCAATCCGCAATGGCCAGGCGTGATCGTAATCGTGAAGGTCTACTTGCTGCTGGATCGCGACGGACAGTTTTTCTTCTACTCGGATGATTCGGAAATCGATGACTCCCGGGAAGAAGATCCGAGCCCTGCCGCGGGCGGTCCTTGGGGCTGGCTACACGAGCACTGGCGACGATTCAGGAAGGTGTTCCACCAATCCGATGCCGGCGCCGCCCGGTGGGCGAGGCGAATCTGGGACTGGATGCACTCGCGGATCCGTCCCGACGAATCCATGCTGGTGCGGCTGCGATCAACCCGGCGGATCGACCTTTACCACCCCGCGTCCCGGACAGGATCCGACGTGACAGCGCTTTGGCAGGCCTACTTGGCGTACCGCTTTCGTCAGCATGTTGTGTGCTTGAGCTATAACACGCTTGTAGCCCCCATCGCGCTCTTGATCCTGTGGGCCTTGCCGGGCCCCAACGTCATTGGCTACTGGTTCGCTTATCGGGCCGTTCATCACTGGTTGGTCCTGCGCGGAATCCGGCTTGTCAGACGGGAAGACATTCCGACACACGTCCAAGCCGAAGCAAAGCTCGACGCTCCGGTTCACCGCGATCCCGAAGGACGGGCTCGCCATGATGCGCTTGGCGGCAGCGTGCAACGGCTGGGCGACTACCTCAGCAAGGGCACGTTGCGCGCCCGGTCACAAACCTCTCGAGCTTCGCCCCAGGAGCCAGAAAAGGTCCTCATGTCCGACGGGTTAAGACCGAAGCGAACGGCCGCGACTCCCTACGACGGCGGCTCAAGGATCTCGCGATTTCTCCGGTTCACGCTCCCTAATGCCTTATCGCTCTTACGCATCGGACTGGCACTGAGCTTCCCCTGGATTCCCAAAACATGGTGGTCAGGCTGGATCATCACCGCCGCGCTGTCCGATTTCTTCGATGGTCGGCTGAGCCGAGCCCTTCATGGCTCGAGTGCCGTGGGCCAGGTGCTCGACCCCCTTGCCGATAAGCTGTTTGTGGGCATTGTCCTGTTGACTCTGGTGAGTCGCCATGAGATTACCCTGCCGGAAATGCTTCTGGTCGGCTTTCGCGATCTGGCAGTGTTTTGTGGTTCATCCTGGGCGGTGCTGCGGCGGGGCGTCGGCTCGCTCCGGCGGATGCCTCCCAGCGTGCTGGGAAAGCTGGCAACAGCAGGGCAGTTTGGCTTCTTGCTGCTCTTGAGCTTAGAAATGCGCGCTTCGTCCTCGATGTTCCGGCTCGTCGAGGAGGCCGCGGTGACATTCAGCGTGATCGCGGGTATCGATTACCTTGGCCGGAAGAGGCACTTTGACGACAGATCATGCGACTCCTGAGTTACAACATTCACAAAGGCATCGGCGGCCGTGACCGTCGCTACCGTCTGGAACGGGTGATCCAGGTCATCGAGGACCAGAACCCGGACTTGATCTGCCTTCAGGAAGTGGACCGGAACGTCGCGCGAACGCGTCACGACGACCAGCCGCGCCACTTTCTGGAGGCCTTCCATGCTGCGGACCATCTCTACCAGCTCAACGTCAAGCTGAGAGGCGGCGGCTACGGGAATCTGGTCCTGTCGCGATGGCCGTTCCGGACGCACCATCAGGTTTCGTTGAGGCTCAGGCAGCGGAAGCCGCGAGGCGCCCAGTTGACGGTGATCGACAGTCCGGAAGGGGCCTTCCATCTGGTGCACTGGCACCTGGGCTTAGCCGAACACGAGCGGCACTGGCAAGTTCAGCATCTGTTGGAGCACCAACTGTTCCGCCAGCAGGCACACCTGCCCACGCTGATCGTCGGCGACTTCAACGACTGGCGAAACACGCTGGCCAAGGGACCGTTCGCTGTCCACGGCTTTCACCAGTTGACCGCGCCGCGATCGCGGTTCTTGTCATTTCCGGCCTACTGGCCGGTGACCGCGCTCGATAAGGCCTTCGCGCGTGGGGCTCTGGCCGCCCGCCACGTCCGAATCGCCCACTCCAAACTTGCTCGGGACGCGTCCGACCACCTTCCACTGGTGATTGACTTCCACCTCGACCACCATCAGCCCGCGTCTGCCCGCGATGGACACCACCGGGTGAACCCCAGCCTCGGCTCCTAAGGCTTCGTCGCGAGCGATGAAGGAGCGTCCTTGGCCTGAGAATCGATAGAGGGTGCGGAACCCTGTTCAACGCGCGGTGACACCGCGCACGCTCCGCTCATTCACGTCGGCACGCCGAACTGAGGTAAAACCCAGCGGTTCAGGACAACCCAGGCCGCCACGAAGGCTGCCATCACCAAGATCTGGGACATGGATGACTTTCGCTCCAAGGCTTGCACTCCACCAATGATCGGGTAGAATTCATCTGTCTGCTACTTTCACCATATAACCGACAAGGCATGAAGTCAAGGCAATGTCTCATCCTATTCCGGATGATCTGCTCGAGCTGATGGCGGGAAAATTCCAGATGCTGGCCGATGCCACGCGGCTAGCGATCTTGCGGGCTCTCATGGAGGGAGAAAAGAGCGTCGGGCAGGTCGTGCTGGAGACCGGCCAAGGGCAGGCGAACATCTCGAAGCACTTGAAGCTGCTGGCTGATAGCGGCCTGGTCCGCCGTCGCAAGGAGGGTCTTCAGGTTTACTACCGGCTCGACGATCCTCTCGTCGAGCAGCTTTGCAGGCTGGTTTGCTCGACCATCCGCCAGGAGGTAGAACGTAACATCTCGAAGCAGCAGGAGTTACTAGAAAAGCTGTCGCCCGCGTGATGACCGGCGCAGCTGCCCAATGGGGCAGGGGCCCGGCGCACCGGCCACCTTTCTCGCGCCGCAGCCGAGGGCAAGGGAGCACCACTGGCATGAGCCTCTTGCCGGAAGCCCGGGCCACGATCCAGCCCGTTTCGACCCAGCCTGAGCCGCGGGCCGCTCGCCTGGCCTGGATCTGTCACCTGGCGCTGATTGTGGTGCTGACGGTGGGGCTGCGGTTGTGGGGACTCGACCGGTACAGCCTCTGGTACGACGAGGTCGTCACGATGCGGCTGGCGCAGGCTCCTAGCCCCGCCGCGCTTGTCAACCTGCTCGGCCAGATCGACGGCACCCGGGCCCCCTTGCATCCGCTCCTCTTGCAAGGATGGCTCCGGCTCTTTGGTTCATCGGAGCTGGCCGGCCGGTCGTTCAGCGCCCTCTGTGGAATCCTCACGGTTCTGGTCGTGTATCTGCTAGGCCGACGCTTCTTCGACGACGCGACGGGGCGCTGGGCCGCCTGGTTCGCGGCCGTTTGCCCTCCGCTAGTTTATTACTCGCAAGAAGCGCGGATGTACGCCTGGCTCGTTCTCGTAACCGGTCTCTCCTGGCTGGTTTTCGGTGAATTCCGTCGCTGGGCGGGAGGGATCACCCGGCTCCTCTATGGAACGCTTTTGGCCGCCTTGGTTTACAGCCATCCCGTGGGCCTTTTCATGGTGGCCGCGCATGGGCTGGCTTACCTGATCGTGCGCGGGTCCCTTCGGCTTCGCTTCCACTCATGGCTGGCTATCCAGCTCGGCGTGCTGATTGCGATTGCGCCCTGGGTTCCGCGCTATCTGGACCACGGCACCGATTATCCCCTGCCGCGCTACACCATTCGCTTCTTACTCGCCGTGCCGATCGAGTACATCGGCGGCAACAGCGCTGCGCTTCTGGCGTGTGTCCTGATCATCGGCATGGGGTTCGTGGCTCGTAAAGACTTGCATCTAAACCTGGACCTGAGGGTCGAGAATCTCATCCTGCTCGTTTGGCTGACCGCCGCTCCCGTCTTGATGTATACCTATTCATGGATTATTAGACCGATTTTCGGTCCCCCGCGTTACCACTTGTTCATCGCGCCGGCGTACCTCATTCTTCTGGCCTGCGGGCTCTGCAAGCTGACTTGGCCGCTACGCTGGATCCTCGCGGCCGGGGCGCTTTGGCTCTCGCTTCAGATGATCGACGCGAGCGTCTACAGCCAGGTGGTCAAGGCCGACTGGCGGGGGCTAGCTCGCTGGCTGAATCAAGAGCGCGCTCTGAAGGGCGCTGCTCCTGCAGACGCACCCGTCACGATCATCGTTCATCCCAGTGATGCCCGCTTCCCTCGTGATGAGATCGAAGCTGCGCGCTACTACCTGGATGATCGCCGTCGCGTCGCGCCAGCCGATCGCACCGGCAGCGACGAAGTTGGGAAAGCCCTCGCGCCCGCGCTCGAGGTCTATTGCCTTTCCGCCGCGCAAGTCCGTGCTGGGGTGAAGGAATTCCCGGACACTTCGTTCCCGGCGCCTCTCTGGCAGCGTGCCACAACGTCTCGGCATCATGAATTGCCCGAGTTTTACGGGCTGATCGTCCGCCGGCGCTAGGACGGGCAGGAAAGGAATGGCCGAAGCGCGCACCGATACGGCGCCCATCAGGCATGGATTGGAGCAAGAATCTTCATGCCCGCGCGATCCGGCTCACCGCTGGCATAGTAGTGGCTGGCTCGTAAGGGTCGGAATCGGCAAGAGAGATTAGCGGTTTTTTGACTTATCAGAAGATGACCCGGAAGAGAACAAACGCTAACCTGGAGACAGCATTCTTAAGTGATGCCGCCGTGGGGACTAACCCTCGAACGGAGTTTGCTCATGTCGCGCCTGCTCGTGATCGAGGACCAGAAGAAGCTCCTGCAAAGCCTAGAGCGTGGGCTGTCCGAAGAGGGGTACGAGGTCATACCGGCGTCGACGGGGGAGGAAGGCTACCTTCAGGCTAAAAGCCAGCCCGTCGATGCGATCGTCCTGGACCTGATGCTTCCTGAACGTGATGGCCTGGACGTGCTGCGGAGTCTGAGAAGTGACGGTTTCACCAAGCCGATCTTGATCCTCACGGCCCGCGATGGCATCGACGATCGCGTCGAGGGGCTGGATTCCGGCGCCGATGATTACCTGGCCAAGCCATTCGCCTTTGCCGAGCTTCTTGCCAGGATTCGAGCGCTCCTGCGACGTGACGTGGTGAACCGTGATCTTTGCATGAAAGCCGATGATCTGGAGATGAACCTGGTCACGCGAAGCGTCACCCGGGGAGGCGTCGAGATCGACCTCACCCGCAGAGAATTCGAGCTGCTCGAATTTCTGCTGCGCAACAAGAACAACGCCGTGACCCGCGACATGATCGCGCGCGAGGTCTGGAAAGAAGGCACCGGGACGCTGACCAATACTATTGACGTTTACATTACGCTGCTGCGAAAAAAGATCGAACGGCCGGAAAGGAAAGCACTGATCCACACGGTGCGCGGGGTTGGCTACGCTCTGAGGGACACCGCATGAACCCGCTGAGCATCCGCTGGAGGATGTCGCTCTGGTACAGCGCCGTGCTGGCGGGGATACTCGCGATTTTCGGCATCAGCGTTTACCTGCTGATGCAGCGGGGCTTGCAGAACCGCACCAACAAGAGCTTGGCGGTCCACATGGCCGTGATCGAGGATCAGCTCACTCGCTTTCGGCAAAGCAGTGAAATTCGAGACTGGCTGCAGCGGCAATACGCCCGGCATCCTGCCCTTGACGTTCAGGTCACTGCGGCCGATGGATCGATCTGGCTGCGCGGGGACCGGATTAGCAATGCCGCCTTGCCTCCGCCGAAGGCGTCCACGGCCGGGAAAAAGGACGTCTTCGATAACTTTTCGGTAGCCGATTTGGGCCGGTTCCGGATGCTCAGCCGCCAGATCGACGGCCCCGACGCCCCCCTCTCGGTGCGGGTCGCCTGCTCGCTGGAGGAGAACGATAAACAGCTCGGCGAGCTCTTAGCCATCTTGCTCTTAGTCGGCCTGCTGGCGGTGGGCTGCTCGCTGGGCGGAGGCTACGTGCTGGCGCGCCAGGCTCTCGCTCCGGTCGAGCGGATGGCGGCGACCGCTGACGAGATCACCGCCAGGCGGCTGGACCGGCGGCTCGATGCCCCCAACCCCAGTGACGAGCTGGGACGCCTGGCCAGGACCCTCAACGGCATGATCGAGCGGCTCGAGCGCTCGTTCGAGGAAGTGCGCAGGTTCACCGCCGACGCCGCCCACGAGCTGCGGACTCCGCTGGCCATTCTCCGCAACGAGGCGGAAGTCGCTCTCCGCGTTCCCCGGGATTCCGATCAGTACCGCGATTGCCTCGAGAATATGCTCGAGGAGATCGACCACCTCTCGCGGCTCAGCGATGCCTTGCTCTTCCTCTTCCGAGAGGATGCCGGTCTGGGGGCGCTCGCACGCGATTCTGTCAATCTTCAGGAGATCGCGCGTCAGATTGCCGACCACATGCGCGTCGTGGCCGCCGAGAAGCACCAGGAACTGACCGTCGGTGCGCCATCGCCCTGCTGGGCGCTGGGCAACCCCGAGCAACTCCGCCGCCTGCTCTTCAACCTGCTGGAAAACGCGATCAAGTTCACGCCCGACGGGGGCCGGATCGATGTCCGCGTCGAAAGCCGTAGAGAACAGGCGTGCATCACCGTTTGCGACAGCGGCGAGGGGATCGCTCCGGAGCACCTTCCGCGCATCTTCGACCGCTTCTACCGCGTCGACTCGGCACGCAGCCGCCGGACTGGGGGCAACGGCCTGGGCCTGTCCATATCGAAATCGATCGTCGAGGCCCACCGAGGCTCGATCGAAGTGAAAAGCCAGCCCAACGCGGGGACACAGGTCACCGTGACCTTGCCCGCGACCACGAGCCCTCCACCACGCGCCCCGCAACGCGAAGCGCTCTCCGTGCACGAGGTTTGAACCGATGAAAGCTTCTCCATCCCACCTGGTGGGAATGATTGCGATTACCCTGCTGGCCCTGACGATGCCGGCCCGTGCCATTGACAATGCCGCGTGGAATTTCGATGACGAGGATACCGGGGTCGTTCCCAGGGGGTTCGCGTCCGCGGTCGGACGCTGGAGAGTCGTCGAGACCGACCGTGGCAAGGTCTTGGCCCAGCTCGCACGCAGCCCCTTGTCCGTATTCAACGTGATCCTGGTCGAAAACCATCGTCCTCGCGATCTCGACCTTTCCGTCAAGCTACGGCCCATTGCCGGTCAGAACGACCGGGGAGGGGGCTTGATCTGGCGTGCCAAAGATCCCAAGAACTATTACATCGCGCGCTACAACCCCCTGGAAGACAACTTCCGTGTCTATACCGTCGTCGATGGCAAGCGAAAGCGGCTTCAAAGCGCCAGCGTCAGCCATTCACCAGACTGGTGCCGCTTACGCGTAACCATGAAGGGTGATCACGTCGTCTGCTATCTCGATGGCGCCCAGCTCCTGGACGTCCATGACGCGACGTTTCCCGAGGCCGGCAAGATTGGCCTGTGGTCGAAGTCCGACGCTCAGACCGAGTTCGACGAACTGGAGCTGCGCGACTTCTGACCCCAACCGTCCCCCGGCCCTTGCGATTTCCCTCCAGTGCGACGCTAGATCACCAGCACGCTTCGAGATGACGGTCTTTCCGCCGGCTTGTTGACACCCGGGACTTTCTCCTCCGGTTCTTCAGCGGGAGCATCCAGCAAGGCCGGATTCTTGAGGGTAAGCACCGGAACGCGGGAATGCCGCGTAACTCCCTCGGCCACGCTTCCCAAGAGGACCCGGGAAAGTCCCGTCCGACCGTGTGTCCCGAGCACGATCAGATCGCATTCTTGCTCCAGGGCGATGCGCAGAATCTCCCTGGAGGCATTGCCCTCGGCCAGCATCGTCGTGACCGGAACCCCGCAGTCGGCGGATACCAGACGATCAAGGCGATCCTTCAGGCGAGTGTAGAAATCATCGGGCAGGGGAACCGTCATCCCTAACTCGCTATGGTAGACCGGCGGCTCGACCACATGCAGGAGCACGAGCCGGGCCCGGTAATCGCGAGCAAGAGCGCAGGCGAATCGCAGAGCGTAGTCCGACGGTTTCGAGAAATCCGTGGGATGTAAGATGTTCTTTATCGGAATCATGGGATTGCCTCTCGATCAAACGTGCCATTCGCCGCGGGCTGAGATGGCCAAGAGAAGCCATACTCACGGCAACGGGCGGATGGCGGCAAGCCCTCAATCACACCGGCGTCTGTGCCAGGTAGCGGAGGAACCACTCCTCCGCCAGCCGGGCCACCTCTTCCAGGGCACCCGGCTCAGAGAAAAGATGAGTTGCTCCAGGAATAACAGCGAGCTGCCGCGGACAGCGCAGTAGCGCATAGGCCTCTCGGTTCAGCTCGAGCACGATCTCGTCGTCCCCGCCCACGATCAGGAGCGTCGCTGCGGTGACCCTGGACAGTGATTGCCCGGCCAGGTCGGGGCGACCACCGCGAGAAACGATCGCGGCCGCGCGGTCCGTAGCCCAGGCCGCAGCCAGGAGCGCCGCTGCCGCCCCGGTGCTGGCACCGAAATAACCCAGCCGCAGCTCCCGGGTCTCGCGCTGGCTTGCCAGCCAATCCGCCGCGCTTCGCAGCCGACGCGCCAGCAGGTCGATGTCGAAGACACACGCCCGGTCTTCCGCCTCGTCCTCCTCGAGCAGGTCGATGAGCAAGGTTCCCAGGCGTGACTGCTCCAGGACCCTCGCGACATAAAGGTTACGCGGGCTGAACCGGCTGCTGCCGCTGCCATGGGCGAAGACCACAACCGCGGGGCAGCCCTCGGGCAGAAGCAGGGTCCCACGCACCTTCTTGCCGTCGGAGGCAATCTCGGCCTCACGGCGCAGGGCCTTGTCTTGCTTACTGGTGCCCATGGGTACTCTCCACGACGGCTCTCGACGCCTGAGTCTTTAGCTCGGAGCCGGCTGGCTCGCGTTCTCCGCCGGCAAGAGACGCAGATCTTGCGACGGCTCGCGGCCTGCTTCCAGACTCGCCCGGAACAGCAAATGACAGACCTCTTCATCGCTGATCTGGTCGAAGTTCTCGTACCAGAGACCCACGGCGCGAAACGGCTCGGGCGTGATCGTGCAGACGCAGGCATCAGCGATCGTCTGAAACTCCTCGCAAGTCGATGGAGCCGCCGTGGGAACGGCCACGACGATGCGCTGCGGATTGGCGCGGCGCAGGGCCTGGACAGCGGCCCTCATCGTCGAGCCGGTTGCCAGACCGTCATCGACGAGAATCACGGTTCGCCCGAAGACGTCCAGAGGAGGCCGCTGTCCGCGGTAGAGCCGCTCACGACGAGAGAGCTCGACGCGCTCATACGCGACCTCGGCCTCGATGATCTCCGGGGCAATGCGCAGTGCCTCAATCACCTCGTGATTGAGGACTACAATGCCCCCCGACGCGATCGCGCCCATCGCCAGCTCTTCCTGTCCGGGCGCGCCGAGCTTTCGAACCAGGAAGACGTCGAGCGGGACGCCAAATTTACGCGCTACCTCGAAGGCCACCGGCACTCCTCCGCGCGGCAGCCCGAGCACAATGACACCCGTCGACCCGGCGTAGTCGCGCAAGCCTTCCGCCAGGATACGGCCGGCTTCGTACCGATCCAAAAACGGCCTGTTCATGGCTCGACCTCGATTCCTGTCCGCCGCTCCCGCCTTGCTTGCGGACCAAAGGCCCCGACAACTGGCCCCACGCGGAAAGCGCCGGGCTACCAGCTAGGCAAGACACAGGGCTATAGCGACTTGTTCCGCACGCCGCACCGGGGAACGTCCCGGGCCGTCGTGACCTGCCTGGTCAGAAAGGCCCTTTCATTTTAGCCTAAGCCTCCACTGACAACCCGGTCAAGGGACTTCCAGATATTCATCGAGTTCTGATCCACGGGCGCAAGCACTTGGTGAATAACCATTTGATTGAATGGCCGGATGCCCGCCTATGTGGGCTTGAAAGTCGTCTCCCCGGTTAGCGAGGCAGCGCGATGACACCAAGATGCTCGAGGGCGTCCAACAGCCATGGGTGAGTCCAGGGGTTACGCATCGCGTAGCCGACAGAGACGACCGAGACGAACAGGCAAACGACGGCCAGTGCACGCACCCAGCCGCGGTGTTGACCCGACTCGATCCCCCGAGGAAGCATCAACAGCCAGAAGGGAATGATCCAGAAGAGCCACCGCAGGCCCTGGGTCGAGCCGCCGTAATTTCGCGCCTTGGGGTTCCAGGTGTAAAAAGCCAGCAGAATGACCGTCAGTACCGCGGTCATCCAGGCCAGCACCGTCAAGGACCGCTGGCCACCTCGGATCAGGCGAAACAGTCCTACCAGCGAGAAAACGAAGATCGGCGTGAGCGACCAGAACCCGTGATGACCCAGCGTCATGTGAAAGAGATAGATCCCGTTCGACTCGCTGGCGATGCCTCGCCGCGCGGCCTGCTCTGGGTCAAACCAGGGAAGGTTCAGCGCGTCGAGCTCTTGCGGCGTTTTCCAGAGGCTGCCCTCCCAAAGGTACGACTCGGTGCCAAACTCGGAATAGGCCAACTTAAGCTCGCCCAGCGCTGCATACTGCGCCGCGACCGACGCGACGATCGGCACGAGCGCCGCCGGCGTCAAGAAAAGCAGCGTCTTCCGCGGCTTCTGCACAAGCAGAAAGAGCCACACCAGACCCAAGAACGCAAGTGCGGGAATCTCGTTCGCCGCCGTGAAGGCCGCGAACAGCCCGACCGCTGAGAAGCGCCAGGGCGAAGGGTCGTCGTCATCCCAGATCCGCAGGAACTGATAGAGCGCGAAGAAGGCACTGAAGGCCGCGACGGTGTGATTATTCAGTGTCTGGACGAACGCGGTCAGATACGTGCCGAACGCGGCGGCGACCAAGCTGAAAAGCCACGACCAGTCGCTCGTCGAAAAGCGGTCGAGGACCCGCGCGTAAAGGATCAAGAAGATGGCAAAAGGTACGATATTGAGGACCACGAGGACGGTCTTGAAGTAGAAGACGTAAGCCGGCCATTTCACATCTTCCTTGGGTTTCTCGAGAACTCCCTTAACCTTGCCCGGGCAGTTCTCATCAGCCTTCTGCGTCCACCGCTCCTCGCGCTCTTGAAGCACGACCTTCTCCAGCGGCACGCCCGAGAGCCGCCGCGCGGGGTAGAGAAAACCCGCGATCAGGGTCGAGAGTAAGGCGGGCTTGCTGGAGTAGTAATGCCGGGGCGATTCGTTTGAGCCGGCCGACGATTCTCGGGTGCGGAAGACCTTGTCCTGAGTGTCAACCAGCCAGGGGCACTGGTCGATCTCGTACGTGCCGCGCTCCAGCAGGCCCCAGACGGTGCACCACCGCGAGATGTCGTTGGCTCCCAGCATCGACGACTGCCGCAAGAGCACGCCCGTGCAGAGCGCTACCGCCGCGGTGATGACGAGTACCGCGACGAGCTGCCGCACTTCCTGGCGCTGCGGGACGATCTCCAGTTCCTGTTTGGGCATCAGAATGCTCGCGGCAAGATGCTGGCGGGCCAGACGAGGCAGGAAGTGCCGGTTCTCCATGGCGTCCCAGCTTCGAATCCCGCGAGCGGTGTCACACCAAGTCGTCCTTCGCGGCCGGCGATCACGATTCCTCATGCGGTGGAGGCAAGTCAGAGAGTGCAGATTCTTGCTCGATCGAGCGTGACTTGCCCCGCGGCTCGATCGTCTCGGCAATGCTGTACGTCTCCTCGCCCCGGATATTGTAGGCCGTCACCAGCTCGGCCAGGATTCCCAGGCTCAGAAGCTGAACCCCGACAATCAGAAGCGCAATCGAATAGAAGAGCATCGGTCGGTTGCCGATCGGCCGCATTCCCAGGAGCCAGAGGGCGGCCAGGTAGACAAGACCCAGCAAACCGAGCGACAGAAGGACAAACCCCGTCGAGCCCAGGACGTGCAGGGGCCGCTGCTGGAACGTGGTAAGGAACCGGACCGTCAGGAGGTCGAGAAAACCATTGAGATAGCGCCAGACCCCAAACTTCGATTTCCCATGGTGGCGCGGCCGGTGATGCACGTCGATCTCGGCAACGCGAAATCCCCGGGCATGAGCCAGCACGGGAACGAACCGGTGCAGCTCGCCGTATATATCCACCTCGCGAACGACCGCTGCGCGGTAGAGTTTGAATCCGCAGTTGTGATCGTGCAGCCGGCAACCGGTCAGTCCGCTGACCAGCCAGTTGAAGACCCGGCTGGGGTAGACTTTGTGCCATGGATCGTGGCGCGTCTTTTTCCAGCCGCTGACGACATCCAGCCCCTCTTCGAGCCGGGCCAGGAACCGGGGGATCTCGGCTGGGTCGTCCTGAAGGTCGGCATCGAGGGTGAAAATCCGCTCGCCACGCGCTTTGCGAAACCCTGCCGAGAGCGCCGCCGCCTTGCCGAAGTTGCGCCGGAAGCGGATGGCCCGGATCCGCTGGTCGCTGGCGGCCAGCTCGACGAGGACCCTCCACGAGCCATCGCGACTGCCGTCGTCCACGAAGATGAACTCGACCGGTCCCAGGGCCGCGTCGCGAAAGACGGCGTCGAGCTCGCCGTGCAGGACGACCAGGCTTCCCTCTTCGTTCAAGACCGGAACGACCACGCTGATCATGCCAGTTTGCCCAGGACGATCAGCGTACGCTTCCACCGAGGTGGGTCGATCAACGGACCACCAACTCTCCCAGCGGGCCTCGCCGCAGCCAGAAGCCACTCAAGCGCTCGCCAGCAGCCGGGCACGCTTCAAGGTAACGGGCCATGGAAGCTCCGGCAAGTCTGCCCGGAAAGCGATCTGAGGTACGTGGGAATTGTCCTCAAGTGCTAGCCGAGAGCGGTCTGACCTCTCAGTAAAGCCCATCGCCCGGGGGAATTGCGGTCGAGTATGATTCCGAAGACTCGTGCAGGCACGGCTGCCGCGGGCCACAGCCCGCAGGCCGGCCGCCAAAGGCTCTAGCAAGCCGTCGGGGTAAGTCCCGCCGCGCTTGGGCCAGCGGTCTGCCCCTGATTCTCCACGCCCTCGACGAAGGAGCTTCCACGGAATGAACTCCAGCTTCACCGCAGGTACAGTTCAGCACGGGAATTCAATGCATGACCGGAGAACGCCCTCCCGCCCGGCCACTTGCGATCCATCCGGCTTGTTTAGACGCCGATGTCCTGGCCGCCGAGTGTGACTTTCACGCGACCCGGCGCTCCGGTCCGGGGGGGCAGAACCGCAACAAGGTCGAGACGGCCGTCGTCCTGACTCACCGGCCAACCGGTATCACCGGCCTGGCTTCGGAACGGCGGACCCAGGGCGAGAACCGTCGAGTCGGCCTGTTCCGGCTCCGCCTCAACCTGGCGCTGGAGCTTCGCCTCCCGGTCGCGTTCGGCGAGCCAGCCTGCTCGCAGCCTAGCGCGCTGTGGCAGCGGCGGTGCAAAACGGGACGCATCGTCGTGAGCCCCGAACACGACGACTTTCCCTCGCTTCTGGCCGAGGCCCTCGATGTCCTGGCTTCGACTGGCTGGGACCCGAAACGTTCCGCCGGATCGCTGGGATGCTCGCCTTCCCAACTGATCAAACTCCTCAAGTGCGAGCCGCGAGCCCTGGCGATTCTCAACCATCATCGCCGCCAGGCTGGCTTGCATGAATTTCTCTGACCTGAATCCCGGGTTTTTTTCGTCTGTCGGATCATGCGGCGCTCCGTCAAAGTCATCCCAAACCATCTGCTCCATCATCAATGGTGGTCAGTGACAGTGGGCTAAGTGTCACTGGCCCGCCTCTGCCCGAGTCTTGATGACGTGCGACAAGCTGCCCGCAATGAGAAAGAAAACCGTCCTCGGCGGAAATATTTTTTTCTTAGTGTGTCACATTTGCCAGTAACATGCCGTAGCCTGAAAGACGTGAAGTTGTGCAACGGCACAAACCTGTTCCCTCGGCTCGTTCCATCCGGAGCACGACTTTTCCTCCTGTCAGGGAAAGTTCTCCAATGGAATCGAAAGCACGCATCCCTTCAAGGAGGCAACAATGCCGGAAACCGTCGTTCACTTCCAAGTGCGTATGCCACCCCGCCTGCATGAACAACTGGCGAGCTGGGCGAAAGAGGACCGGGCATCGCTGAACATGCTTGTTGTCACCCTCTTGGAGAAAGCCGTCGAAGCTCATGCGGCTGAGCCTGTCGGCGCCGGCCGGTCAGCACACTCCAGTAGGTGATCACACCGCGACGAACCGGGTTCACCCTTCCTTCGTGTTTCGCGGTGCGCCCGGCGCTCGCGTCATGCTCTGCGATATTTATTGCCAAATGCCCCCGCCTCTCCCGCTTTAGCTTCGTCTCCCCTCTCTTTTTCATGACAATAGGAAATCATAGGGCGACCGTTCAAATGGTAGCCTTGAAATGCCCCACGCGGCGTTCAAAATAGCTCAAGCGACAAAGCGTAATTGAATCGATGATCGATTCAGTTGGGCACGACACGACTCCCCGCTGGGCATCACCGCGAGCACGCCACTGGAGATCTCCGTGACCAGAGATGGCAAGGGTCTACTGATCCGGCCACTCTCCGGGGAAGATCGTGCGGATCACAAGGCGCGAGTTGGAGCGGCCGCGGATCGAGTCACATAGATTCATAGGGAGACACTCAAGAGGCTAGCGGAATGACGGCCCCGGAATTCCTTGATGTCAGTGACATCGTGGAGATCCATCGACGTCAGCTCGAAGAATTCGGAGGCCGAGATGGCCTGCGAGATCCCGGGCCCCTAGAATCCGCCCTAGCCCAGCCTATGGCTCGCTTTGCCGGCCGATTCCTGCACGAAGTCTTGTTTGCGGACCGCTATTTCTGCATCCGTCAGGGACATGGAAACGAATCGACAGTCTTGACAGAACCCAAACCACGAATGTTATTTTCAGATAATATGAAGTCCGCATGAAGACGGACCGGACCCGCCTTTCATTCTCGACGCCACGGACGCATCTCTTCTGTACTCCGCAAGTGATTGATCCATGAATGACAACGACGACCGTGTGCCGCAATCAGGCGGGCCAGAGAATGGTGCACTCGCGCAAGAATCAGGTGGGGCGGAAGAGCCGACAAAAACGCCGCCGAGCACGCCGGCGACATCCACTCTGCCGCGCGTGAAGCCGAGGCAGCCCGCCGCGATGCTCGTCGAAGCCGCACTGAAGGGGGCCTTGGCTCGCGTCCAGGTGGCCGATCCCGAGGTTCGCCGCGGCGAGCCGGAAGGAATCCATCGTCTGCGCGCCTCGATGCGACGGCTGCGCAGTGAGCTCCAGACGGTCGCCGACCTGCTCGACCGTGACTGGTCTGCACATCTTGAGGACGAGCTGAAGTGGCTTTCTGACATCCTCGGCAGCGTGCGCGACGTGGATATTCTTTGCCAGCGTCTTCGCACGGCGATCACCGAGTGCTCCGAGGGCAATAATGCGCAAAGCGATGTCGCCTGTCCCGATCACGCGGATCGGCTGGAAGGACTCTTCGACGACCTCCAGAGGCGGCACGCCGCCAATTCCGCCGCTCTGCGCGAGGCGATGGAGAGCGAGCGCTACACCAAACTGACTGAGGCGCTCGAGCAATCGATTGCGCACCCGGCCCTGAGCGAAGCGACGTGCCAGCCTTGCCGAAAAGTGCTCCCACCTTTGGCGGCTGGGATCTGGCGGCGGCTCAAGAAGAAGGCGCGCGATCTCGAACTGGATGACCCCGACGCGGCCTTTCACGAGGTCCGCAAACGGGCCAAGCGAGCCCGCTACTCGGCCGAGCTGATCGCTCCGGCCCTAGGCCAGCGCACGCAAAAGCAGGCGCGGCGACTCGTCCGTCTGACGACCCGCATCCAGGACGTCTTGGGCGAGCATCAGGACGCCATCGTCGCGGCCGCCGAGCTGGAGCGATACCTCGCCGAGCATCCCGATGACAGCGCGCTCTTGCTGGCCGCGAACAAGCTGCTGGAGGCCCAGCACCACGCCATGCGCCGCAGCCGCGAGAAGTTCTTCGACCTCTGGCGCAAGCTCGATCGCAAGAAAACGTTGCGCTGGCTCAAACAGCGGCAAAAGGCCCCCACGTAAGAGATTCGGGCCGAGGGGCCATGTTTTTTGGCCACGCAGCACACTCGGCCCATCCTACGCTTGTACGCTTCGCCCACTGGAGTCTAGAATTACAGGTCTGGCAAATTGGCCAGGTGTTGCCGCTTGCGGGTTTGCGGGGTTTGCCACGCCCATGCCTGATACGGACTACTACGCAGTTCTGGGAGTCGCGCGGGACGCCACGCCGGAGGCCATCAAGAAGGCCTACCGAGGGCTCGCGCGGAAGCATCATCCCGACGTCAACCAGGGCGACAAGACGGCGGAGAAGAAATTCAAGGAAGTTCAGCAAGCTTACGACATCCTCTCGGACCCCGAGAAGCGGTCGCTCTATGATCGCTACGGCACTGCGGCGTTCGAGGGGATGGCGGCGGCCGGACCTCGCACCAGTGCGTCGGAATGGACAGCCCGGTTCGGTGAGCCCGGTTTTGAGACCATCGATTTCAGCGACTTCTTCGGTCCCTACAGCCAGGCTGGCCGGAGCGGAGGAGGACACGCCGAGACGGAAGCAGGGGGCGCGGGGATCTTCGAAGACCTGCTCGGGCGGATGCGGTCATCTCGCGGTTCGACCAGACCGCGGGGCGGACGCTCGGTCGAATCCCACCTGACCATCCCTTTCCTCACGGCCGTGCGCGGTGGTGAAACCACGATTAACGTTCAACGTTCCGACGGCAAGCAGGAAAACCTGGTCGTCAAAATCCCGCCCGGCGTGGACAATGGGTCCAAGCTACGGCTCAAGGGCCAAGGCGAACCCAGTGCCAAAGCGGGGCATCGGGGCGATCTGACGATCGTCATCAAGGTCGAGCCCCACCCCTATTTCAAGCGCGAGGACAGAGACCTTTCGGTCGAGGTGCCGATCACCATCGCCGAAGCCATCCTGGGCGCCCGGATTGACGTCCCCTCGCTCGACGGCATGAAGTCGGTGACCATTCCTCCGGGAAGCTCTTCCGGACAAAAGCTGCGGCTCAAAGGCCAGGGCATTCCCGCCTCGGGGAACAAGCCGGGCGGAGACCTGTTCGTCGTGCTCCGGATCACTGTGCCTAAGACCATCGACGAGGCCAGCAAGCACTTGATCCAGGAGTTCGCGCAGAAGAACAAGCAGAACCCCCGAGCCGGACTCTGGTGAAGACAACTTGACCGTGGCTCCAGGACAGCATGCTATCAAGCTTCCCACTCGAGTCTTACCGGCCATGAATGAGCGGATTATCCCTCGTGATCTGGTCGCCAGCCACCTAGCCGTTTCGACCCGGGCCCTGCTTCGGTACGAGCAGCTCGGACTGGTTCAGGTTACACGGGACGGCCCGGTCGAAGGCTATGAGCCGGCCCAGGTTCGCCGGCTCTGGAGCATCATGAGCTTTCACCGCGACCTGGGCGTCAACCTGGCCGGCGTGCAAGTGATACTCCAGCTCTGCGACCGGATGACCGAACTGCACCAGCGCCTGGATCACCTCGCCGGCGAGCTACGTTCGATCGTCGAAAACGAAGCTGAGCCTGGACAAAGCCCGGGTTCCTCTCAGGAGCAATCCCAGACTCATGACTGAGCCCGGATCTCCAGCAAGAGGCGGTGCCGTGGCTCCGGAAAACGAACCCAAAGGAAGCCGGCTGGGTCAGATCCTCGCTGAGAGGCCCGAAGCACGCCCCCAGATCCAAGGCGCCGTGGCGAGCCTGCTGGCGACCGCTTTGGCGACCATCGCCGTGCTGGGCTTGCTCTTGATATGGCACCTGCGCCGGCGTGCCCGGATGATCCGCGACCGGCTGGCACTCCCCCGCGACGTCCGGCCGCCCGATCCTGTCGAGCCCCCCAGGGACAGTCCCGGCAACTTGCCGGCCGAGACGACGAACCAGCCGGGTGAGGCCTGACGATGCGCTTCGCGAGAGCAGAAAGCAGTCAACCATGACACCCAGCGAGACGTTCCGGCCGCACGAGCGGATCAAGGACCCGGCCGATTTTCGCCGCGCCTTTGACCGTCGCCGGTCCGTCTCCGACGACCTGCTGATCGTCTACGGTGTCGAGAACGGCCTCGATCACCCGCGGCTGGGGATTTCGGTCTCCCGCAAGAAGGTCCGCCGGGCCACCGCCCGCAATCGCATCAAGCGATTGATACGCGAAGCGTTCCGACTGGCCAAGCCCGACCTGCCGCCGGGCATCGACCTGGTCGTCCTGCCACGCGGGCGTGACCTGACCTTCGCCGCCGCCCGCGAGTCATTAGGGACGCTGGCACGCGACCTGTCTCGCCGGCTCAAAATGCCACCGCGACGAACCACGCCACCGGGCGGCCCGGATTCATGAATCAACAGGCAGGACGTGCCTGGCTCTCGTTGCCGGGCCAGATTTTCATCGCGCTACTGATCGCCTTGATCCGGATCTATCAGGTCACGCTCAGCCCGCTCTTGGGCAACGTGTGCCGCTTCGAGCCCAGTTGCAGCCGGTACATGGTCGAATCGCTCCGGAGGTATGGCTTGCTGCGGGGCCTGGCCCGCGGTCTGCGCCGGCTCTCCCGCTGCCATCCCTGGAATCCGGGAGGATACGACCCGCCCTGACCACGACGGCGTCGATTGAGAGCTCAAGAAGCCCCGGCTGCAGAGCTGGACAATTCTCGAAACCCTCCGAGTTCCTCATTCGCAACGGCGGTATTTGTGGCACTCGAATGTCACCGTGGCCATTCGCGGTCTTGACTCAAGGAAGCTATGCCCCAACCTGGGTTGGGCCGGGGATAGGTATGGCGTCCGAGGAATAACTGAATATCTGGAATACTTGAATACATGTATACTACAATCGACTGTATCGGCCTCCTTCGTCTTCGTCGCGCATGATCACAGCGTCGGGGTGATGCTTCTTGAACAGTTCATCCGCCATTAGGTTAGCCTGCTTCATCAGCGCACGCATCAAATCGGGATCATCCTCAATGTCCGATCTCTCGAATTTCGCATCGATCTCTAGCAACACAAGGACGACAGCGTGCCTCACGTCGGCCAAAGTTTCCCCTCCAGAATATGCGGTCAAATACCCTACCGCCCCCTTGGCTTCGGCACCTCTGATGACCTCTTCTCCTCTTTTTGTTTTGGCCTTCCATTCGTTCGTCTCACCCTTCTTGGCATAATCAATCGTAAATGACAATCGGGGCGGCTTTTTTTCGTGCTCCGTCACGGGATAGACGTATGTCTCCTCGACGGCTAGATTGCCGAGTTGAGGACGCCTAGAACGGGTGGGGAGCCTTACTGGATAACGCTTCTTAATACCGAGGACTTCCTTGGTGATCGGGTCGCCTTCCCCGACGAGCCTGATGTCGGAGTCGGTCACCCACGAGTTCCCGAGCGTGCGAAGCACTCGATAGACTTCGCGGTATGCTCGCGCCGCGCCCTTCTGGTCGAGCAAGGACGTCCCGATGTAGAGCGACCATCGATCCTCCTCGACCGGCTTCACCCAACACGCCATTATTAACGGGATGTTCTCCTGCCCGAGGCGGTCGATCAGCCTCCGGCCGTCATCGATCAGGCTATCTACCAGCGTGATTGTATCCACACAAAAACCCCGTCAGGCTTGTGGCTCACCGCCTCGAACAGTTCCCTCGCCTGGATCTCCGTTTTCTCCTCGTAGCGGCTTGTTTCCTTCCAGTCCTTTGCGATGCCCCAGTAGCTCCCCAATGCGGGATTCGCGCCGCGTGCCGAGCCAAAATCGGTTTCCAGGCCCGCGAGGGAAACCAACTTGACAACGTCATGCGTCCAACATTCGTTGAGCTGCTTTAGATAACCTTGGACTCCGAACACAGACGCGGATTCGCCAAGATGTCTCAGGAGACAGGCTTTTAGGGCACATTCGACCACGTACCCGCTGAGGTAATATGCCCCCGACCACCGCTTCCGCCCCAGTAACGCCTGGGCGTCCTTGAGCCTGACCTTGGCGAGGTTCTGCAATGCTGCCTGTCCACGACACCTCCGGCAGTCGCGAGCGGTCTGCAGCCCGCATGTCCCCCCACGCATGAGATAATAGCGGTGTGCTGCCATGTGAACCATCGGAAAGGGGCGTTGGCAATGCCCTCTCGTCATGACAATCAGATATTACCCGTGAACTACGCCGTGAAGAAACTGCTCAGGCGCCCGGTACGGCCGTCATTACCGTCAATTGCCAGGCTGGACTCCTAAGCCAACGGTGCCGTACTCCGGGTTCGTCCCTGACCCGACTCACCGACACGCTTTAAGTCAGCGAATTATGCCAGGGCGATTAAGCCAAGAAAAAAGCCAAGTGTCAGCCGCGAGGAATGCGACGTAACCACTTGGCTCATATAGTCTTTAGCGGAGAGGGTGGGATTCGAACCCACGTCGCAGCTTTCGCCACGAACGGCATTTCCAGTGCCGCACCTTCGGCCTCTCGGTCACCTCTCCACGACTGCCTAACTTATTAACGAATAAGTGATCAGTGCCAATTCGTTGGTTGCATTTCCTGCACTAACATCTCCTTGTACCAATGATTGTACCAAGACTGGTCGGGCAAGCTGGGCGTTATGATACCGGACATGCGGCATGATTGACCAGGGCTTGAGCCGCATGCAGGAAATTGGGACGGGCGAGGTTCTCCTACGCGGTAGTATCGCTGGCAGTTCACGTGGGATCATCCAACACGGTCGCAGGCCATGACTCCTGCCGCTCAATGGGCCGGATCTCAGTCATCGATCTCGCCCGTCGAGCTCTTCCGACGGAACCGGCCGGCAACTCGATCACCAGTAGGGCGCCGTCGGCGGTGATGACCGCCCGCTCGAGCACCGGCTGCAGCTCCCGGACATTGCCGGGCGCGTGGTACCGCTGGAGCTGCTGGACCCCCGCCAGCGTGGAACGCCTTTTCGGCCGCCCGCAAGCTCGGGCGGCCTGGGTCAGGAAGTGGTCGGGCGGCTGCGGGATGTCTTCCACGACTTCCCGGAGGTCCCCGAGTTTTGCCCTTTAGCAGGCGCGCGAGCGCCCCTGGAGTAGCCGAGAAAGCCAACCAGAGGCTACGCTAAAACAAGGCTCTCAACATCCGGAGAACATCCAACTCTTCATCCGGAGAACATCCGATGCTTCCCAAGCAGATCGCCGGCATTCCCATCCCAGACAGCACCCTGGCCGCCGAGGCGACCCAGCTGGTGCGTGATACCGAGTCCGAACTCCTCTTCGACCACTCCCTGCGGGTCTACCTGTTCGGGGCCCTGCAAGGCCGAGGTCTCGGGCTAAGCTACGACCCCGAGCTGCTCTACATCGGGGCGATCTTTCACGACATGGGGCTGACGGAGAAGTACCGCAGCCCAGACGAGCGGTTCGAGGTGGACGGGGCCAACGCGGCCAGGCGATTCCTGGAGCAACACGGCGTACCGGAAGCGGAGATCGACGTCGTCTGGGACGCCATCGCGCTGCACACCACGCCGGGCATCCCCAAGTGGAAGAAGCCCGAGGTCGCCTTGCTCACGGCGGGCGTCGAGCTGGACGTCATGGGCTTGGGCTACGACGATGTGCCGGCCGACGCCCGAGAGCAGGTCCTGGCGGCGTTCCCCCGAGTGGACTTCAAGCGGCGGATCGTGCAGGCGTTCGCCGACGGGATCAAACACAAGCCGCAGACCGCTTTCGGCAACGTCAAGGCCGACGTGCTGGAGAAGCTGCTCCCGGGGTACGTCCGTCCCAACTTCTGTGCGATCATCGCCGGCTCTCCGTTCCCGGATTGAGCGATTTCCCCGGCGCGGGGAGATAGTTCAGCCTCTTTTGGCCCACAATCTGCAATGGTTGTGAGCAGCGGTCGATCGGACCCTGCGTTCCTTCTTTTCGAATGGAGGTGGTCTGATGATCAGTACGCGTGGACGAGTCACCGGAGTCATTCTTGGCCTGTTAGCGGGTGGATTCGTGCTCTTGGTGCACTCGGCGGCGGGCGAGAATCCGAACGCCGAGCCGCCCCAGAACTCTCGCGACGCCATCGTCGAGGCCCAGACGCCCAAAGAAGTCTCGATGGAGCGGCCGGAACAGCAGAAGACGGCACACGACCTGTCCGACATCTTCACCCCGAGCAAGGCGGAGCCTTCCTCAGACGCTCTGGTCGACCAGCCGGAGCATGGCGGCATGACTGGGTTTGACTTCTATCGGGACCCTCTGGGCGCGATGAGTCCGGGGACGACCTTCGAGGACATCTACAAGGCCGGCGTGGCCAACAAACCGAACGTCTTGGCGCGGCAGCGAAAGCTGCTGGAAAGCCGCTACAACCTTGAGCCCAAGCTCGACCCGAAGGCCACGATGTCGCGGGGCAAGCCCCTCGCGGTGGGGCCGACAGCCCGTCTGCCGGAGGGGATGGACTGGGACACGCTGGCCGCCAAGAGCCCGGAAGAGGTCCGCGGCAAAAACGCCTTTCCGTACAAGGCGCTGCCTCATCCAGCGCAGGGGGGAGGGCTGGGCGGTCAGGTCTTTCCCCAGATGCAGATTAAAATGTTCCCCCGCTTGGAGCGTTACGACATCGAGTTCGACCTTCCCGAAGCCTTCCTGCCCGAGTTCCCGCCCGCGATGTACCTTCAGAACCGACCCGAGCTAGGTGATGTTTCCCGCGGCGAAGTCGTCTCGATCAATAATTACTACCGCCTATTCAAGGACCTACTGACGCCGGTGCAGCTCGACGGCCTGCGCCTGCTTGTGACGCCGTTCCCCCAGGAGGAGTTCAATCCGACCGGCGACCGCAAGACTGCCGAGCCCAGCTTAGGCGTGACCTGTTTGGATTGCCACACCAACGGGCACACCAGTGGGCAGTTCCACATCAACCCTGACACACGGCCCGAGCAGCGGCGTATGCGCCTGGACACGGTGAGCCTGCGCGGCTTGTTCAACCAGCAGATTCACGGGTCGAAGAGGAGCCTGCGCTCGGTCGAGGACTTCACCGAGTTCGAGCAGCGGACGGCCTACTTCAACGGCGACCCGATTCATGCCATGAAGAAGGGGATGAACATTCTGGACCGCATCCAGGTCTCGCACATGGCCCAGATGCAGAACATGTTCGGTTTCCCGCCCGCGCCCAACCTGACCCTCCTGGGCCACCTCGACCCGCAGAAGGCGACCGAGAGTGAACTTCGCGGCGAGAAGGTGTTCTTCGGCAAGGCGCAGTGCGCGGTCTGCCACCCGGCGCCATTTTACCTCGACAACCAGTTGCACGACCTGCACCTGGAGCGCTTTCTGAAAGGTGAGGCGGGCGACGGCCCGATCAAGAGCTTTACGCTTCGCGGCATCAAGGATAGCCCGCCGTACTTGCACGATGGCCGCTGCCTGACCCTGGAGGACACCGTCGAGTTCTTCAACCTCGTTCTGGAGTTGAAGCTGACGAAGGACGAGAAACAGGACCTGGTGGCGTTCATGCGGCAACTATGAGAGTGGCTGGGGCGACCCTGTGAGGGTGGCTGGGGCGACCCGGTAAGGCGTCGGGCCGCTTGCACCTTACACTGAGGCATGGAGTGGAACCGACGAACCTTTCCGGAGCGATTCCGACGCCTGATCACCATGGCCGGCACGCATGACGAGGGGGACGGGACGCCGCCGACAGCCCCGGGGCGTCCGGCCCGAGGATTGCCCGAAGGGCCCCGGCGAACTTGACGGTGCTAACCCCTCGAGGGAGAGCCAGAGGATCAGACCCTCCAGGCTCATGGTTTCCCGCAACTAGGGCGGCAGGATCGCCGAAGTGAACTTTCTCCCGTCCACGACTCTTGTTTATGTCCGGGACCATCTCGATTAGCGCTCGTCAAGTCGCCAAAGCCCAGCGCGGCGGGCCGCATCGTACGCTCGCGCGAGCTCATCGCGCCGCGGCGGCCGGCTGATCTCGGCGTACTTGGCTGGGGCTTCGTCCCGGCTTATCTGGCCGACTTCGTAGGCTGGCCGGTATTGCCCCATGATGTTGATGTACGTGTCGATCGAGATTTCCTCTGCCAGCCAGTGGCAGATTTCCTCGGTTTCGGCCAACTGTCCCGGCATGACCAGATGCCGGACCAGCACCCCGCGCCGCGCCAGCCCGTCGGGACCGAACTTGAGTACACCGACCTGCCGGTGCATCTCCAGGATGGCTTCGCGCGCCCGATCCGGATAGTCCTTGGCCTTGGCCAGCCGCCTGGCCGTCTCCCGCTCCCAGAACTTGAAATCGGGCATGTAGATGTCAACGATCCCATCGAGCAATCGCAAGGAGGCAACCGAGTCGTAAGCGCTCGTGTTGTAAACAATCGGCAGTCGCAGTCCGCGCGGGATTGCCGCGGCGATCGCCTCAAGGACCTGGGGCACGACATGCTCAGGCGTGACGAAGTTGATGTTATGGCAACCCTGGCACTGAAGATCGAGCATGAGTCCGGCGAGCTTCTCCGGCGGGCACTCAGGACCGATGGCTTGCTGGCTGATGTCCCAGTTTTGACAGAAGACACAGCGCAAGTTGCAAAGGCTGAAGAAGATCGTCCCTGAACCGCGCCAGCCGCGCAGGCAGTCCTCCTCGCCGAAGTGGGCGAAGGAGCTGGCGACCCGTGCATACCGGCCCGTGTGGCAGACTCGCGCCTGGTTTTCCATCCGGTTGACGTGGCAGTTCCGTGGGCAAGCGCAGCAATCCTCGAGCTCGTTCAGCCCGGCGGCCACCCGACTAGCCAGCCCGGCTTGGCGGTGCAGAGACAGGTAGGCCGGCTCGAAGGGATCGAGCAGGAACCGGGAATCGATGTTGGCCCCCAAAGATGGTCGGATCATGGGACTTCGCACCTTCACTCTGTCATCGGGTGCGAGTTCAGGATGATCATTGGCGACTCCTGGCAAAGGTCAACCTGTTCCTCTTGCTTCCACCGATCATTGATCCGCAGCCACTTCCGGAGCAAGAACTTCTCGCCACGGGCGAAGCGCTTCCAGTGCCATCGTCGATGATGGAGGCCGTCGCCACGGAGCTCGTCGTGGAATCGGTCCAGGATGCTGTCCTTCTTCCAGCTGCGGAAATACCAGTACACCGCCCCCGGGGTAGGAAGTCGTGCGGCAAGGCCCGCCACCGGCAGCCGGTGCGGTCGATGTACAAGAGGGCATTGACGATCTCGCATCGCCCATACTTGGCGGGGCGGCGACCCGACTTGGGGGCCGGGACGAAGCATTCGATTCGTGACTATTCCCGGTCGGTCATGTCACTCGGATAGCGTTGTCGCGTGTTCGTGACCGACAGTACACTGCAACTGCAATGCTAGATGTCTGTTTCATAAATTCGCGGCCACAGCCGCCTGGCGTCGTATATAGGGTCGTGGTGGATAGAGGAGTCGTTCAAACCGCTGTGACTTCCGACCAAACCAGGCTCTCCCGCGTTGTTGC
>JBKQMU010000096.1:0-2811 GCA_052146555.1 Isosphaeraceae bacterium
CTGCTGGGCGTCAGGTGACCAGTGGCAGGCCTCAAGCTGTGCCAGCGAGAGCCCGACCAGCGAATCACCATGCCGGAAGTTGTGGTCCAGGAAGGTAAAGGCGTGCTCCCGGGCCAGCGTGGCCAGCCAGAACGAGAGCTTGGCCAGGTCGACGGCCATCCGGTTCTTGTCCACTCCATAAAGGCAGCGCTGGGCGATGAGCCGGCAGGCAAACAAATCCGGCGTCTCGTCGCCGGGGATGCGAGGTGTCCCACCACTTCGGGTCCACGCCTCGCACAACAGCCGGGCGAGCAAACGCATTGCCTCGATCAGGAATGCCCCCGAGCCCATGGCCGGGTCGCAGATCTTGAGCGCGAGGATGTCATCCGGCGACGGAATTGGCCCGAGACGGTCCAGAATCGGTCTCAGGGCACGCTCGACGATGTCCTTGGTGAGCGTCCGGGGCGTGTAATGCGACCCCGTGCGGCGCCGTTCCGGGCTGGGCTGGAAGACGAGTGAGCCTGCGGGGACCGGGGCTGGTGTGAGCCGGCGATCAATGAGCCGGTCCAGGGCAGCCACCAGCTCGGCCTCGTTACGGGCATCGCGGACCGCAGCTCCCGCCGACCTCGGAAGGTTACGATCGGTCAGGGCCTTGAATCGCTTGGCCCGCTGCGTGGGCGCCACGGCCAGAAGTGCGTCGAGGTCGATTGTCACCGGTGCACCGTGTCGTTTCTCTGGCCGGATGGCGACCGAGCGGCCCGTGGCGGTCTCGACCCGGTAGCCCATGATCGCCTCGTACACGGAGCCGATTTGCTCGACCTCGAGCGAACGGTAACTCAGTCGCTCTTCCTTCAGATAGAGCAAGTTGCGGAGGACGCGGAGGATCGTGCCATCGGGAACTCGCGGCAGATGAGCCGGAGAATCGCAGTCCACACGACCTTCCAGGAACGGGAATCGACCTGGCTTGAAGAGATCGCCATGCCGGGCCGGGATGGTGACCGGCTCATCGGATGCAGCAGTCTGGTACCTGGTGCCGCCGTAGACCATGCGAAACAGGGAGATGAGCTGGGCCCATGCGCCGTACCTCTGGTCCATCGTGTCGGGGTGGTGTCCCTCGTCCTCGACCAGGCGCTCGAATAGCCCGGAGAGCGAGTAATTGCGGACAAACAGCTCGTCGGCCGGGAACATCTCGCGTTCCTCGGCGTAAAGCAGGAACACCAACCGCATGAGGACTGTGAGCAACCCTTCGTAGATCTCATGGGTGCGATCGGGACGGTTGCGAAGACCGCTGAGTAGCTGGCCCCTCGACTCCTCATCGGCTGCCTCGAACCCCTTCAAGAGCTCGAACAGGGCCGCAAGCACTTGCTCGGCAAGCTGTGTGGAGACCTCGTTCTGGTACTTCCGGCTCTCGGCCAGGATGTGATGCAGCCGCTGGCGACCTGGGAGGCGGTGCATCCGATCGTGATTGAGCAGCGCCCGCAGGGCAGAGCATGCCAGTCGACCAGCCGGTTTGAGCAGGGCATCAAGTGGAAAACTGATGTATCCAGATTGCTGCCCCTCAGGCCGATAGATAAGCCGGACCGATGTGCCGTGGTAGATCAGGCCAAGCGGGATGTTGGCCTCGTAGAGGAACCGCTCGAACTTCTTCTGGGGAGACTCGCTCCAGCAGGTCTCATCGACCTCCATTGGCTTGCGATCGAGATTGACGTCCGCGGGCACTTCGAGCCCTACCAGGCACCAGGGTGTGGCATGTTGGGCTTGCTCGGGCCAGCGGTAGGCGAAGGTTGGTTGCAAGACGTCCGAGTAGTGGCCGAGCTCGTGCTGCAGTTCCGTGGGTGGCTCAGGCCGCTGAGCCGCGTGGGGTGCCTCCTGACCGGCAAACATCCTGGCTCCGGCCACGGGGCGGTACAGCTCAAGGAAGTCCGGCTTCCAACCCAGGAACTCAGTCAGGAACGGTTCCAAACCGCGAAGCAATCGGGGCCGTTTCTCCTGGTCGTCTTCATCGTTGTCCGCCGCAACAGGAACGGCCACGGTCAGGGCGTCGAGAGCACGCTGGGCATCGCTTGCCTGGAGAGGGAGCTCGATCTGGGCCGCACGGAGAGCGCTGGGCGAGAAGACCAAGCCCAGCGACACAGGCTTCAGGTAGTTGAGCCAGAGATTATGGGTGTAGAGCGTTCGGTCCCTGGCCGCGTTGCCGCGAGGAGCGGACGGGGCTCGGGTTGTCGTAACCGTACTCGTCGATCGTCGTCGTGCCATGATCAGCCCTTCTCGGGCCAGAGGTAGACAATCCCAACGGGTTCCAGCCGGACGGTTTGCACGGAATAGCGCTGACGAATCCGGTCGGGTTCTTCCTGAATCTCGCGCGGGATAGCTGCCTTGCGCTGTTCCATGGCCCGCTTCTCCGCAGCACGCTCCCTGCGTGCTCGCTCATCCCAGATGGGTTCCGGCGGTTCATCAAGATCGAACAGCATCGGCCCGGTCTTCGTTGCCCGCTGTCTTGCCCGTTCGTGCTTGGTCTCGTCCTCACGCTGTAACCGCTCAAGCCTCTCGTCGATTCGTTTGCCAAGGTCTTCGAGCAGCTTCCGGGTATTCTCGGCTTCCTTGGCTCCGGCCTTCGTCAAATCGGCCCGGACCTTGCTTTCCAGGGTGTCGGCTTGTTTCTTCAGGTGCTCGTGAAGCTCGTGGACATCGCGGTCGGCGGCGGACAGCAGCGCCTGCCGCCTGGTCTCGGTGATCCGGGACATGTCGGCTTCAAGCAGCGCCTCGTCAAGCCGGCGCATGGCCTCCTCCTCGCTCAACTTCTTCTTGTCAATCGGCTTGAGCGGACCACGT
>JBKQMU010000097.1:0-15027 GCA_052146555.1 Isosphaeraceae bacterium
GGAGGGCCTATCCAGTTCGGCGGCGTGATTTACGGCGACAGCGCGGATAAAGCCGCGCGGTTCGTGCTCCAGTGCAACCAGGCGCAGTTGCCGATTCTCTTCATCCAGGACGTCAACGGCTTCGACGTGGGGCGTGACGCCGAGCGGAGCGGGATCATCCGTCGCGGGGCGAAGCTCGTCAGCGCCGTCAGCAACAGCGCTGTGCCCCGCATCACTCTGATCGTCGGCCACTCGTTCGGGGCCGGACATTACGCTCTCTGCGGCAAGGCGTTTGACCCGCGGTTTCTCTTCGCCTGGCCCGGGGCCCGCTGCGCCGTCATGGGCGCCCAGCAGGCGGCGCGGACCATGCTCGACGTGAATCTTGCGACCCTCAAGCGGCAGGGGAAAGCCGTGGACCAGACCGAGCTCGACCGGCTCGCAGGCGAGCTACGGGACCGGTACGACCGCGAGACCGACATTCGCCACGCCGCCGCCCGGCTCTGGATCGACGCGATCATCGAGCCGGCCAGAACCCGCGAGGTCTTGATCCAGGCGCTGGATCTTGCCACTCGCCGCCGCGACCTCGTTCCGATCACGACGGGAGTGTTTCAGGTTTGAGTCGTGGGCGGGTGGGGAGGCGGCGTTAGGCGTCGGGCCGAGCGTCTTTATAGGGGCCGCTGCACGGACCAATTTGGATGGTCGGCGGAGCCGACTTTACGTATCTGGAGCGATCACGTTGTCTCGCATACCATGATGGAAAGACGCATTTCGCATCATTCGCAGGGGTCTACGTGTCACGGAGTGGCTGCCGATGATCCGGACGGTTGTGGTTGGCCACGGGTTGGCGGGCCGTTATTTCCATTGCCCACTCATTAAGCGGCAGCCGGAATTGAGCCTGTACGGCATCGTGGCCCGCGACGAAGCAGTGCGAACCGAGGCCCAGAAGCTCTGGAACGTACGAGGTTACGCCAGCCTCGATCAGGCCCTCGAGGACCCCGCCGTCGAGCTGCTATTCATCGCCACGCCCCACAAGTCTCACGCGGATCTTGCCATTCGCACTCTCGATGGCGGCCGGCACTGCGTGGTCGACAAGGTGATGGCCCTCTCCACGCCCGAGGCCGACGCCATGCTCGCCGCCCGCGACCGCTCCAGTGCAATGCTTTCGGTCTTCCACAACCGCCGCTGGGACTGGGATTTCGTCACGGTTCGCGAGATCCTTTCACAGGGGCTCATCGGCCGGCCGCTTTTGATCGAAAACGCGGTCTGCCGACAGGGATCACCGCGGGGCTGGAAGGGCAAGATCGAGGAGGCCGGGACGATTCTGCATGACTGGGGCGCTCATCTCGTCGACCAGGCGCTGCAGCTTGGGCTGGGGCCATGCCGCCGGCTTGTCGCCTGGGTGCTGGAGGGCCCCTGGGAAGGAATTGATAGCGGCGGCCACGGACGGATCATCATGGAGTTCGACGGAGCCATCTTCCAGGCCGAGACCAGCCGCGTCTGCCGGATCGACCGGCCACGCTGGTGGATCGTCGGCAGTGCAGGGGGCTTCGTCAAGTACGGCGTCGATCCCCAGGAAGACGCGCTGCGGCAGGGGGACATCGACCAGGCCAGAGAGCCTGAAAGCCACCACGGAATCTTACGCGTTGCCGATGCCGCCGGCGTCGTCGCCGAGTCGCGAATGCCATCCCTTCGTGCCCACTGGGACAGCTACTACGCGAACATCGCCGGCCACCTCTTACACCATGAGCCGCTGGCCGTCACGGCCGAAGAAGCGCGCGAGGTCGTGCGCGTGCTCGAGTCGGCCGTGCGGTCGTCGCGCGATCATGTCGTGATCGAGGGGCCCTGGGGATGCTGATGGAGTCTCCATCCCGCAGCGATCGTCCCCGGCTGCCGGAGTCCTGGCTCGAAGTACCGTAGGCGCTGTAGGATGCGTAGAACCCTCCGGATCCGATCAGCTTGACGCCCAGGGCACATGAGGCTACCATGTGCCGGTCCTTCCGCGCCGATGGTCCGGTGGATCTCCGCTGGGCGACCGGCGGCCGACGGGGTCCACCCGGCCTAGTAGCGATGGCGGCCTGAGGCGATGAAGGCGACGGTCCGCCACGTGGCGTGTTCACAATTAATGGCGGTGGGAACTCGAGCCGATGCATCCGTTCGACGGGTTTCAGGATATCGTCCAGGCCGACGTGCCGCTGGCGCCTCTGGTCTGGTTTCGCCTGGGAGGGCCGGCCGCCTTCTTTGCCAAGCCACGCACCCTGGATGAGCTGCTGGCGGTCCTGAAGCAGGCAAGAGAGGCTTCCCTTCCCGTTAAGATCCTAGGCGGCGGCTCGAACGTGCTGGTGCGCGAGGGCGGCACCAGTGCCCTGGTCGTCCACCTAGAAAGTCCCTATTTCTCCGACGTGACCGTCGAGGGAAATTCCGTCACGGCCGCCGCTGCGGTGCCGCTGACAGCCTTGATATCGCAGACGGCCCGAGCCGGACTGGCCGGACTGGAAGTCCTCACCGGAATTCCGGGCACGGTGGGAGCCGCCTTGCGCGGCAACGCCGGCAGCCGTCAGGGATCCATCGGCCAGTTCGTCCGCCGGGCCACCGTTCTCGACGTCGCCGGCGAGATCCAGGTTCGGGAACGCGACGATTTGAGCTTCGCCGACCGGGTATCGAACCTGGATGAGCCGGTCATCCTCTCGGCCGAGTTCGAGCTTAACCGGGAAGATCCCGAATCGGTCGTGCGGCGGATGCGGCGAATCTGGATCATCAAGAAGGAAAGCCAGCCTTATGGCCATCAGTCCTCCGGCTGCATCTTCAAAAACCCGGCGCCGGACATCTTGGCCGGGGCCCTGATCGACCAGGCAGGACTTAAAGGAACTCGACATGGCGGCGCCGAGGTCTCCGACCGCCACGCCAACTACATCGTGGCGCACTCTGGCGCCACCGCGTCGGACGTGCTGAACTTAATCGAGCAAATCCAGCAGCGGGTCTGGCAACAGTTCGGCTATGAATTGGAGCTTCAGCTCCAGATCTGGTAGCGTCCGCAGGGGCTGTCTTGCGGATCGCAAGCCTCAATATGCTAAAGATTTCGGATGGTCCGCAGAGCGGACTCGAGATGCGAGCTTAGAATTGTCCCCGTGTGGCTAGGGCAGAGTGCCCCAGTGGGCATCATATTGGGTCTAGTCGCTGGCCTTTCTGTGGTGTCGCTCTGCCCCCTGCAGCCACCCGACCGCGAGGGTTTTCCAAGACGGGCTGCCCTCGTCGCCAGAAGCTCGGAAGGCCGTGAGGCCGACTCGGTGGAGCATGCGTGATGGATCACCGCCAGACTCCCCGGCTGGGCGCGACCGAAGAGGCCAAGAGCCCAGCGATCGACCTCGCAGAATCCCGTCCTCGGTTTCGTCGCCTCGATTTTACCCGCAGCCAGCGACCGCTTGATATCAAGCGTGTGTTGCTGGCAGGACTCGCAGTTCTGGCTGCCCTCGCCGCGACCGTCTTGGTAGGCAAGGAAGTGTTCCACCGGGCCATGCAATGGCTCCAACGCCAGCCCGAGTACCAGCTTCGATTCCTCGACATCGAACTTTCACCGCCACCTCCGGCCTGGTTTCGGGGTGGGTCCGAGGCGTTCCTGCGGCAGGTCAAGGAGAACCGCAAGGAAGATGATCTGTTGCCGATCCTGGAGCTCGAGCCCGATCGCATCGCCAGCGATTTTAAGCTCTTTCCCTGGGTTGACGACGTTCCGCGGGTCGAGTACCCCCCCCGGTCCATCAAGGTTCACCTGGTTTACAAGAAGCCGATCGCGGTCATGACGCTTCCGACCGGCGAAAAGATCGTCCTCGATGGTCAGGGGCACATCGTGCCCACAAGCGACATCGACGACGAAAAGCTCGGCCCCCTGATGAAGATCGCCGGCACGGGACTGGTGCACTCGCCGGGGAATCGTCCGGGCCAGGTCTGGAAATCGGCGGCCTTACCTCCCGAAGCCGGCAAGCAGGAGCGCGGAGTTCTGGGCGCCGCGCGCCTGGCTGCTTTCCTCGCCGAACCGAGCCGGGCTAGCGCAGCAGCCGCCCTGCCGGCTTTGCGGTTCTGGACCATCTATGCCACTGACCCGCCCTATGACCGTGGTCTCTTCGTCAGAAGCGCGGAGGATACCATCCTCTGGGGAAACAGCCCGGGCGAAAAAGCAATTGGCGAACCAGACGCCGAAGAAAAATGGTTAATTTTGGAGAAATGGGCCAAAAGTGCGCCGCGTTCACCACTTCCGCCCGGTAATTTCTGGGCGTTCTCCCGGTCCGAGCTGAGACCCGTCGAGACGAACCGCGGGCGCCAGGTTCCGCGCCACCACTGACGCTGGCGAGCGTTGCCTCCAATCTCCCGGGACATTCACAGGGCTGGGCGTCCTATTCCTCTTGGGCAAGGTCCGAGCATCCGAGAATCCAGCGCCAGACACCCGGCACAAAGTCCGCACGGGTCGCCGCCAGAGACAAAAAAGGGAAGAGAGCACACCATGGCCAACCGCCTCGGTCCGACATGGCTGAATCGGGTGTCGCGGCTGACAGGGCCGACGCCGACGGGGCGCTTCAGCAAGTTCGCCCTCCTAGTCCCTCGTATTAACGCCCTCGAGTTGGTGCTGGAACCGCTTTCTAATGAAGAGCTTCGGGCGAAGTCGGAGGCGCTGCGGCTGAAGGCGAAGCAAGGCGATTCGCTGAGTAGCTTGCTGGTCGAGGCCTTCGCCCTGGTGCGTGAGTCGGCCAAGCGAGCGATCGGCCAGCGTCATTTCGATGTCCAACTCTTAGGTGGCATCGCCATCCACAACCGCTGCATCGCGGAGCTGGAAACCGGCGAGGGCAAGACGCTGGTCGCCACTCTGCCGGTCTTTCTCAACGCGCTGCCGGGCAAGGGCGTGCACGTGGTCACGGTCAACGACTACCTGGCTCGGCGCGATGCCGAGTGGATGAGCCCGATTTATCAGCTCTTGGGAATGAGCGTCGGCTGCATCCAGACCGGCCAGGCGGACAGCTCACGCCGCGACGCATACGCCTGCGACATTACTTATGGCACCAGCAAGGAGCTCGGGTTCGACTTTCTGCGCGACGAGTTGAAACGGCTCCAGCTTGGCGATACCCACCGCAAGAGCTTCGAGCAGGTCTACTTGGGAACTGGTGGCCACGCCGAAGCCGAGACGCCGGTCCAGCGGCTGCACAAATATGCCGTGGTCGACGAGGCCGATAGTATCCTCATCGACGAGGCCCGGACGCCGCTGATCATTGGAGCCAACAATCAGCCCACTCAAGAGGAAGCCGCGGCTTATTACGGCTCTGACCAGCTTGCCGAAACCCTCGTCCGCGTCAAGGATTACAAGTACGACCCGCTCGAGCGCAAGGCCGAGCTGACGGCCGCGGGCCGGCGCAAGGTGCAGGCGCGGGCCGCACATCCGGCGTTCGTCACGCTGACCGTCGATGGCGTCTACGAATATGTGGAGCGGGCCCTCCGCGCCCAGATCGCCTACCTCAGGGACCGCGATTACGTGGTCCACGAAGGCGAGATCGTCATCGTCGACGAGTTCACCGGCCGCATGATGCCTGGCAGGCAATGGCAGGACGGTCTGCACCAGGCCATCCAGGCCAAGGAAAAGCTGGAAATCACTCTCGAGACGATCACCGCGGCCCGGGTGACGGTCCAGGACTTCTTCAAGCGTTACGATCGGCTGGCGGGAATGACCGGAACCGCGACGACCGACGCCCCGGAGCTGAGGCGCATCTACAAGGTCGGCGTGATGAAGATCCCCACCAACCGCACTTGCCGGCGGATCTGGCTGCCGGATCGGGTCTTTTCGACCGAGGCGGAGAAATTCCGGGCGGTCGCCGACCAGGTCATCGAGTGGAACCGCGTGGGCGTGCCCGTCTTGATCGGCACCCGCTCGATCGAGAAATCCGAGAAACTCAGCCGGCTCTTGGACGAGGCGGGCGTCGAGCACCAAATCCTCAATGCCAAGAACCACGAGATCGAGGCTCAAATCGTGGCCCAGGCCGGCCAGAAGGCGAAAGTTACCGTGGCCACCAACATGGCCGGCCGCGGCACCGACATCAAGCTGGGCGAGGGCGTGGCCGAGATGGGCGGCCTGCACGTCATCGGCACGGAGCGCCATGAATCGCGCCGGATCGACCGCCAGCTTTCCGGCCGATGTGCCCGTCAGGGCGACCCCGGCTTCGCCCAGTTCTTCGTCTCGCTCGACGACGAGATCATCGAGGCCTTCGGCGAGAAGCCGGCCGCGCGCCTTCGTAAGAAATACGCCGGACGCGGCGAGCTGACGAGTCTCCGGATGCGCAGACTGTTCGTCGCCGCCCAGCGCAAGAAAGAGCGTCAGCATTTCAAGGACCGCAAGCTGCTCATGCACTATGAAAAACAGCGCGCTGAGATGCGCAAAAACATGGGGTTAAACCCTGTGCTGGGGTGAGCTGAGGTGAGGTGAGCCTGGCTCTGGTCTACCCACGCAAGTATGTTCGAGCCTCGTCCTTGACCAGCTTGTCGAGCTTCGAAATGGACCCCAGCGCCTGCTCGGCGATCGTCAGCCGCTGCGCATTATGCTTCGCACCCCGAACGAGGGCCAGATATTCGCGCAGTCGCGGCGCCCGGTTCTGCGATCGCAGCAGATGATGCACGAGCAACCAGCTCTCGGCGTAGGCGAGCTGCTCGGTCTTTTCCTCGAACGCCTTGTCGTCGGCCACGAGCTCTGCGATCGGGACCCATTGGGCGACGTCGCGCAGCACCAGGAGCCGGGGCTGATTCACGCCGCCGATCGCGTTCTTCACGCCTGGCCGCCAGAGCTCAACATACGTGGCCAAGCCCTCCGAGATGCACAGCGGCACGTCGCTGTCGCGCTCGGTGATCCCGGTGTTGAAGCAAAGCTGGTGCGCTGTCTCATGCACCAGGGTAAACAGATTGACCCGCTCGGCCCCGACCGCGAGGTTCGCCCGTTGCGCCCGGCAATCAAAGATAACTAAACGATTCGTCTGAAGGTCGTAGTGCCCGCCGACGTCCCTTCCGGGCGCCTCGCTCAAAATCGCCGCGTACGAATCAACGTTTTTCAGAGCGATGATTGTCAGCCGCCTCGCGGGATAAGCGAGGGTGAACCCACGGCCGCGAAAGTGTGTTAGGAACGCCTCACCCAGCGCTTCGCACCGCTTCAGCGCCTCGCGCTGAAAACCTCCGGGAGCATCGCCCAGGCAGAGGAAGTGATCACTCTTGGCATGACCGAACGCGGCAAGCCCCGTATTTCTTGCCAGCTTCGACACTCGGGCGATCTCGCCGGCATCAGCATCGGCCGCTCGTCCATCGCCCTTGACTTGGCCCCATGCGTTCCTCGAAGTCAGAACGCGACCGCCCAGCGCCGCGACAATCGCGCGGCTGATCTCGCGCCTTGAGAGCCCTAGGCGCCCACCTGCGGCAGTGTTTGGTAGTTCGCTAGCACACATCAGTTTGGCTCTCGCTCGCGGGGCCTCGGCGGCTCGCTCTGGCGTAGGCCCTTCGCGAATCGTGACCGGCCCCGATCATTATAGGAGAATCCTGCCGGCGTAATCACTTCCGAACGGCCACGTTGGGTTACTCGGCCCTGGTCCGCGTCCTGCGCTAGTCGCAAGGCTTGGCGATTGATTGACCTCGGCTGCGGCAAGCCGTACAGTGAGGGTCACAAGAATTGTCGATCCATGCCGATCTGATTCTTTCCGCCGGGGTCCATTTTCATGAGCGCCGCCGACATTCGTCCGCCATTCTTCCTGGGAATTGACCTGGGCGGGACGAACATCAAGTGCGGCGTGGTTGACGATTGCGGCCATTCGCTCTCCTCGGTGAGCCTGGAAACCGAGGCCGAGCGTGGTCCCGCTGTAGGCATCGCAAATCTGGCTGAGGCCGGCCGCCGCGCCGTGGCCGCCAGCGGAGTCTCGTGGGACGAGATCGTCGGGGTTGGCCTCGGTTCGCCGGGCACGATGGATCTAAACCGCGGCATGCTGCTGGAACCACCGAACCTTCCGGGCTGGAACCAGCTTCCCATTCGCGACCTGCTGGCCGCCAAACTCGGCAAGCAGACGGTGCTTCAGAACGACGCCAACGCCGCAGCCTATGGCGAGTACTGGGCCGGCGCCGGTCATCACTCGCGGAGCCTGGTTCTCTTCACGCTGGGAACGGGCATCGGCTGCGGCATCATCGACGAGGGCCGGATCATCGAGGGCCGGCACAGCCACGGTGCTGAGTGCGGCCACTTGATCATCCAGATGGAACACGGCCGCAAGTGCACCTGCGGCGGCTACGGGCATCTTGAAGCCTACGCCTCGGCCACGTCGCTCGTGAAGCGGGCGCTTGAAGCCTTGGCCCACGACTCATCGCACAGTCTGCTGCGTGACATTCCGGCCGACGAATTGACCAGTCGCGATATCAGCGTGGCCCAGTCCCAAGGCGACCAGCTTGCGCGCCGCCTGATGCGTGAGACGGCCCGCTACCTGGCCGTCGGTGCCGTCAACTTGATGCACACGATCGACCCGGACATCGTGCTCTTCGGCGGTGGGATGATCGCCGCGGGCCTTTCCTTCCTGGAAGATATCCGTTCGGACATCCGCTCGATGGCCTTCCCCACGCTGTCCAAGAGCATCCGAATCGAATACGCCGAGCTCGGCTCTGATGCCGGCTTCATCGGCGCCGCCGGATGTGCGCGGATGGCCTTCGGTAATCCTTCCGCGTAAGCGCAGGGAACTGTGCCATCCCTGTCTCCGCGCCGACTTAGGGGCTCGGGGCCGAGGGGTTGTTACGTCGCACCCCGGCATGATGAACGATTTTGAATCATCCGTTTCCACGCGGGTCGGTACATGATATAATGGCGCCCAGGAGCGACAGGATCATGGCGCCAGAGGCGGCGTTCAAGAATCAGGTTCGGGACCGCCGTAGTAGCCGGGGCTGGTCGCAGGATGAGCTGGCGCGGCGATCGGGGTTGTCGCGCGCTGGCATCAGCGCGATCGAGACCGGCCGACTGGTTCCTTCGGCGGCAGCCGCGCTGGCGATCGCCGCAGCGCTTGAGTGCCGCGTCGAGGATGTTTTCCAGCTTAGCAGCCGCCTTGACTCGGGCCCCGTCTGGGCGTGGCCCGCGGAGGGGGGCAAAGGCCGGTATTGGGCCGCGGAGGTCGGCGGACTCGTGCGGCTCTACCCCGTTGAGGCGACCGCCCTGGGCCTGATTCCCCACGACGGCGTCCAACTTGAGGCTGCGCCGGGGAACAATGCGACAGGCGATGCGGCCAAGTCGTCGCCACCGGACCTGAGGGCTGAGAGCTTCAGCGACCCGGCCAGCACTCTGGTTTTGGCCTCCTGCGATCCGGCCGTCGGGCTCTTGGCCGCAGTCCTGGCCCGAACCTTCGGCGTGCGGCTCTTGCCACTTCCCCGACCCAGCCGTTCGGCGCTCGAGCTGCTTGGGCAAGGGCTGGTGCACGCCGCCGGCGTTCATCTGAGCCGGGCCGATGACGCCGACGGCAACGCCCGGATTGTCCGCGACAAGCTGGGCGCTGGTTATCGACTGCTACGCGCGGCGAGGTGGGAGGAAGGCGTCGCCCTTTCACCCCGGCGCAAGGTCACGTCGTTACGCGCGGCGGTAGGCTCGAACCTCTGCTGGGTCGGCCGACAGGACGGTTCAGGCGCCCGGCAATGTCTCGATGAGCTGCTGGGCGACAAGAGGCGTTCTCCTCGCTGCCAGGCCTCCGATCATCGGGGCGTCGCCGAGGCCGTGCGTGGCGGCTGTGCCGACGCCGGGGTCTGCCTGCGCTTGGTCAGCGAGGAAGCCGGGCTCGACTTTTTTTCCGTCCGCGAGGAGGCCTACGATCTGTGCTTTCCGGCCCGCATCGAGGGCGACCGGCGGATTCAGGCACTCTTGCAGACGCTTCGTTCGAATACCTATCGCAAACTCTTGAGCGAGCTGCCCGGTTACGGCACGGCTGAAACCGGCGAGCTCTTGACCGTGCCTTGAATCGGGTGCCGCGCTTGCGCCCCGCAAGCGTGCCCGTCCTGGTGGGTTTCCCCAACTCGGCCCGGCACGCTAACGAAGACGTGAGCGTGGAATCGGGATGGGTCCTCGGCGACCGCGAACACTTCAAGCCGCGTTGTCCTACGTCGGGTGCCACGCTTGCGCCCAGCAAGCGAGTCGATGACCGCGGGTGCCCGACAGCGCGGCACGACCCGGCACCCTCATGCGGACGTGAGCGCGGTACCCGGCGACGGACGTTAGCGTCCCACCTGATCGAGAAACCGCTCTACCGCGTGACCTTCGGTCCGGGGCCGATGTGCTCGACCACCTGGTCGCTACTACGCAGGAACGTGGCCAGGTCGCGGGTCAAGGTGCCGGAACCGTCCATGCGCGGGACCTTGTTCTGCCCGCCAAGCTTGCCGCGCGACCGCATCCAGGCTTCGAACGACCCCGGCCGAGCCAGCAAGATCGCCGGCAAGGGGAGCCCCACCCCCTCGGCCCGGTGGGCGCGGTAGTCGGCATTCCGACGCGAGAGCTCATCGTCCAGAAGTCGTCGGAATCGGTCGGCATCTCCAGGGCCCTCGAGGAACTCGATGACGTACTCGTGGTAGCCCAGCGGTTCCTCGAAGACCGGGCCAACGTGCCAGTCTCGAACAAGAGCGCCCGACGCCGCCGACGCCGCGGCGATGGCCGCCTCGATCTCCTCGCTGATGAGATGTTCGCCGAACGCCGAAAGCGTGTACCGGGTGCGTCCCGTGAAATGGAGGAGCGGGGGGTCGAGCGACTCGAACCGCACGGTATCGCCGATGATGTGTGCCCACATGCCCGCACACGTGGAAACGACGATCGCGTAGTTTCGCCCGGTCTCCACGGTTCCCAGCCAGTGCCGGGTGGGACTGGCCGAGTCGAGATCTTCCGCCGGGATGAATTCATAAAAGAGCCCGTGATCCAGGAGTAGCCGCAAGAGCCCCGTTCGCGGATCGCCAAAAGCGATGAACCCCTCGGAGCAGGGATAGGTCTCCTGAAGGCGGATGTCCGGCCGCCCCAGGATCTGCTCGAACGCCCTCTGGTACGGGTCGAACTTGACGCCCCCGTGCACGACGATTTCCAGCTCGGGCCAGACCTCGCCGATGGTCGACTTCCCAGAGAGGGCGAGGACCCGCTCGAAAAGCACCAGGAGCCAGCTCGGCACGCCGCTGATCAGCGTGATCTTCTGGCCGACGGAGAGCTCGGCCAGGAGAGCCAGCTTTCGATCCCAGTTCGACTCGAGCGCCAGCTCCAGGGGCGGAAACGTGTAGGGACGCAGAAGCGACGAGAGCTCGATGGCGGCGACCCCGCTTAAATCCCCCTGGCGCACGCCCTGAGCGGGTTCTTCCAGGTCGGCCGTTCCGCCCAGGAAAAAGAGCCGGCCGCGAAAAAGCCGCGAGCTCGGCCGAGCGGCCAAGTGAAACGCCACCATCGTCTGAGCGGCCTTGCGATTGGAAGCGGCCATCTCACGCGAGACGGGAATGTACTTCGTCGCACCCTGCGTCGTTCCCGACGTCAGCGCCAGGTAGGGAATTCGTCCCGGCCAGGTCAGGTTCTCGAAGACGGGGTAACTGGACTCGAGATAATCATGCCAGAGCGCTTCGTAGGTGCGCAGGGGCACGGCTTTCTGGAAGTCGGCGACGGTGCGGATCTTCGCAAAGCCGTGATCGCGGCCGAAGCACGTCTCCGAAGCCCTCCGTAGCAGGTGCAAGAGACCCTGTTCCTGGGTTTGCCGCGGGTCGAGTGCGTCGATCGCCCGCTTCCGCAGCCTGGCATGCACGTGAAACGCGGTGTTGACAATCCTCCGGACCGCGGAAGTGCCCGCGAGGCGCACCAGCGGTGACGATGGATTCTTGGGCCGGGCGGAGGGAAGCGGCGTGACGGGGTCGGTCGCAAGCGTGGGCTTCATCGGGGATCAAGGAATCGGTTTGACCCCGCGGCAGAAATACGCACCCGCCGGGGGAAGGTTGCGCGGCTCGAAGATGAACTCGACGCTCTCGAAATAGCGGCGGTAAAAGTTCAAGTAGACCCAGGGCAATTCCGTGATCTGGTTGAAAGTTCCCTCCGGCTTCAGCACCTGGCTGACGACGCGGAAAAGAGCCTGCCGCAGATCGACCGGGAAGGACGGAACTGGCAACCCCGAGACGATGTGATCGGCCTGGCCGATGCCCCGGTCGGCAAGAATTGACGCTAAGTCGCGGACGTCGCCCTCGATGATCTGAAAGCCATCGCGGTTCTCGAACCGCTCACGCAAGAGGCGGCAGAAGTCGGCATCGCGCTCCAGGACGACGACCTTGCACCCGGGCGCGGCCTTTTCGGCCAGGACCCGGGTGATCGGTCCGGTTCCCGCGCCCAGCTCGACTAACACGTTCGCCTTCGACCAGTCGATGTTGCGAACCGTGGTACGGGACAGCCAGGGACTGCTCGGCGCCAGGCTGGCAATGGCCGTTCCTTGCCTGAGGAACTTGCCCAGAAACAGGGTGAAATCGCTCATCATTCCTTTCCACGGCGCACGGGCCGTGGCACGACTAATGGTGGATCGGCCGCGTGAGGGCCGCGGCCAGGGCGGAGCGGGCCTTGGGCCGGCGAGCCCGCTGCAGGAACCGCTCGGGATCGAGCGCGGGGGGGATGGTCTTGAGCTTGTCTTTCAGATAGCGAACCACAAGCTGATTAACCAGCCGCGCCTTTTCGATCTGAGGGGCATGGCCGCACCGGGGAATGACCACCTGGCGAACCTTGAGGATCTGGTCGGCCGCCCGGATCGCGCCGGGAACGTCGGAAAGAACGTGGTCGTTTGCCCCCCAGATCACCAGCGTCGGGTGCGGCAAAGCCGGCAGCAGGTCGGCCGCCGAGTGCCCAACGGTGCCCCGCAGCGTCCGCAAGACGCCCTTTTTCCACTTCCGGTCCTGGAACTTCCGCTCGAATGCCTCGACCAGCCCTTCGGTGGCGAACCGACCGCTGTGAAAGACGGATTTCACGAGCGTGTCATACTGGCTGCGCCTGACGCCCTCCATAGCCGGCAGGTTCTCATCGCCATGAAAACCCGAGGGACACAAGAGAACGATCCGGGAGACCAGATCGGGATGCTTCACCGCGTATTTGAGGATGACCTGGCAGCCTAGGCTCGAACCCACGAGATGATAGGGCGGCCGCTGGACGAATTCGCGCAGGTAAGCGGCCAGGCGCTCAGCCAGGTAGTCGACGGTGATCTCTTTCCCCGCGTCGATTTGCGCGTGCAGCGCATCACCATCATAAACGAGGATTTCGGGGATCTTCACGTCGAAGTGACGGGCGAAGTGATTCCGGTTGGCAAACCAGCTTTCGGGCTGCTCGGCCAGGCCGTTAACCAGGACAAGCGGCGGCTGCCGCTTGTACGAATGTAACAGCCGCGCCAGGTCGAACCACTTGCGGACGTTGGGAGGCATGGTGTGCCCAAACTCCTACTTGACGCACGAACTTCGGAGAGGAATTGGCCAGCATCGTCGTTCTGGAGGCGGAACAGGTCGACTGTGCGCCTTCAGATCGGCCGCTTCAAAATTACCACGATCTTCGTACCTGGCCAACAACTTCCTCACGATGTTCACCTTGAATTCGTAGTACAACCGCTCGTGCCCGGCAGCACTCATGCACGAGCCGGGTGGACTCCGGATGCTTGACGAACCGGCGCCCGGCTCTAAAAGATGATTAGCACCCAGGTGGCTTGTGGCTCAGGTGCCAGGCAAGAAAAAGCAGGTCCAATCGCCGCAGGCACCGGAATTCTGGCGGAGACTCGACCATGAAAGTATTCATTACGGGGGGTTCGGGCTTAATCGGCCGACATCTCGCTCGCAAGCTGCTGGAGGGGGGCCATCAGCCGTTGATCCTGTCCCGGCATTCCGACGCGATCCGGCGCAAGCCTGAATTTCGGGATTTTCAGGTCATTCATGGCGACCCAAGTTTGGAAGGACGCTGGCAGGCCGAGGTCGACGGCTGCGACGCGGTCGTGAACCTGGCAGGACACAATCTCTTCGCCGACCGCTGGAATAGCGAGATCAAGCGGAAAATACGCGACAGCCGGATCCACGCCACCGACGGCGTGGTGGCCGCGATCCGTCAGGCGAAAAATCGGCCCTCCACGCTCGTGCAGGCATCTGCCATCGGGATTTACGGTCCCCATGGCGATGAAACTCTGGACGAGAATAGCCCTTCGGGAACGGACTTCCTCGCCGTCGTCAGCCGGGAGTGGGAGCAGGCGTCCGACGCGGTCGCGGAGCTCGGCCTGCGCCGGGCGATCGTGCGGATCGGCATCGTCCTGGCCCGCGGCGAAGGCGCACTCGCATTCATGACGCCGATCTTCAAGCTGGGGCCCGGTGCCCCCATCGGCAGCAAGGGGGGACTTGTCGCCACCGGCCAGCAATGGATGAGCTGGATTCATATCGACGATATCGTGGGAATCTTCCAGCTTGCCATCGAAAATCAAGACGCCTCCGGACCGATCAACGGTACAGCTCCCAACCCGGTGCGGAACGCCGAGTTTTCCAAGACCTTTTCGTCGGTCCTCCGCAAGCCGTATACCCCGTGGCGATTCTTCATCCCCTTTGGGCCGCCTGACGCCATGCTGAAGCTCATGCTGGGCGAGGTCGCTCAGGTGATCACCACCGGTCAGAAGGCGCTACCCACGAAAGCCCAGACACTCGGCTACCACTTCAAGTACCCGGTGCTGGCCGAGGCGCTTCGGGACATTTTTGCGCACAGGCCCGAGCCGAGCCGGCCCGCGCACCAGCCCGCCGCGGCACATGCACATCATTGATTGCAAACCGCGGGTTGCAGAGAGCAGATCATGGCTTGGGACTGGCACCACGCTTAATGAGATGTAAGTGTGCTCGCATGTATGGAGCTGGTTTGTGTAGAGCACGCTTGCGTCCTCGTGAGCGTGGCAGTGTGTCTGTAAGTGTGTCGGGTCCGGGGGGTGAAAGTCCTCTCCAAGTAGACGTTCTCCGGCTTGTAGCTAACCGTAACTGCGTCGCCGCGAGGCGGGGTGGGAAACAACGGAAAGC
>JBKQMU010000098.1:0-6588 GCA_052146555.1 Isosphaeraceae bacterium
GCAACAACGCGGGAGAGCCTGGTTTGGTCGGAAGTCACAGCGGTTTGAACGACTCCTCTATCCACCACGACCCTATATACGACGCCAGGCGGCTGTGGCCGCGAATTTATGAAACAGACATCTAGCACTGCCTTGAGCACCTTGAACGGGTCGCCGAACCTGGTGGAGCGAGACACGACTCGCGAGTGCGGCGGTTTTCTCCGGCAGCGCGTTCGTTGAAGTTGCACGCTTGTCGGCGTCATGGAGCCTCTCAGTCTTCGCCAGTAGGTTCGATGGAACCGGCCTTGGCGGGTGTAATGGAAAGCCGAGCCTCAACGGTTTCGAGACGGGTAACCAGTTCACCGCAAACCAAGGCGAGTTTGACCGTCTCGTCGTAAAGATCTTCCAGCGGTCCCTTCTGGTGATGGGAGTACAACAAATCCCTTGTCCCGGTAAGGTTCCCAACGATTTCTTTCAGGCGCTCTCTTATCTCACTCATCGGAATGCCTCTCTCTCACTCTCAGTGAAGCCGCCGAGCCACCGATGGAGGCCCGGAGGGGACGCTGCTATTGATCACGTGTGACTGGATCATGTGGATGGCTTCTCCGCCTCGTCCATTGTCCCGGGCCGAACGGCATAGATTGTCCATCCTGCGGCGAGTAACAGCAACGTTCCCAATCGTGTTTACCATCGTGCCGCGAGTAATACCACCGTTCATGATCCTTTTTAGCAGATCCCCGAGGGCTAGAACGCGATATGACCCCGAAGGCCGCGCGGCTGGCTCGCGATCTGGAACACGATTGGGGCGTTGCTATTTGGTTGATAGGGGGAAGACCGGGTGTTTAGTTATTTCGCCCGGCAGTCCTATGCCTCTTGGGCATGACCCTCTGGACAAAAAGGAATCCTCCTGTCTGACCCCAAGGCCCGGACCCCGCGGCCCGCGCGAAGGCCGAGGCATCTGGCCTGCCCACGCTCACCATTGTTACGTTTGAGTTCAGCGGCCGCCGTAGGTGGTCCACTGGAACGAAGGGTTGGATCACTTTGACAGATCAATCCGCCGACCTGTGCCATCTTCTTCAAGCTCGATGCGTTTAATATGCCACTGACCAAGCTCTTTTACCGCCTCCATGTACACGGTGCCGTTGCCCTTCGGTCCGCTCACACTGAATGACAAATTTGCTGCACCATTTGGGCCTGAGACTTCGATGCTCCCCATCGGCATTCCGGTGGTTACTGGCTTGCCAAGAAAATCAGTAGCCTCTTGGCTATTCTCAACTCGAGCTAAGGCGAGTTTGAATGCATCAGAATTCTTCATGGCTGCCGTTATGGCGAAGAACATACCAACAAACAAGACCGCGATCGAGATGTATACAATAACCCCCCATTTTGCCCACTTGCGCTGGACAACCTTGAACTGTTCGATGCTTTCCCATTTCTTGTTTCGCCATGCCCATGAACTGCCCTTGGCACCCAATATGAACATCATCACGAGGTTCACGAGCGGAACAAACATCAGCAGCGCAATGAACGTGTCATTGCCAATTCCCCAAATCCAGTTCAGGAGGAACGCTCCCCAGTTCCATCGATCGATCTCTGCCGGGACTGATGCGAGCTTTCCCTTTCCTGATGTGTTCTCCATGTGAGCCTCCCTTTGGTGGCCGCGAATGCTCGGGGCCTGACTCGGCTAATTGCATACGAATTCGAATCACCTTTGGCTCCTTGCCTTGAAAACGGAAAATCATGTCCAGTTCCGGACTCCAATAACAAGAGTCTCATCGGATATGCCGTAGCCCTTAGGGGTTAGACCGAGTATTAGTCGTTTCACGCCGGAGTCCTACGCCTCTTGGGCCTGACCTTCTGGACAGGCTCAATGATCGACATTCGGCCCATTTCAGAACCTCGGCCGCGGTGTTCGTGCCCGAGGCGCCCGAGCAATCTGGCAGCGGTCTCACAGTAGGTTGGAATCGCCGACCGCATTGCGTCCGGAGCAGGCTTGCGAAGGGGACATATTTCGAAGCCTGCTCCACCGGATGCTGGTTGCCTACCTTAATGCATATGTCAACGGTCCGCCGATGAATCGCGTCAAAGCTCCTCGACGATGTTCTATTTCACCATTCGTCCCGATTGATGGCCGCCTTGGCGATTGGCTGTCTTGGATAACCTAGGCTTGTGACAGGTCGTGCAGAAAAGCCAGCACGGTCTGAAACATCTGTCTCGACTTTTTCGCGCTCATGGTATCATCGCTCGATCTTGTTCGTCATCGACAAGATAAGATGTACACATAGTAATACCAATACGCGATCGTGCAAGCGAGGGGCAGGCACATTCGCGAACGAGAACGTGAGCGTCGGGAACAGCAATCGCGGCCGCCGCGAATCGAGACGATTCGCTGCCGGTTCGCAAGAAGATATTTTCAACAGCAAGCTTGGCACCACCCTGACTCGCCTCGTGACCGCCACCAAGCCGCTCGCTTGATCGGTTGGCGCGTCGACTCCTCTGACAATTCGGTCCCCGGCTGAGCGTTGTTCTTGTGCGATTGGTACGGGAAGGCCAGCCTGCGCTCAACGTCAAGAACCCTTCACTTTGGATACTGAAATGGGGACGACAATGAGATCGCGCCAATTTCGTCCGAATGTCGATACGATGGAGGATCGGCTTGTGCTCAGCACAGTGAAGCTAACCCCCTCCATTGTGAAGGTGAAGTTGGCACCGCCGACATTTGCGATGACAGCGGCCCCAACACAAGTCAATCTGGCCTGGAACAAGGTCTCAGGCGCGAGTCAGTATCTCGTTCGCGAAATGATCAATGGTAGATGGGTGCAACTCAGCAAGTTAAACAACAAGACATCGAGCTTCGCGATCTCGGGCTTGAGTCCCAGCACGGCCTACAGATTCGACGTGGCATACGTCAAGGGTGGTCGCAGCAACTGGATGCCGGCGCGAAGTGCCGTCACCTTGCCCCCCGCACCGAATGTTCCAGGCACTGGCGGGGTGGCAGCGAATAACTCCACTGTGGCAGCGTGGTGCGCTGCACATCTCGGTCAGATGGTTGGAAATGGGCAGTGCGCTGATCTGGCGAATCAGGCCCTGATTGCCACTGGTCACGAGACCTTCTACCAAACGGGTGGTCCAACTGGCCCGGATAGCGACTATGTCTGGGGTCAGTTGGTGGCGACGATCACCACGGCGAACTGCAAGACTCTCCCCATGGGGACAATCCAAGCCGGTGATATTCTCCAGTTTCGCAACGTTACGACAATGCATACGACAACGTATCCAAATGGTGGTTGGTCATCGGAGACGATGACTGCGACCCATCACACTGCGGTTGCTGCTGGAACGGAATCGGATAGCTCGGGCAGTGGGACCATTGTCGATACCTTCGAGCAGAACGATAACGACGTTCAACTGGTCGTGAGGAACCAGTGGTACCTCGACGACCTCACCGGCGGAACGATCTGGGTTTATCGCCCCATCAACGCTTGACTGACCGCCAGTAACAACGGCGTTTGAGCGGTTTACAGTTGATTTGCATACAGGCGGGTGCCTGCTTACCTTCTCCCTCGAGGGAGAGGCTGGCCGAAGGCCGGATGAGGGGGCTTCATCTCCCCGCTCGCGTTCGCGTCCCTCATCCGCCGCTTCGCGGCACCTTCTCCCGGGGGAGAAGGTAGAACCGGAACCGTCTCGCTCATCGATGTAAGCGATGCATTAGTAAATCGCTCAAATCAGCGCGGAGAGGTTCCGTTTCTGAAGAGTAACCAGGGATCATCACTTGTTCAAGTTCATAGAGAGCCGGGGCGGCCAATTGGGTCCATTCCGGCTCGCTTCGTATCCGAAGCTGGCGAGAGCAAGCGATGGAAGTGCATAGTTGGTTCACCCAGTTGTTACCCCTTTGGGAATGGCAAAGGGCCGGATGGTCCCAGGGGAGCAATTCCCTGAAGCCGCCCGGCCTTGCTGGACCCCGCCTGGCAAGAGGCTGGAGCGGACCTTTCCTGCGAAAGGCGCGACTGTCCACTCGTTGAGTTGGTCGCGTCGATTTTGACCCGGTGGTATGCCGCTTAACCTGCGTCGAGCGAAGACCGCACCGCCGGAGTTGAATAGGGTGTCACCGAAACTTGGCATCGTAAGAACAGCGAGGTCAGTCCATCGGGATTGAACTTACGTCGATTCTCGTGCGAAAATCGAGGAACATTTCCCGAAGTTCCGCAACTTGGACTAGGAGATCGTCATGTCCCAGCCGGAACGATATGAAGTCCTCGTCCTTGGAAGTGGCGAGGCCGGCAAGTACCTGGCCTGGCACCTGGCGCGGTCCGGGCGTCGGACGGCCGTCGTCGAGCGCCGCTGGATCGGCGGCTCGTGCCCGAACATCAACTGTCTGCCCAGCAAGAACGAAATCTGGAGCGCGAAAGTCGCCGACCTGCTGCGCCACGCTGGGCAATTCGGGGTCGGGCCATGCTCCCTCGCGATCGACATGGCGAAGGTGCGGCAGCGGAAGCGCGACATGGTCGAGGGCCTGATCGCCACGCACCTGAATCGCTACAAGGCGAGCGGCGCTGGATTGATCATGGGCGCGGGGCACTTCGTCGAGGCAAGAACGCTTGAGGTGCATCTGAATGACGGCGGCACGCGCGTGCTGGCGGGCGAGAAGGTGTTCCTCAACCTGGGGACCCACGCCACGATTCCAGCGATCCCCGGCCTGGCAGATGCCCGGCCGCTCACGCACATCGAGATGCTCGAACTCGACCGGGTGCCTGAGCACCTCATCGTCCTCGGCGGCGGGTATGTTGGCCTCGAATTTGCCCAAGCGTACCGCCGCTTCGGGAGCCGCGTGACCGTCGTCGAGCACGGACCGCAGCTCCTCGGCCGCGAGGACCCGGACGTCGCGGCTGAAATCCAGCGGATTCTCAGTGGCGAAGGGATCGAGATACGTCTTGCGACCGACGTGCTCCGGGTGGAGGGGCGATCCGGGGAAGCCGTCCGCTTGCACGTGCGAATGGCCGGAGGCGAACAGACCATCTCCGGTAGCGACATACTGGCCGCGACGGGACGTACTCCCAACACCGCCGGGATCGGACTTGAAGTGGCCGGTGTCGAGTTAGACTCGCGCGGTTATATCAAGGTCAATGACCGTCTCGAGACGAGTGCTCCGGACGTCTGGGCGCTCGGTGAGTGCGCCGGCAGCCCACAGTTCACGCATGTGTCCTTCGACGATTTTCGGATCATCCGGGACAACCTCGCCGGCGGGAGCCATAGCACGGTCGGGCGCCTTATCCCCTACTGCCTGTTCACGGACCCGCCGCTGGCACGGGTCGGGCTGAGCGAACGGGAAGCGCAGCAACGGGGGATCACGGTGCGTGTCGCCAGTCTGCCAATGAGTGCCGTGCTGCGGACGGCGACCATCGGTGAGACGGCGGGCTTCATGAAGGTACTCGTCCAGGCGACAGGCGATCGCATTCTCGGTTTCACGATGATCGGCCCCGAGGCCGGGGAGGTGATGGCCGCGGTGCAGACGGCGATTCTCGGCGAGCTGCCCTACACGGTTTTCCGCGACGCCATTCTCGCGCACCCGACGATGGCCGAGGGACTCAATGTCCTGTTCGCCGGCATTCCGGCGCCGGGTTGAACCGACGGAGGACGCAGCCATGCTGAAACGCAGAGACTTTGGGAGGGGGCTAGCTGCCGGTCTGGCCGTCGCAGCGACGTTGGGCTCTTTCGCCCTCATCAAAGTTGTGAGGCGATCAAAGGAGATGACCATGAATTCGAGCGACCTTGGTGACGTTGACCTGGTGACCCTGCCCAGCACGCACGGGGCAAGCGAAACGGTCGAGCGCTTGAAATCGTTATTGGCCGAGAAAGGAATTCAGGTCTTCGCACACATTGATCACGCCGCGGCGGCAGAGAGAGTGGGGATGGCGCTGCGGCCGACCCAGGTCTTGATCTTCGGCAAACCGCAGGCGGGCACGCCGCTGATGCAAAGCCGGCAGACCATCGGCCTCGACATGCCGTTGCGGGTCTTGGTCTGGGAGGACAGCGCGGGCAAAGTCTGGCTGACCTACCGCCGGTTGGAGTCCCTGGCGCGGCACCACCAGATTGCTGATCGCGGAGACACCGTGAAGGCCCTGGACGACGGCCTTGCCGCCCTGGCCCATGCGGCAACCTCGCAAGAAAGTGGAAGCCCTTCCTGAGCTTTCCCGGATGGCCCTGGTATCAGCCGGGGCAGGCGGCCGGCCTCGCTGAGAGTGCGTTCCGAGACCGTCCGGAGGCTGTGGAGAGATTCGGGCTGACGTTCACTTGCCTGCCACGCTGGGGCGCAGAGGAGGTCGGCCCTGGAAGGTGTTCCGTCCATGCTGTACTATGCATGTCCTTGCTCTTCTCTGGAGGAGCAGGGGCACTTGGGAATGATGCTGGCTGGCGATCAGGCGCTTGTCTCGCTTGCTGAGCGGCGGAAAAATGAAATCCGCGCCCAGGTATTTCAAGGCATTTAGACCTGAACCAAGCGTGATATATATCTTCTGAAGGCCGAATTCCCAGAAAAAGCTCGAAAACCCCCGGTGTTTTTGGAATAATGGAGGTAGCTACACATCCTCACTATTCCAAGCAACGGAGGCT
>JBKQMU010000099.1:0-13469 GCA_052146555.1 Isosphaeraceae bacterium
CGGCACGCCGAGATCTGGGCGCTGGCGGCCGCCGGAGCATCGACCCAGGAGATCGCCGGTCAGACCGGGCAGCCGATCGGACAGGTCGAGCTGATTGTCGGACTCTATCGCAGATCCAGCTCCCACCGAGGGACGGCCGACCATGTGCGATCAAGTTGAGACGGCCGAGGAGAACCTCGACCCCGACTCGCTCGACTGCCTCCGGCGCACGCGTTCGGGCGTGCTTAACGTGCTGGTGGCTGTGGGCCTGTTCGTGGCGCTTACCGGCGCGCTTTTGCGAGGTCGCGGCGGCGCGGGCATCCCCGCGGGAATCGACCGCCAGAGCCGGCCCTTTCACGTCGGCCTCTTGGTCATTTTCGTGGTCAGCACCTTCGCCCGCAGGTCGCTAGGTCTGCGATCACGGTTGCGTGATCCGCAGCAGCGAGCGCGGAGGTTTTACTGGGCCCACGTCATGCCCGCGATCATGGGCGGGCTGGCCGCTCCTTTGGGGCTCTTCCACGGCATCGCCGTTTCCGGACGTCTCGAGGCCATCTTGCCGTTCTGGATCACAGCGCTGGTGCTGGGCGTCCTGGCTTACCCCAGGGCACGCGAGTTGGAAGGCTTGGGCGCACCGATGGCCAGCCCGGGGAAGCTCTCGTGATGACCAAGGCGCAGACCTGGGTCCTTCTGGTTTATGGCGTCATCGTCGCGATCTGGCCACTGCGTTACCTTGTGCTCCGGTTCGTGCTCGGCAAGGCGCCTCGGCTTGACCCGAGTTCGCCGGGCCTGCGCGGGCCTGATTGCCCGCTGGTCTCGGCCATCATCCCGGCCAAGGACGAGGAAGTCACCCTGGCCGGATGCTTGGAATCGGTTGTTGGCCAGGCATACCCGCACCTGGAGATCGTGGTCATCGACGACCGCAGCAGCGACCGGACCGGCGAGATCGCCCGCGCATTTGCCCACCGCGATCCTCGGCTCCGGCTCCTTTCTAACGATCATTTGCCCGCCGGCTGGACGGGTAAGACTCATGTCCTGAACGTGGCTTCTGGAACAGCCCGGGGAGAGTGGCTTTGGTTTCTCGACGCCGATACGGTTCATGCGCCCGAGTTCCTGAGCGTCATGCTCCAGTACGCAAGAACTCAGAACGCTGCGCTTGTCAGCTTATTGCCCGAACTGCGGTGCGAAACGTTCTGGGAAAACGTTGTGCAGCCACTGGCAGGCATTGCGCTAATGCAGTCGTTCCCGCTGCACCGGGTCAACGATGATCGCTGCAAGCTCGCCTTTGCCAACGGCCAGTCGATCCTGATCAAGCGCAGCGCCTACGATGCGGCGGGCGGCCATGCGGCCGTGCGCGACCGGTTCGTCGAGGACATCGGCATGGCCTTCAAGGTGAAGGCCCTGGGGCTGCCGATCCGCACGGTCCTCGTGAAAGACCTCGTCCAGTGCCGGATGTACGCCTCGCTCGGCCAGCTCATCCGGGGCTGGAGCCGTATCCTTTTCGATGCCCTGGACCGAAAACCCTGGCGATTGGTCGGACGGCTGCTCGATCCCTTGATCTTCTGCCAGAGCGGCCACGTCGCACTTCTGACAGCGATCGTCATGCTTCTTGCCGAGTTCCCGGGCCCCTTCCCGCTCTGGCTGCTGGGACTCTCTCTGCTCCATCACGCCCTGATGTTTCCCGTCTTCCGGCTGGTTTATCACTCCTCGGTGCCTGGCTCGCGGTACGTGGCCCTTTTCCCACTCGCGAACCTGGTGATCGTCGTGATTTTGGTCCGCTCCATACGCATGAGCCTCACCGGCCGGGTCACCTGGCGCGGAACCAGCTACGAGAAGGCCCAGCGGGCCTCTGCCTCGCGGTAACGATGGCCTCAGAAAAGGCGCGAAGCGAGCCACGGATGGAAAGGCCTGATGACGGCCACTGAGAAAATGCAAACTGAGCCACGGATGGAGAAGATCGATGATAGCCACGGAGAGAATACAAAATTAGCCACGGATGGACGCAGATGGATTTCATAACTAGAAATGAGTCAGCGACAGCGGGAAGTCATGGAAGCGTGTGCGCAGCATCGGCTTGCGGCCTTGCATCTTTTACTCACTAACCTCCCTCACTCAATTCCAGTCTTCTCTCTTATCAATGTTCATTTGTATTTATCTATTGAAAATGTTCTTCTTCATCTGTGGCCTTCCCCTCGGGGCTTTCTGACCTTTCCAGCAGAAAGAACTGGATCTCCGTCAGGTAATTCCGGGGGTTTCCCTTGAAAATCATGCCCGGTCCCTTGTGGTAAATCTCACGCGTGGGAATCGAAGCCTCATAGCCGTGATCGTGCAGAAACTGGACGATCTTGGCGTACGAGCGGCCCAGCTCGCTGTACGGCCCTTTGTGCAAGAGCGAAACGCAGCGTCCCCCGGGAAGCTCGCGGACTGTGATTCCCTCGGCGGACCGGTTCGAGCGGACTGGATAACATGCTTCGAAGCTGGCATCGTCTTCCCGGTATTCCCGATCATAATGGAGCAGAAACGGCTTACCGCAAATCTGTCCTCCGAGGCTGCGTCCGATCCGGCCAAAGCCATGGCAGCAATCGGAGTATTTCCCCTTCATGGCCACAGCCGCGATCCACTGCGCCTGCACGTCTTTCTCTTCCACCTCGAATGATGCTTGCGTCATGATACGCCTGACTTCCCGCTCTTGACTGATGAACCGGTCCAGCGACGCGACGAGGGCACGGTCTTTCCTGATCCGTCCCAGGATCGCGCTTTTCTGACGCTCCATGGCCTCGATCAAGTCGGCGTCGTCCGCGACCTGACCGAGGATCTCCCGGATCTCGCCCAGGCTGAAACCCAGGTCCCGAAGCACAGTGATCGCCCGTGCAGTATCGAACTTCGCAGGAGCATAGCAGCGATAGCCCGTCTGCTCGTCCACTCGCGAGAGAACGAGCAGGCCCTCCTCGTGGTAGAAACGAAGCGTCTTGATTGTCAGACCCGTGATCTTCGAGAACTCGCCGATACTGAACACGCACGACCCTTTACGCAAAGACCTGGGACCACGTCGCCCACAGTGGCCGAGCCGCCCCGACTCGAGCCGCCCCGAGCCAGTGGGTCGATCCACGAACGACGAACAGGGTAATGCCTCCCGTTACGGGAGAGTCAAGAGGCTTGGAGGAATTGCTGGTAGAGGATCTTGTCTGCTGGGACATGGAGGTTTGGTCCGGCAAAGGTCGTCGCTTCACGTGATCGGGCGGTCCCGGCGACGTGTTCGCAAATGGCGACGACGGCGGTAGAATGCATTTGGTCCGGCTCAATGGTTTCCCTAGGTTCCTCCTGCCCCGTTGCGTCTTTCAGCCATGTCGCGACCCCGGCTTTTCACAGTACTCTTGCCGTTTGCTGGCATGGCGGACGAAGCATCCCAGGGTGCGCCGACCCCATGCCCGTCGGGAGCGTCCGCCCGGCTGGCGGCACTGTCCGCCTGGAGTTTTTCTCCATGAGCCAGGCCGCCGCAGGAGCAAAACTTACGGACACCGGGTCCGAGTCGTTCAACGCCATAATCCTGGGCGAGTCGATCTACGACCGCGTCACGTCGTTCTTGATGGCCATCGTCTTAGGCGCGATTCTGATCGTCGGACTCTTGGGGCTGATCTACATCACCACCCAGGCGTACGCTTCACGTGTCACGGCACCCTTGCAAATTGTCGAGGTGAACGGCAGCGGTGGCGGAACTCCCGAGGGCATGGCGGGCTCGACCGAGAAGCTCGATGTCCCTGGCGCTGAGGCCGGATTGCAGGCCTCGAACAACGAAGAGGAAGCCGGCCAGTTCGAGGAGCCCTCGGTCCAGTCAGTGCCTGGGGCCATGCTCGATGCCGTTGCGGAAGCCGGTTCGGGGCTGGCCGAGGTCGACTTAGGGCCGGTGATGCCTAGTGGCGGAGCCTTGGCCACCGGCAAGAGAACTTCCAAACTCGGCACCGGCGGGCCCGGCCTGGGGTTCGGGCCCGGCGATGGCGTCGTCGCCCGCGAACAGCGCTGGAGCATCATTTTCAATGAGGGCCAAACTGACGACGAATATGCACGCCAGCTTGATGCCCTGCGGGTCGAACTGGCCGTCGTTGCCGGGCCCGACCAGCTCATCTACGTCTCCAATCTCTCCAGCCCGCAGCCCACCAAGCGATACGGATCGGGGCGGAACGATGGCCGGCTCTACTTTCTCTGGCAGGGACGGGGCCGGAAAAACTGCGATTTTAACCTGCTACGCAAGGCCGGCATCGATGTGGGCGAAGGCGTAGTGCTCCAGTTTTACCCCAAGGCCGTTGAGGACCAGCTTGCCCAGCTCGAAGTCCGCTACCGCGGCCGGCAACCCAGTGAAATCCGCGTGACCCGGTACGCGGTTGTGCCCCGGGACGATGGCTATGGCTTTCAGGTCATCGCCCAGGAGACCTTGCGCTAGAACCAGCCAGACCCGAGAACGCTTGGCCGGCGTGCTTGATCCGGCGGATCGAACCTTCGGTCTTGGATGTTGTAGACCCTCGCATGGCAAAACTGGAACTTCACGACGAAGCCGGCCGAGTCCAGTTCATCGAGCTGACGCGCGACCATCCGGTCCTCTTCGGCACAAGCTCTGCCTGCGACATCGCCTTATCCGGAAGTGGGATTTTGCCCGTACACGGGCGGATCCGGTGGAAAAGCGGACGATACAAGGTCGAGGCATCGCCGGAGGCCGAGTATGTCCTCGTCAACGGTCACAAGATGACCTCCTCTAGCTTGCATCAAGGTGATGAGCTTGGCGTCGGGCCTTGCCGTCTGTTCATGCTGCGACTGGATGATCAGCCCGAGAGCTGGCCGACCGGTCGCCCGCCACGCCGCGGCGACCAGGGGCGAACCAAGGCTTTGGGGGAACCCAAGCAGCCGCACGTGGGATCGGCGCAACCAGCACCTGCCGCGAACCCGGCGAGCCGGCCCGCGAATCCATCGCCTTTACCACCCCGGTCAATGCTGGAAGAGGATCACTGGCTGGAAGCGCTCGGGCTCGCGGGCGACGTCGAAGCGCCGACCGATGAAGCGACCAAGCCCCTGCCGTCGCTAGGCTCGTCCAGGCAAGCCGCGAAGGTCAAGTCCGGGCCAAGAGGAAGAGGCCCCGCACACTTTCTCCTGGATCGCTTCCGCCAGTGGTTGGCCGTCCTCCGCGACGAACGCGCACGTGCCCCGGGGAAGGAGCGTCTGGTCTCTTCCCCACTGGTGTTGGGGCTGGTCGTCTCGCTGGGTCTGCTCGTGCTCATGGGGCTAGGACTGCGGTCGATCATCAACAAGAACGTGGCCGACCAGCGCTACAACCGGGCCGTCGAGGTCATGGAAGACGGCGACTACCGCACGGCGATTCGCGACTTCGACGACTTCATCATCAACCATCCCGATGACCTTCGCGCCGGCAAGGCCCGCGTCTTGCGTGCGCTCGCGAACGTCCGGCAGTACATCTCCGTTTCCGGTGGAACCTGGTCCACGGCGCTGGAAGCCGCGCGCGAGATGAACGAGAAAGTCGCCAGCCAGCCGGAATACCGGGATGAGCGGCCCGAGCTGGCGGAGTTGGTGATCCGCATCGGGGAAGAAATGGCCCACCGCGCCTGCCGGTCGGCCGATGCCAAGACGTTGCAGGAGGCCGAGTCGGCCGTACCGCTGCACGCCCAGATCGCCGGCGAGCACGCGCAAGACTTCTTCAGGCGGTCCCGGCTGCCGAGCCTGTTGGAGGAGGCGCGGGCCGCGGTCTCCAAGTCGCGTATCCGTAGCGAGGCGCTCTTGGCCATGGACCAGGCGATCAGGCGTCGATCGGCCTTCGGAGTCTACGCGGCGAGGGATGCACTCATCGACCAGTATGCGGACTTAGCCCAGGATCGCGAGCTCTTCCGGCGAATGACTCAGGCCAACGAGCTCATCCAGCAGGCGGTGAAGGTCGATCGCACGCGGCGGGCAGCGTCGAGCTCACCCCGAAGCGATCCGGTCGGCCCGGCCACGAGTCTGGTCCTGCGCTTATCAAGCAACGTACCGGTGGCAGCGCCCGGTGCCGAGTCGATCGTCTATGCCCTTGCCGACGGCATCGCTTACGGCCTCGACGCCGCGACCGGCACGCCGCTCTGGCAGCGCCCCGTCGGGCTGGGCTCGCCGTATGCACCCCAGGCCATTCCGGGCGACCCCACGGTTTTGGTCATCGATGCCCGCCATGATGAGCTCTTGCGGCTCGATGCGCGCAGTGGCCGGCTAGTCTGGCGGCTTGCACTCGGTGAGCCAGTCGAGAGCCCACCCCTGGTGCAGGGCGATCAGCTCTTCCAGGTGTTGCCCAGCGGCAAGCTGCTGGAAATCGCGCTGCCGACAGGCGAGCAAGTCGCGACGGTCGACCTGGGTCTGCCGCTTTCGCGAGCGCCCGTCAGCGACGAGCTGGGCCGTTATCTGTATATCGTCGGACGCCGCGATTGCCTGTTCGTGCTGGCGCGCGAGGGCTTGGCGTGCCGCGGTGTGGAATATCTCGGACACGAGGAAGGCTCGAGCCCCTGCCCTCCCTTGCGAATCGGCCGGTTCCTGATCGTCATCGAGAACGACCGTCCCAAAGATGGCCGCTGGCGGGTGCTGCTTTTGGATGAAGAGGGATCCAGGGTCAAGCCCGTGCAGCAGATCGACGTGCCCGGCTGGACCTGGGCGACGCCCGCGGCGTCGGGCTCGGTCGTCTGGGCGACGGGGGATCGGGGCGGTCTGGAAGCGTTCGCCCTGGGAGATTACACAAGCACGATGCCCTTGCGGTCGCTGGGCCGGATCGATCCCGATCCGACCATCTCAGGACCGTCCTACGGACTGGCTACTTCGGAGCGCGAGCTCTGGCTGGGCGCGGGGCGGAGCGGCCGGTACGCGCTGGACCCGGAACGCGGACAGATCGCGATGCACTCGAGTCTCCCCTTCCCCGGCCCAGCGCTTGCTCCGGTGCAACTCGCGGGGCGCCGCGTGATCATGACGTGTCAAGATCTGGAAACCGGCGGCGTGGCACTTTTGGGGCTGGACCTTTCCACCAGCGCCCTGGACTGGCAAACGGAGCTGGGCATAGCTTGGCCGACGGAATTGCGGCCTTCGGGCGACGGTCGATCGGTGCGGATGATCGGCCAGAATGGCCGTGAGGTTTCGCTGGGGCTCGACCAGCTTCGCTCAGGCGGTTTCGTGACGCTGCCTTTCATCCGTCCCGGTCAGCCCCGGATTCCTTCGGGACGCGTTCTTTCGGTTCCCTGTACCGGTAGGGGCCGGGACAGCCTGGTGATCGCGCCGCCGGGAAGCTCGAAGGTTTGGGTGCAGGACCCGGTAAGCGATGGCGGATGGCGGCCGCTGGAGCTCCCCTCATCGCTGGCGACGGTGCCAGTGGCCTGGGGGGGCAACCTCCTGATATCCGGTATCGATGGTCGGGCCTACCTGGTTGACCCGGCGACGGCGCAGTCGAAGGCCGAGCCGCTGGTTCCGGTCTTCGACCGCGATCGCCGGGGCCGCTGGCGAACCCCCGTCCGGCTCGACGAGAGCACGGCGATTCTGGCCGATGAGGCAGGGCGGCTGCGCCGCCTGAGCCTCAAGAAAAACCCGGTGCCGAGGCTGGTTGTGGAGGCCGAGACGCTTTTGGATAAGGCGATCATCGCGGACCCCGCGGCCACGTCACAGGCGGTGATCGTGGTAACCGCCGACCGGCGAGTGCGGGCCCTCTCCACGCGTGATCTGAGTCCTCTGGGCGCCTGGCCGCTGGCGGCCCCACTGGCCGAGGGACCCGTTCACTCCGGAGAACACGCGTTCGTTTACGATACGGCGGGAGGCGTGATGGCGATGGGACCGGAGGGCCGGCTGATCTGGTCGATCAAGCTCGATACGGCGGCCACCGGTTCGCCGCTTCTCCAGGGTGATCGTCTCTGGCTGGCGGATCGGGACGGTCACCTGCACGAGCGAGCACTTGCTGACGGAGCAGAGCGGCGGCAGCTTGTTCTGGGCGTCTTGCCGGCCGGGGGCCTGATCGCCTTGGGACGGATGGTTCTGGTGAGCGTCGCTCGGGGCTCGATCGCACCGGTCGATCTGGGCGCTGCGGATGAGGCAAGCCGCTAGAGCGAAACGGAGTCATCTCGGTCACATGAACGCCTCACGTTTCGGCCCGCTCTTGCTAAGTTTCCTCGTCGCCTCGAGCCTGGTATCGCTTTTCCCCTTCTTCGCCCGGCAGGGATCGGGACAGGAGCCCGGGACGATGGCTTCGGTCACAGTCGACGACCCCCTCCGTTCCTTGCCTTTTGACCGCATCACGCTGAGCGACGACAAGCGGACCGTCCTTCTTATCGAACCGGTTAGCCCGCGGCCGCTGCCGCCGCCCGAAGCGGTCAAGGCCAAGAAAGACCGCTCAAGCTCGCTCGGCGGCAAGAGCGAAATTCCCGAGGAAGGAAACGTCGGACTGCCGGGCCAGTCCTCGAAGTTCGAGACTCTCGATGAACAACGCGCCAAAGCCAAGCAAGACGAGGCCGAGAGCAGCCTGAAGATTCACCTGCTCCAGGAGGCCGAAGTTCGGGACTTCCGGGTGAATCGAATCAAAGTAAAGAGCATCGAATATTTTGAAGATATGCTTTTAGCACAGGCTGAGCAACTGACTCTCGCCCGCGACTTCACCCGGGCCTTTGAGTGCTGCCTGCGCGTCAAGATGCGGAACCCGGCCTGGCCCGGACTGGACGACCATGTCAACCGCCTGCTCTTTGCTGAGGGGAGCAGGGCTTTGATTGGCGGCGATCAAAATCGTGGGCTGCGGCTCTTGCGCGAGCTGCTGCAGCGCAGGCGCGACTTCCCCGGGTTGCTCGATCGACTGGCCTCAGCCTACAACGGCTGGATCAGCCAGGCTCTCGAGCTAGGCCAGTTCGCCAAAGGACGACGGTTTCTGCACGAGTTTGCGCAGATGGCGCAGGAGCATGCGGCCGTAAATGAGCTGCGCAGCCGATTCATCGTGCGGGCCCAGAGCAAGCTCAAGGACGCCGAGTCGATGACCGGACTCGGCCGCCTGGACGCCCTCTGTGACGTCCTCCGGATCTGGCCTACACTCGATGGCGCCGAAGCCCACTATCGCCAAGCGTTCGAGGCGACGCCCACGCTCGATGTCGCCGTCAGCGACGTGCCTCGTCCCGTCGGTCCCTGGGTTCGCACGCCGGCCGATCTTCGAGTCAGCCGGCTGCTCTACCGGCCGATCATGGCTGCCGACACGGAGGACGCCCGCAGTGGCAAGGTCTCCGGCCAGCTTGCCGCGGCCGTCGAATCCAGTGACCTGGGCCGGCAACTCTCCATCCGCTTGCAGCCGGGCCATGTCTGGTCCGACGGCACGCGGCAGGTCGCGGCCGTCGACGTGGCGCGAGCACTCATCGATCGGAGCGACCCGAGCTCGCCCAAGTTTCAAGCGCGGTGGGCCGACTTGGTGGACCGGGTGGCGGCGTCGGCGGAGGGTCGGGTGGACCTCCGGCTCAAGCGGCCCTTGCTGAAGCTGGGTGCGTGGCTGGACTGGCCGGTGGCGGCGGCGCATGCCGGCATCGACGGCCGGATCGCGACCACCGTGCCAGATCGCCAGCTCATCAGCGACGGCCCGTTTGTCTGCGGCCACGTTTCGGACCGCTCGATCGAACTTCTGGAAGCCGACCAGCAGGCCGCCGGGCCGGCACCGCGGGCAAATAAGTGGAAAATCCGCAGGCTACGTGAGACGCAGTACGCCACGGCCAAGGCCATGATCGCGGCCCTGACGGAGGGCGAAGTCAGCTTGATCGCCCGCGTGTCACCTGATCAGGTTCGAACCCTCGAGTCCAACGATGAGGTCAAGATCGGCCGCTATTCCCAGCCGAGCTTGCACCTGATCGCCCTGGACGCGCGCAACCCGCTCTTGCGGAACCGGTCGCTGCGGCGAGCTCTCTCCTACGCGATCGATCGCCGAACGCTGCTCGAGGATGCGGTCCTCAAGCAGCCTGCCGACGAGTCGAGCAGTGTGTCCGACGGACCCTTTCCCAAAGAAAGTTACGCGAACGCACCGGGAGTTCGGCCGTTGGAGTCCAGTTCGGCTCTGGCCTTGATGCTCGTCGCGGCGGCCCGGAAAGAGATGAGCAACGCCGTGATCGAGCTCAAATTCGAATATCCAGCCAGCGCCATCGCCCAAGAAGTGGTGCCCCCGATCGCCGACGCCTTTCGGTCCGCCGGCATCCGCGTCGAGATCATTGAGCGCCCCGAATCTGCTCTCGAAGCTGACCTCAGGGCTGGCCGCCGCTTCGACCTCGCCTATCGCGTTCTCCGGTGTGACGAGCCGATCCTGGACGCCGGGCCCCTGCTCTGCCCCGGCTACGACGCTCCGCCGGAAGCCGATGCTCTGGCATCGTCGGCGAGCCTGCGCATCTTACAGCTTCTGCTGCAGCTTGAGCGGGCCGCCGATTTGCCCACCGCGCGGGGGCTCGCGATCCAGATCGACCGCGAGGCGCGCGACGAGCTGCCTGTGCTTCCTCTTTGGCAAGTCGTCGATCACTACGCCTGGCGACCCCGGCTCAAAGGCCCGGGCGAGACAGCCAACCGCCTCTACGAGGGCATTGAATCGTGGGAAATCGAGCCTTGGTTCGCCAGAGACCCGTGGACCGGACCGTGACCAGGGCGGCCTGCCGAAGAGCCGCCGGGCGCGGCCGGCCCGGGCTTCTCTTCGTACTCGCGGGACTGGTGCTCGCATTCTCCGGTCCGGTCGCGCGATCGGCCCTGGCCCAGAGTCATCCCCAGGACGACCCAACGAAAGCTTCCAGCAGTGCTCCGGCTTCACCGTCCGACGGTGCACCAACTCCGCCGCCCGGCAGTGCGCCGGCCTCGGCGTCCGGCGCTAGTCCTCGTTCGAGTTCTGACAGTGCGCCCCCACCGGCCTCGGCAGCCTCGGCAGCCTCGACAGCGAGCGCAACGGTGGCCATCGACCGTTTGCCCTATCGCATTGAGCTTCATCTGGCTGTTGACCCCTCAGCCCGGATCGACGAGGCGTGGCGGACCTCGCTGCTGAAGCAGTTCCTGGCGCTTGTTCACCGGTTCGTGGGCCCTCCCTGGTTGATCACGATCGCCACCACCCCCAGCCCGCTGGCCGGCGGCGACCTGGAATCGCTCGAGGCCCAGGAGCTCTCGAATTTTTCCTCGTCGCTGGACAAGGTATGGCTGGTCCGTATCTCATCCGGCAGTAAGGCCGCGGGACTCGTCCTTTCCGGCCGTGAGTACGATCTGGGCACGCGGCGTCTGGGGCCGCTCCAGGTTCGTGAGGTCCTGGTGGATGCCGATGCGCCCCGCTCTCTACTCCAGTTTGCCCTCGACCTTTTCTGCCCCACGGCACTGATCACAGGACAGTCAGGGGGCCGGGCCCTCCTTCAGGTCCAGGGAGCGTCGATCGCTCCGGCTGCCGAGCTGGGTCGGGTCGCGACCAAAGGAACGGTCTTCATCCCCATTCGTTTGATCACCCAGAAAGACCGGTCGGTCGCCATCCGGAGAATTGCCTACACATACCTGCAAGTCGAAGCCATGGACGGTCCGATCGCCCGCTGCGCCATCGTCAGCGCCCTCCGTGACCCTTTGACTCAGCGCGTGACGCAGCCCAACCGACTGGCGGCGATGGGCATCAAGCCTGGCGACAGCTCGCTTCATTTCCGGTTCATCACGCGTGCGGATCAAGCTCCCGCCGCCGGCTACACGCTTGTCGCCCGTGCCGTGCCCGACGGCCTTCCGCACGAGCTGGGCATGACCGACCGAGCCGGGAGGATCGTCATCAAGCCAAACTTCGCCACCAGCCTAGCCATACTCCGACTGGTTGCCGGCGCGTCCGAGCCGCTGGTCGAGTTCCCGATGATGCCTGGCGAGAGCCCCGACGAGCGTGAGATCCCAATCGACCCTAAGCCACAGGCCGTCGGCTACCAAGTTCAGCTCGAGGCGCTGCGTGACGAGATCATCGACCTGGTTGCCCAGCGTGCCCGGCTTGAGAAACGGCTGGAAGCGAGGCTCGCGCGGGACGACCTGGAAGGCCTCGACCAGGGACTGAAGGAATATGCCACACTGCCCCCGCGTGAGCAGTACCTCGAGCGGATGGCGAAGCTGAAAGCAGAGGCCAACCGGTTGCAAAGTGAATCCAAGACGGTCGTGCTGACCAAGAACACGCAGGCCAAGTTTGCCGAGCTTCAAGCACTCGTCGATCGGTATCTCGATAACGAAACGTTCCAGTCCTACGCGGAGGCGCTCACGCAAAAGGGCAAAGAGCGCAGTGCTGGCGCCAAAGTCAAAGCAGCGCCCAAGCGTTCGGCCCGTTCACTATCGTTCCAGCCAAACCAGGGAGCAGGCGCCGCGCCGGTGCCCAACCCGCCGCCTTCGATCCCCAGTCCCGTTGCACCCTAAATTCTGTTAGCACCTTGAGCCGACCACGCGGGAAAGGTGATGGCCCGGGCCATTGGCCGGCCGACCATGGCCGACCATTCAGCTCGATGCGACGCCTGCCTCGGCGGCCTCGCTGTCGGCGACCGGCGACCGGGACTTGCCACGTGTGAACAGCTTGGCGAGCATCGTACCGCCCCGGAAAAGCCGCATGAGCGACTGCGTGGACAGGTTGTCGATATGGCTGTACCAGGTCGTCACCATCCGGGTGAACTCGAGCATTTTCTCGAGCTGTTCTTGCGTGTAATGCTCCGATTCGTCACCCGCTTTGGCCTCGTGGACGCAATGCTCCAGAAGCGCGATCGTCGGGTCCATCTCGCGCCTCTTGCGCTCGGCCATGATGACCCGGAAGGTCTCCATAACGTCCTTGAGTGCCTCGAAGCGGTCGCGCCGGTCTCCGATGATATGAACGCGCTTCACCACACCCCAGGTGATCAGCTCGCGAAGACTGGTCGAAACGTTCGAGCGGCTGACGTCCAGAAGCTTGCTGATCTCTTCGGCGTCGAGCGGACTTGGCGAAACAAAGAGCAATGCATGTACCTGCGCCATGGTCCGGTTGATGCCCCAGGCCTGGCCCATCTCGCCCCAGTGAAGCACGAACTTCTGCGCGGCAGGTGTGAGATTCACGTTTTTTTCCGCTGGGACTGAAGAAACAATTTCTATGAAAATTTTACTAGGCAGGCAAGGCTCCGGCAAGAGATGGCGGAGGAACGGCCCGAGGTAGAGGCCGCCGAAACCGCGTAATCGTGAGGGCACCGAAGAGGTCCGACCGTGTTTGGCCGAAGAGGTCCCAGCGTCATTCTCTGCAATTGGTCTCGGCTCAGATCCCTCGGAGAAAGACCAGCACGTTCACGAGGACCGGAACGAAATGCCTCTTTTTTCTACGTCCGTCCATACATGCGTGCACGCTTGCGATGACGCAAGCGTGGCAGTGTGTCTGTAAGTGTGTCGGGTCCGGGGGGTGAAAGTCCTCTCCAAGTAGACGTTCTCCGGCTTGTAGCTAACCGTAACTGCGTCGCCGCGAGGCGGGGTGGGAAACAACGGAAAGC
>JBKQMU010000100.1:0-7136 GCA_052146555.1 Isosphaeraceae bacterium
GCAGAAGTCTTGGGCACGTCATTGGCATGCATTTTCCGTGATTTTACCGTCCGAATCTCTTCCAGCACTCATTCGGGCGCGTCATGTCTTCGCGCCGGAGTCCATCGCAAGATGAGTTTCGCGACTACGATCGAAGGCATCATGATCTTCGGCTCGATCATCCTCCTGCTCGCCGCAGGAGCACTGATCGCGATCCGCAGCGGCGTGGGAGAGCTCAATACGTGTCGAGATTACTTGCTGGTCGCCGGCAATTTATCTCAGATGGCCTTGCGCGTTCTTGGATATGTGCTGATTCTGCTGGTCGTGCAATACTTGATCGGTCTTCGACCCAGCCTGGGCTGGTAATCGCCGAGGAAGCGGTGCGATCGACCGAAGGTCCGGCTAGCGCGCGTTTTGGCTGGGAACGACGAAGCTCAAGTGATGCGCGCTGTGGACGCAGTGAAATTGAGTCCACTCATCCTTGCTTAATGGCCCCATCACCGGATGGTCCGGAAATGGGCCGGTAGCCAGTGACCACTGCGCAATCGCCTCGCGCAGTTCTCCAACCTGGACTGCCGCGCTGGCATCGGCGGGGGGAACGAGTCTCGGGTGTGGTGCCTGCATGCCTTCGGGAAAATGCCGGGACTCGAATATCTGGCGGCGAAAAGTCTCATCGACGGGCCGGGTCACCGCATCAGGACGGCGGCGGCGGCTAACGCGAATCGCCGTGGCCAGGTGGTGCAGAATCTGTCCCAGCGTCCAGTCTCCGAGTGTCTTGTGTCCCCCGACAAGGTTCTCGGCATCGCCGAGAACCTCTTCCAGGCTGGAAAAAGCGATGCGTCGCCGTGACTCCGGGGTAATCGCCATCAGACTCCTCGCGCCCTGGGGTCCCAGAGGATCTTGTGCAGCTGCAGCTGCATCCGGATGGGAAGTCGAGTCTCGAGAACCCATCGGGCCAGCTCCGTCGCGTCGATCTGACCGAACGAAGGACTGAACAAGACCGGGCACCGCGCGGTAAGGCGGTTTTCACGCACGACCTTTTCGGCCCACTCGAAATCGGCGCGATCGCAGATCACAAACTTGATCTGGTCCGTGGGCCTGATACGGTCAAGATTGCTCCAGCAGTTTGCCTGAACCTCGCCCGAGCCAGGCGTTTTGACATCGAGAATGACGTGTACCCGAGAATCAACCGGGGTGGTATCGATGGCCCCGCTGGTCTCCAGAAGTACGGTCTTGCCGCCGTCAGCCAGCCGCGTCATCAGTGGAAAGACCTCGGCTTGGAGGAGCGGCTCGCCGCCGGTGACCTCGACTAGGTCCGTCTCCAGCACCCGCACCCGGGCGATGACTTCATCGAGGCTCATCGACATGCCCTGGTTGAATGCATGTGGCGTGTCGCAATACTCGCATCTTAAGTGACACGCGGTCAACCGGACGAAAACGCAAGGTAATCCGGCGTATGTACTTTCACCCTGAAGACTGCGATAGATCTCATGCACAACCAGCACGCCCGCAGGTTTTCCCTCCAGCGGCTTCAGCCGGTGCGCATGTGCGCTAAGGATACGGCCCATCTCGTGGCCGCGCCCCATCATAATCCCGCGAATTCCGGATCCGTCGGTACTCATTGGTGTTTATCTACGGCTACTTTCCGAGCATGCGGCTTGCCCGGATAACTTCGGCCTTCACAGACCCGACCTCGAGGAACAGGTCGGAGAAATCCCTTGGAACCATAACGCGGCCCTGTGCGTTCGTCACGAAAATGCCATGAGGCAGTCGGCTGACGAAGTCATCGCTTGCCCGGTAGCGATTGGACAGTTCGAGCTTCGAGTCCCCGGCATAGATATGGAAACTTGACGCCATCTGCAGTGTTCTCGTGTTTTCGTGTTGTCTCGGCGTCTTTGGTCCTGCCCGAAGTTGTTTCGACGTTTCGTTTCTTGAGCGCCTCATATTCCCGGTCAAGTAACTCGAACTCCTGCATGCAGGCAGCGCACCTTCCTTGTAGGAAGAATAGCACCGGTTTATTCTTGCCCCAGGACAAGTAACCGGCAAGATCCCGGGTTTTGCTTTCGTTGCCAGTCCCCGAGAAAAATCCCGCAGGGAAGGGAGCAAAGTCGAGCAGGCGGACGGTCATAAAGTGAACGCCAGGGGAGGGGTGACGGAGGAGAGGCGGCAGGCCGGCGTATTCGTGGCGGAGAAAGTCAAAGGCCGGAGCCTGGGCGGCTCGGGCCTCGTCGAGGGTCTTGGAATTCATGCCAGAATCGTCCTGGCATTTGCCAAGCTCGCAGCCGGTTAGACTTACAGGCCCGTCGGATGAGAAGCCCCGCTCGCTTAAGCAGCAGCGAGAAGTTCGGGGCTTCGAATGCGGTTCACAGCGGACGACGAAAAGGTCGACTTTGTCGTCCCACGTTAACGTAACCCTGCCAGCTCCTGGAGCACGTGCCAGTTTTCAAGCCGGTCATCCATCGCGTACAGGAGCGTCTTCGACGGATTGCCATCGCGGTCGAAGTGCTTGGCGAACCGGCCCTCGCTGCGGGCGAAATCCAGGAAGGTGACAGGCTTCTTCGACTTCGGGTTGACGTACCAGTCGTCCTTGGCTGCCGGGTTACCCTGGAGCGAGAGCCGCTCCTTGAGCGTGTTGCCCTTGCGAGGATCGAAGACCAGAAGCGGAAACGCTCGGCTATCGACGGCCAAGCGCGCCTGGTCGGAGGCCATGTTGTCGCCGACTCCGTGCTCCGGCTGGCAGGTCGTGTAGCAAACGACGATCGCCGGGCCGTCGAACTCCAGCGCCCCGATGACCGCGCGATAGAAGTGGTTGGTGTGAGCGTGCGTCGTTTGCGCGACGTACGTGCGCGGATGCATCATGGCAATTTGGGCGATCTCCTTGCGCCTCTCTTGCTTGCCGTCAATGGCCTTGCCGTGCACGCTCATCTTGGCGTTCTGGCCGGTGAAGGTGGCGGTCGATGCCTGACCGCCCGTGTTCGAATACACCTGAGTGTCGAGCACGAAGACCTTGATGTTCATGCCACTGGCCAGCATCCGCGAAAGGGCCTGGAAGCCGATGTCAAACATCGCGCCGTCGCCGCCTAAACACCAGAGTGGCCGGTCGTGCCAGCCCATCTGATCCCACCGCATCCGAACGCCGATGGCGAACGACGGAGCGTTCTCGAACAGCGAGTTGCTCCAGGGAACGAGGTATGGGTTGTACGGATAGGTCGAGGTATAGACCGTGTTGCACCCCGTGGCGGCGACGATGCCCCACTGATCGCCGTACTTTGAGCCCGTGGCGGCGCACATCATCCGCAGCGCCGTGCCCTCGCCGCAGCCGGCGCACGAGCCAGCCCCTCCCGTGTAGAGCAGCGTCTCTTCCTTGAGCATCATGTCAATGAGCAGGTTGTCACTGATGTACTGCGGGTTGCTGGGACCGAAATTCTTGAAATAGCGGTGCCGCTTCCGCGCAGTGGTCAAGACCTCGTCGCTCTTGGCGACCATCTTCAAGGCATTATCATCACAGACCGTGACGCACTCGGCGCAGCCTTTGCACTTGCTGGGGTCGATGATGATGTTGAACATGCCTCCGGGGAGGCCTTTTTTCTGGGGGGCGTCGTGATACTTTTTCGTCTTGGCCCACTGGGTGCGAAACCCGTTGCGATCGGCCTCGGACTCAATCATGGCCAGCTTCGCTTCGAGCTCGGCCTCGGAGAGAACCTTGCCCAGGATGGCCGTGTCGGGGCATTGGGTTACGCAGTCCATGCACCCGGTGCAGTTTTCGGTAATGTAGAGGGGTATTTCCGGCGCGATGAAGGAGAAGTCGCGGAGGCCCGCCGTGCCGGCGGGAACTAGCGAGCGTGCCAGCGGCAGGTCAGCGGGAAGCCCCTTCTCGGCCGAACCAAACTCGTAGCCGCGAATGATCCGCTCGTTGAAGTCGACAACGTCGAGGACCGGCAGGTTGACGAGCTTGTAGGGAGTATCGATCAGGGCGCCAAAGCTGCTGTTGTTGTAGGGGTCGTGGTCGGTGGCCTCATTCATCGAGGGCTTGCCACTCTGAGCTATGGTCGGTTGCATTGAGCTCTCCGGGAACCATGTGGCATTTTAAAGTAGGGACGATCTGGTCGGAATCAGGACATGCGCCGGTGTCGGACCGGCGCAAGCACACTTTGGACACTCAGGATTCGATGATCGCGCGTGGAACCTCGCGGATCTCGGAGTAGCCTCGCTTGACGCACTCGAGGTTTTCTTGGACCACGCGATCGCCGCGCTTGCCGAAGTACTTCTTCAAGGCCTTTTCAACGCCCGCGTAAACTTGCTCGTCATCCATCTGGCTTACGGCCGCGTAGGGCGTGAGCTTGAGAAATGCTCCCAGAAGCACGATCCCCTGCATGCGCACCTGGAGGTCGGGCTCATGGGCGGCCTCGCGAGCGATCTGCACCATGTCGGCGTAGAAGAGACGCAAGTTCTTGGTGCGGATGGTCCGCCGGTTGAACTCGGGGATATGTTTCCAGACCTCGCGTGGGTCCTCATGGTGCGACTGCATGAAGACCGCCCCGCCGGGAACCATCCCCTTGAATGGCGCGGGGCTGAAGACCGCCGTCGGGTCGTTGATGCAAATGAGATCGACGCATTCGAGCTCGCAATGCGTGTAGACGTGGCCATCGGCAACCGTCAGGTAATACGTGGTGGGTAGACCTTTTTTCTCGGAGCCATACTTGGGATACGCCTGTACGTCCTTGCCGAAGACGTCGCTGGCGATGGTCGCGATGACCTTGTTGGTGGTGACTGAGCCGAACCCACCGACCGAGTGGCCGCGCATCGAGAAGCCGTTGGGGGGCCGAAGATCGGGATCCTCGGTAAGCCGTAGCGCCAGCGGGTGGTCGATGCCCAGGCAAAAGTACTCCGGTCCGTCCTGGATCATGTTTTCAAAGGTAGCAATGATGTCACCGGGTCGGACGTCGCGGCTGCCCAGTCCCGCCGATCCGTTGTAGATCGTGGGAATGCGGTCGATTTGCGAAAGCCCATTGTGGCCGGGCCGCCGGGTCATCGCATCGCAGAAGGCCGCCTTGATCTCCCGGGTCAGGTGGTTGCCGGTGGTGGAGAGCGGGTCGTCCATCCGCTCGAGGACCGACACGGCCCGGCAGTTCGCCAGGGCCTCGATGAGGCGTGCGGACGGGAAAGGCCGGAAGACAAAGACGGTCACACAGCCCGCGGCGATCCCTTTGACATCGCGGAGGTAATCGACGGTGGCCTTGACCGTTTCCATGGTGGTGCCCATACCGACGACGATGTAATCGGCATCCTCGCACCGGTATGCCTCAAGGAAGTCATAGCGCCGGCCCGTCTGGCGGTGGAATTCGGCGAAGGCGTCCTCCAGCGCCGGCTCGACCTTCTCGTAGTACGCCCGCTGGGCAATCTTGCCCTTCATGTACGAGTCTTGATTCTGCACCGTCCCGGACATCACCGGGTTGGATGGATCCATCAAGTTTAGCAGCTTCGTGCGGGGATCGCCGACGTACTCCTTCATGAATTCGGGCTCGCAGAGCCGCACCCGCTCGACGGTGTGGGTGGTCAGGAAGCCATCCTGAACGTTGAAGAACGGTGTGTGCGAAGCCTCGGCGGCGCGGCGCGAGATAAGGCAGAAGTCGCCCGCTTCCTGGGCGTTGCGAGCGAAAATCATACCCCAGCCACAATCGGCCACCGACATCACGTCGTCATGACCGGCATGGACGTTAAGGCTTTGGCTGGTCAGCGCCCGGGCGCCAATGTTCTTCACCATTGGCAGCCGCTTGCCCGCGATGGTGTACAGGACCTCCTTCATGAGCACCAGGCCCTGGCCGGAGGTGAAGTTGGTGACGCGGCCGCCGGCGAGTGCGAACCCCTCGCAGACGGTCGCCGCGGAATGCTCGCTCTCAGGCTCGAAAAAGATCAGGGGGTCGCCCCACAGGTTGACGCCGCCGTTGTTGGCGACCTCATTAAAGCCCCCTCCCATCGTCGTCGAGCTGGTGATCGGGTAAGCCCCGGCGGCCTGGCTTATTCGGGCCTCGACGTGCACGACGGCCTCGGCTCCGTCACACGTCGTGGGGATACCCGGATAAGGAAATTCAGATTCATCTGCGGAATCGAGCCGTAGCGAACGCGGCTTTGGCTCCTGGACCTGCACACTGATGGACATACCGGCCTCGCTGGCACGTTCGCCCTCGGTCCGGCTCGGAATGCCCGACCACGGCGATCCGAGGGGCGGAAAACGCTGGATACTAGAACTGACACTGCATCCTGCCTCAACTCTTTCCAATAGTCAAGTAGTCAAGCTGTTTTGATCAGACTGTTACCGTTACACATAGTTTTACGCCCCGGGGAGTCTTCGTCGACGGGCCGCTGCGCGTATCGAGTGAGGCCCGGTAATACCTGGCTCGCTTTTGGAAACGGCGGGTGACGGCTGGAAAACGGCGCCCGGACGGGTTAGTATGGGGTTGTCTTGAAGCGAGTCCGAGGTCGCGACTCGTTGGCGAGGGTTGACTGCCATGCGACGCGTCTGGAAATGGGCTTTGCCGCTAGGTCTTGCGCTGGTTGCTCCGGGATCGCCGGCTCTGGGGCAGCAAGGAACGACTTTTGATCGCTTGAGTACTGTGCGACACGAGGTGACGGTGAGCCGGTCACGTGGCGGCCAGGCCGGGGACATGCCAGGGCCAAGCAGCGTTCGTGGCAATTCGTCGGCCGACCCGCTTCGGCCGTATGCCAGCCGCTCATCGGGCACGGCTTCCTCAAGCAGCTCGACTTGGAGCCTCGGCCAGCCTTCGCGCCGCGCCGGTGGGCCCCCCTCGGTGCAGGTACGGAGCACGCCGCACACGTTCTATCCGGGCATGCGCGCTGCTCAGGGCCCAAACGCGAGCCTGCCCGTGCCCCGGCGCGGCACGCGGTCGCTGGGTGGGGTTTTGGCTCCAGGCATGTTCAGTCCGGGCATCGGTACGTTCAGTCCAGGTGCCGGCTTGATGGGTCCGGCCCCCTCACCGGGTCAGATCAGCAGGTAAGTGTGCTTTGGGATCGCCGGGCTTTGGCCCGGGGACTCCTGCGGTTGGAAAAGGTGGCAATGTCTTGCAAAAACCCGTGACGCGGACCACTGAAATTCGCAAGATCGCCATCGTCGGCGACTATCTGCCGCGGAAATGCGG
>JBKQMU010000101.1:0-21341 GCA_052146555.1 Isosphaeraceae bacterium
CACGGTGCAACAAACCGCCCCAGAGCCCGCCGCCACGCCGCCAGATCCTGGTGCCACGCCGCGCATGTAAATCTGCAAATGCCTGCACTACAAGATGTTGCGGCTGTATACTGTCGAAGATCAGTTAAGTGTTCCGTTCGGTCTGACCCATCCCCAATCCTGTCGTGACTTCTCAAGAGAAAGAGCAGGACCGTGCAGACGCAAGACAAAGTCGCGCTTGTCACCGGGGCGAACAAGGGAATCGGCCTGGAGACGGCCCGGGGCCTTTCAGAGCTCGGCATCGCTGTCGTCATCGCCAGCCGCGACGAGGCGAAGGGCCGCGCCGCGGCTGAGACGCTGAAAGCCGAGGGCAAGAGGAACGTCGAAGCTGTCCGATTCGACGTGACCCGGCTTGAGGACCACCAGGAGATCGCCCGGCACCTGGAGGACCGTTACGGCAAGCTCGACATCCTGGTCAACAACGCGGGCGTCATGCTGGAGGACAGTGACTTTGGCGAACCTGGCGGCTTCAACACGACGCCCACGGTGATGCCCGATGTGCTGCGCAGGACGTTCGAGACAAACTTTTTCGCCGTCGTCTCGCTGACGCAAGCGCTCCTTCCTCTGATCCGGAAGGCCCCGGCTGGCCGGATCGTCAACCTCTCGAGCATCCTCGGATCGCTGACGCTGCACTCCGATCCGTCCTCGGACATCTATGACAAGAAGGCCTTCGCCTACGACGCGTCCAAGACAGCGATCAACGCCTTCACCATCCACCTGGCCCAGGCGCTGCGAGGGACTCCGATCAAGGTCAACTCGGCTCATCCCGGATGGGTCAAGACGGACATGGGCGGCGCGGCGGCTCCGATGGAGGTCTCCGAAGGGGGCAAGACGAGCGTGCAGCTTGCGACTCTGCCCGACGACGGCCCGACCGGCGGGTATTATCACCTCGGTCAGCCGCTGCCCTGGTGATGCGAACCAAGCCGGAGCCAGCCGGGCGAAATCATTGCGATTGAGCCAGTTTGCCCATGTCGGTCTTTCGCAAGACGAGCTGAACGAGCCGGCGATGCGGGATGAGTCGCCGCTTCACCGGCTCGATCTCCATTTCATCGCAAAGGGGTTTGCATCCATGTCGATCAACGCACCGATTCTCGTCACGGGGGCTGCGGGACGCTTTGGCGGAGTGGGTCGAGAGATCGTTGAGGTTCTCCGTCAGCGAGGGCTTCCCGTCCGCGCTCTGGTCCGAAGCGAAGACGATCGTGCCCAGGCGCTGCGTGCCACCGGGGCCGAGGTTGTTGTAGGCGATCTCACTCACCCGGAGGACGTCGCGCACGCCTTGCAAGGTTGCCGACGCCTGTACTTCGGTATGAGCGTGTCCGCACCCTACCTGGAGGCGACACTGGCTGCCGCCGCCGTTGCCCGTCAGCAAGGTGATCTGGAGGTGTTCGTCAACATCTCGCAACTGACCGTGTCGCAGATGAGTCTCACCTCGATGACTGACTCCACGCAGCAGCGCATGCACTGGCTGGGCGAGCAGGCCCTGAACTGGTCGGGGGTGCCCTTGGTGCACGTCCGGGCGACGGTCTTCCTTCAGCACCCTTTTTTTTATGACTGGGCTGCGGAATCGATCGCCAGGGACAACACGATCCGTCTGCCATTTGGCGCCGCTCGAACCTCACCAGTCGACACCCGGGATGTGGCGGAGGTTGTCGCGGCCGTTCTGGAACGCCCGGATGCTCACGTGGGCAAGATTTACGAATTGACCGGGCCGAGCTCAGAAGACTTGAGCAGTGTGGCGGCGGAGTATTCTGATGCCCTCGGGCGAACCATTACGTACGTCGACGAGCCTTTCGAAGAGTGGCAAGAGCGAGAGCTTCGCGCACGCCGTCTGCCTGAGCACCTCTATAACCACTTGCTGACCATGGCCCGGCTCCATGCCGAGAACCGCTATGATCGACTGACGCACGATGTCGAGGCGATCACTGGCAGGCCCGCGACGAGCATCCGGGACTTCGTCGCCAGTCACCCGGAGGTCTTCGGTCCTGGCCGCCAGCTTGCTGGTACCCAAGGGACTCGGTGACGACCAATTCACTTTCGCCTGGGGGGCATTCGCCGGTGTTCTCCGGTTCGCGACTGGCCCAACTGCGCCAGTCGTGCAAACTGCTCACTTGAGAAAATAGCCGAGTCCAACGCCCGCCCCTAAGATAAGGATCAAGGTGGTGACCAGGCCTATCAGCAGGCGAATAGGCGCGTGCTCGGCGGAGGAGGCAAGCGGCCTGAACCAGGCTGGATATCGCGGTAAGGCTCGAGCCGGAGCCGTGACCGCTGCGGCAAGCAGTTGCGGAGCGGCTGCCGGGGCTAACACGGGTGCATAGGCTGGCGCGGGCGCCGCGGACGAACTCGCCGAGGTTTCGGGCGCAGGCTCCCCGCCCGTTTTCGGCAAGCGCCCTTCCGACGCGATGTCCCGGACGACAGTCGCCGGCGCAGGACGCGATGAACCTGCTGGTCGGGTCCTGGGGCGGATCATGCTCTGCAAGGCATCTGCCGCCTCCCGGGCCGAGCTGAAGCGGTCGTGCGGCTTAGTTGCCATCATTCGATCGAGCACGCGGGCGGCCGAGGCTGGCAGATCGGGCAAATAATTTGTGATCGGAACGGGCCTGGCGCTGATCCTCCCCCCGAGCCGGTCGATCGGGGAGTCACCGGGGAACGCGAACCTGCCTGTCATCAGATGGAACATCGCGCAGCCTAGGCTGAAGAGGTCGCTGCGGCCGTCGACTTCTTTGCCCAAGGCTTGTTCGGGCGACATGTAATCGACCGTCCCCACGGCAATGCCGTCGGCCGTTGCAAACGTGGCGTTCGTGTCGCCCTCCATTAGCACGCCCAAGCCCAGGTCGAGGATCTTGATCTTGCGATCCTCCGTCAGCAGCATGTTGGAGGGTTTGATGTCGCGGTGGACCATCCCCTGGCCGTGCGCATGAGCAAGCCCCAGCGCCGCCTGCGCGGCGTAGTCGAACATCTCCTGTGGGGGAATCGGTCCCTTCTTCAGCCGATCGCCTAGGCTTACTCCCGGCACGTACTCCATCACAATGAAGAGGACCTTGTTGATCTGATCGGCATCAAAAGCACGCACGACATTGGGGTGGTCAAGCCGGCCGACCAGCTTCATCTCACGCTGGAACCGCGCCACGACCTTCTCATTCATGGCGATCTCCGGCGCGATGATCTTGAGGGCCACTACCCGGTCCATCATCTGGTGATGCGCCTTGTAGACCCTTCCCATCGAGCCCGAGCCGATGCGATCCATGATGATGTAACGACCAACGAGCAGGCCATGTGGCTTATTGCTCAGGAAGCGCCTCGCCTGGTAGACGGTGAGCACCTCATCCTCGACCAATCGCTCCGCCAGAGCGATCGGCTCGACCGGGTATTCGCCCCGCAACACCTTGGTCCGGATCTCGCCGAGTTGACGATCGGTGAGGATGCCTGAGCTCCGCATCACGGAAACAAGGTCGGTCGGGAGCTTCTCCGTGGATTTCGGCCTATCGAAGGTCGCCATCACGTGCCTCCCCAACCCAGCCGCCGCCAGGCAACACACAATCGGCGCCGGCCAGAAGTCTTTACCCTGAAGTCTCCAACATTATTCGTCCCGGTCGCGACTGTGTCTTTGTCAACATACCAGAATCCAGTAACCCCCTCAATTCACCCTCCTTGCCGCACTCGTCCGCCTGCGTCAACGGAAACCTTAGCTCAATCCATACTGCGGAAACCCTCTGGCATGACTCGACGCCCTTGATTTTGGGGGACCATGACTGGACGCCCTTGATTTTGGGGGACCATGCTACGAGCAATCGAGCCGCATGCTCATCAGGTTGTGAGCTGAGTCTTCCGCGATCGCTGCGACCCCAGGCACGAAGACAAGTCCTGGCAGCGGTTCTCGGAGGAAGCCTTACCTAACTTCCGGGTTGAGAACAACGCAGGCGCGTACCTGAAAAGCAAGATCCGGCGGTCTTAGCGCCTGGTTCCCGAGACGCCTTCATAGCGGCACGTGCAAACGAAACGGCAGCGAGTGAGACAGTCAACGACTTCACCGGCTCTCTTGCCAGTTCTGTTCCGACTCATGGGTCAGATAGTAATCGCGGATCTCGGCGCGACTGAACAAGGCAGCGGTCTTTTCCGGATGTCGCGGGGGAAGCATGTGCAAGAGGCACATCGCGCGGACCGGCTGCTCCAGCCCCAGTACGGCGCTCTTGGTTCGCGTATCGACCTGGGAACGATCCAGGAGCCCCTTCATGTCGCCGTCGATCCAGTCGAAATCATGCGGTAGCGAGAGACTGCCGTCACGGTAGGCTCGGGCCGTAAGAGCAGTCTGGAAGCCAAGTACGAGGATCAACCAGGCCGCAAGAGCCAGCGCCTTGGCCTTGGGCCACCTCCGGGCCGAGGCGACAGTGTCGTACAAGAGACCCAACAGCAACGACGCGGCTAACACGAGCGCGACAGACCGGCGCACGCCTGTCGGCTGGGCCGCGATACAGTAGAGCGAAATGGAGCCGGCGGTCAGCAGCCAAAGCGGCCACCATGTCCGCGGCTTCCGGCCTGAGGCATAGAGACCCGCGGCCAGAAGCGGCATGACGAGCACCCCACCCAGCGCTGGACTCGCGGAAAAGAAATAATAGCTGTGCGCCTTGTAGAAGCACTCGTAGAGCATGCGGAGAAACAGAATCGGAGCGCCGGTCAGCTCGAGCGTTCCGCCACCTCGATACGAATGCGAGGTGTTGAGCCACCAGAATGAAGGCGCCGAGAGGATTACCCCGAAAGAGCCAATCGCGGCGACAGCGGACGCAACATGACGTCGATCCGGCTGGTTCCACACTCGCCGGGCCAAGAGCGCCAGTAACGGCGGCACGAACGCCACGCCGCCGCCGTAGACCAGAAGGCCGAAACCGAGCAAGAGGGCGGCTAGCGGCCAGGTCCAAGTACTCCGACCAAGAGCCAAGTACAGTGCCAGCCCGCCGAAGAGCAGCTCCAGTCCCGGCTCGATCGCGACCCAAGAAAACGCCGCGAATCCCGGAAACACGAGGAGGCAAGAAGCCGATAGCAAGCTCGCGGCCCGACTCAAGCCCAGCCGCCGAGCCACCAGGAATACGAGCGGGCCGGCCAGGGCCAAGAGCACGGCCTTGGTTTCCCTGCCATAGAAGAGCCCCGGATCCGGATGTAACGCGTAAGCCAAGGCGAAGACGACATGCCCGCCCAGGTTCGTATCGAACCGGCAATGCTGGAGCCGCAAGGGGAGAAAGACCACATCCTTGAACGCGACCGAAGCTTCTTCTCCGGTGAGCCAGCCCTGCGCGGCGACACAGGCGACCAGTGTCAGATTGATCGCCAATCCGGCGGCAAAAAGTCCGGCGCAGGACAAAAGCTCGGCAAGAAAGAAGCGGCGATGCAGCCAGCGTGGGCCTTGATCCATCATGCGGGTCACTCAGTCGGGTTCGACACCAAGCTCCCGCAGCTTTCCCGCCAGCCGCTCGGCACGCTCCTCCGCGGTTTGGGCGCGCTCTTCAGCCGCCAGCATCCGCTTGGCCGACGTTTTAACCTGTTCGACCGCGGCCTCGATGCGCTTGTCAGCAGCTTCGGCGCGCTTCTTTTCGGCTTCGGCGCGCTTCTTTTCGGCTTCGGCGCGTCTCATTTCGGCTTCGGCGCGCTTCTTTTCAGCAGCGGCCCGCTTGGCCGCAGCCTGTGCACGCTTGGCCTCGGCCCGGGCACGCTGCTCTTGCTCCTCGCGAGCCTCGTAAAGTTCCGCGTAGGTTTCGAGCGGGCGCCCGTCCGGCGCAATCAGCTTCAGGTTGTCGGGGCCTTCGCCGGGCAGAAACGTGATGCCCAGGCGAGGGCTCGTGTAGCCGAAGGTCCGGGGGATCTCCTCCAGGCCCGTCTCGCCACGCTTCCAGGCCTTCAGCGGCCCATGATCGGGGTCGTACTGGTAGTATTCCTCGACGCCGTATCGCTCGTAGAACTTGAGCTTCTCGACGAGTTCCGCGGGCCGGTTGCCCGGCGAGAGGATCTCGAAGACCACCTGCGGGGCGATACCGTCTTCTTCCCACTGTTTGTATGATCCGCGATATCCCTTGGGCCGTCTAAAGGCGACCATAGCGTCCGGGGCGGTCCGGATTTTGGGCTGGCCTTGCACCGGATACCACAGCAAGTCGCCGGCGACGAAGACGTTGGGATCGTTGCGGAAGACGGCCTCGAGCCCCTCCTTGACCGTGACAATCCACTGGAACTGGAGCGTGTTTTCCGCCATCGGCTGGCCGTCGCTGTCGGGATACTCGATCTCGATGCCAGGGGGCGGCAGTGTCGTGCTCATGGTCGTGCGGCCTTTGAGGGGAGTTTTGCCCATGATCACCTCCAGTCAGTTTCGCACGGAAGAGCTTTCCCTTCCAGAGCGACTCTCGTGGATCCTCCCCAGCCAGATCGACGTGACCGACGCCTTTGTCGACTACGCCAGGCCGCACATCGGCGAGGATTAGGTTAGCCTGCCGCTCGTCCGGGGCTTGCCACACTTTGCCCGGATCGCCCGCACGTTCGCCTCAGAGAAACTCCCCGGGTGCCTTCCGCGGACCTACGGAAACGCTTGATCCGACGATGGTCTTTCGCTCGAGGGCTCCCGTCCCAGGAGCCAGAGCATAACCATTGCCAAAAGCAAGATCCAGGTGCAATAAGGGAGCAAGAAGATCTGAAAGAGCCGGCCCGCCAGACCGCCCTGCTGCGACCAGCCGGCCAGACGGACCATTACCCCGCCGCGCGGAAAATTGAGCACCAAGACAAACGCCGTGGCGATCGTCCGGTAAATCGCTGCCCTGGCTGCCGGCTCAACCATGGCGCGCTGCATGCAGTAGTAAAGCGGCAGCGCCAGGATCACGCCATCGTAGATGCGATGATAGAGAAAGACACATGAGTATATACATAGGAGCGCCGCCAGAAGCAGCTCGCCGCCGGGGTTGCGGCGCAAGCGGAAGTCGTAAAAGAGCAGCAACCCCACAAAGAGCAGGATTCCAAGCTGCACTCGGGCGATTGTCGTGCTGTCGCGCATGCCCAGGCAGTAGAGCCAGTGCTCCAGCCCGAGCATGTCGTCGTGAACGGGACCCGCGAACGTATAATCGTTGACTGCTCCCGGCTCGCGTGCTTGGCGAATGTTGTCCATATGCTCGCGCTCTAGCTCCGGAAGCCGCGAGGAAGGGTAAAGGCAGCAGCACAGACCTGCTACGACCGCGGCGTAGGCGATCCAGGTCCGCCAGCGATCAGGGCGGAGAAAAAGCAGTAGGAAGGGAAGCGACGTCGTGATCTTCAGAGAGGCCGCCCCCATCGAGAGCCCGGAAGAATGCGGGCGATCGTGCGCCAAGGCAAATATCGCGGCATAGACAAACAGAGGGGTCCAGATGGTGAGCTGGCCGGCATCCAAGCCCCAGGTCGTAGCACCCGCCAGCAGAAGCGCCAGCGTGCCCGGCGCATGCGCGTACCAAGGGACGGGCTGGCCGCCTTGCTGCCACTTCGCAATGATGCGCTGAGCCAGCCACACCACGCAGAGCAGCGAAAGCCCATTGAAGACGTACCAGAGAATCGCGCCCGTTTTCTCGGGCAGATAGGTGAACAAAACAAAGAGAGGCAATGCATTGATCGGATACTGGCAGCAATAGACGGCGTAGGGATCGTCCCCGCGACGAATGTCCAGGCCAGTGTGGTAATAGACCTGAAAGTCCCAGCAATCGTAATACGAAAGGAACAGGACGCCGCGGGCCGCAAGGTAGACGAGTGCGCCCGTGACGATGGCGCGCTGGCTCCTCGCGGAGCCCGGCCTCCTCCAGATAAGCGCGCAGGCGATCGCGCCTGAGACCAGCCCAACGACCTTCTGGTTGACGAGCAGCCAGAAGACCATCGATGTGAGATTCGTCGCATCGTGGCCGAGGACGGCGAAAGGAAGCATGATCGACAGGGTAACTCCATTGCCCTGGTGGCACGCACGTCCGTGAAGGCGGGATCAGCGTGGATTCGCAGCTTTTTCGGGACCTATCTTGCGATTGACCGGCGCCCTTGTCAATTGAAGCCCCACCGCGGGCCCGGGCGTTGCCAGAACTGCTACGGTGACCAAAGTCCACGCCCGCCGACAACATAGTCCCAAACAATCCGATACGGTCAAAGAAAGTCTCCCTTGCTGCCCGTGACACTCGAGTCATCCATCCATCAACTTCAAGGCAGGTACTGGCGGGCATACCTCGCGCCTCATCGCCGCGTCGGCCCGGACTGTGTGATCGGGATTCGCCCTTGCGGGATATGTTCTGGTAGACTTTGTAGCCTTGAACCGTTGCGACGGAACCTTACGGCGCCAGCCGGTGTCTTCATCGTACAGAGAGTGCGACAACTCAGGATCGCGAACCGGGAAGTCACGATGCCAGATTCGAGCCAGTTCTACATCACGACGGCCATCGATTACCCCAACAGTCGCCCGCACATTGGCACGGCCTTCGAGAAGATCGGCGCCGATGTCCAGGCCCGGTTTCGCCGCATGGAGGGCGCCTCGGTCCATTTCTTGATGGGCAATGACGAGAACACCAACAAGGTCACCCAGCGTGCCCGGGAACTGGGGCTGGAGCCCAAAGCTTATGTCGACGACATGGCCGGCCAGTTCAAGGAGGTCTGGCGGAAGCTCGAGATCTCCTTCGACGACTTCATCCAGACCAGCGAAGAGCGGCACCACCAGGGCTGCCGGAAGTTCATCCAGGCGGTTTTCGACGCCGGCGACATTTACAAGGGTGTTTACGCCGGCCATTACTGCACCGGATGCGAAGCGTTCAAGACCGAGAAAGAAGTGGCCGAGGCCGGCGGCAAGTGCCCCAACCATCCTCTCACGCCACTCTCGTGGATCGAGGAAGAAAACTACTACTTCCGGCTCTCGGCCTACCGGGACCGGCTCCTGGACTTTTACGCCGCACATCGTGAGTTCATCCAGCCCGAGACCCGCCGCAACGAGATCGTGAACCTGGTCGAGACCGAGCTCAAAGACGTGGCCATCACCCGCAAGGGTTTCGCTTGGGGCATTGAGGTTCCCTTCGACCCCGACCAGACGATCTACGTCTGGTTCGATGCTGTGCTCAATTACATCACGGCGATCGGTTACGGCACCGACGAGGAAAAATTCCGCCGCATCTGGCCAGCCGACGTGCACGTCATCGGCAAGGATATCACGCGGTTTCACTGCGCCCTCTGGCCGGCGATGCTCATGTCGGCCGGCGTCGAGCTGCCCCGCAAAGTCTTCGGACATGGCTTTGTCTATCGCAAAAATGAAGAGACCGGCGAGGTCGTCAAGATGGGCAAAAGCATGGGCAACGTGGTTGAGCCCATGGATCTTATCAGTAAATTCTCGGCCGAGGCTTTTCGTTACTACTTCATGAGCCAGTGTCCCTTCGGCGGCGATGGCGAGTTCTCGTTCGAGCGCTTTGCCGAGGTCTACAACAGCGGCTTGGCCAACAACCTGGGAAACCTGTATAGCCGCATTCTGACAATGTGCGTCAAGTACTTTGGAGGCAGGCTAGGTAGCGCTGAGGGTCTTGACTTGACCCTCTGGAGGCGCGGGCTGGACGTTTCCTCGCTGGTTGGCGAGCTGCGCGAGCACTTGATCGCCTTCGATTACAGCACTGCGCTTCAGCGCATCTGGTTCGAGGTCGTCGACGCAGCTAACCGGTATACGCAGGAAACCGAGCCGTTCAAGCTGGCCAAGACCGACTTGGAGGCGTGCCGGCACGTGCTTGTGAACCTCGCGGAATGGCTGCGGGTAGCCGCTATCCTGATCAAGCCATTCCTGCCCACGACCGCAAGGACCTTCTACGAGGCCTTCAACTTCGCCGAAAACCGGGCGTGGGACCACGTCTCGTATGCCGATGCGGCCCATCCCTTGCATCTGTCCGAACTGCGCGTGACTGCTCCGCTGGAAGGGGGCAAGCCAGCGCCCCTTTTCCCCAAGATCGATATGAAGAAAGCCGCGGCGGATTGACCCGTCCGACTGAGGGAAGAAACAATCACGACAGCGCCCGCGCTGGCTTGACACCCCGCACGATGCCGCGGATGCCGTCGATCTTGATCGCGCCGCCGGGCTGGAGCGTTGCCCGGAAGCCGCGGATGGTTGGATCGGAGAGGATCATCGCGCGGACGTTTTCCTTGGAATCTTGCGGCGTTCCGCGGTCGAACCATTCGTCGAAATCGAGCACGTACGATTCTTCCGCGAACGTGATCTGTTCGAGCCCAGCCTGGCAGAACAGATCGACAAGTTGGCCAGCCGTCAAATTCGTGGTATGGGTGCGGTCGCGCGCCCGTTCGACGGCCTCATGGTGGGCCGCACGCTCGGGGAGGGGGTCGGTCGTGTGGTCGCTCACAACGAGAATCCCTCCGGGACGCAACAGCTCGAGTTGCCGGGCTACGAATCGAGGAGGATCAACCACGTGATGTAAAACGTATCGCGAAAGGGCACCATCGAAGGGAGCCAAGGGGTCGAGCGCAGGATCGTAGAGCGAGACCTGGATAAACTCGGCCCGATCGCGCCACCGGTCGCAGCGGCGGCGAGCCCGCTCGACCATCTCATGCGACAGATCGACGCCGACGATCGTGTAGCCGGCCGCCAAGAGTGCCTCGCTGACCAGTCCCGGACCGCAGCCGGCGTCGAGCACCCGGCTACCTGGGGGAATACCGGCCGCCGCGACCAGGCGCTGCAGCGCGACCGGATCGCTCTGCACCGGGGCACGCTCGAATCGCTTAGCTTGCTTGTCAAACGCGCTTGCCAGGTCTTGATCGTGCTGCTCGGTCATGGGATTGTCCCGAAGGTTAAGGGCCAGCCGACGACGGAGGCAATCATCCCGGATTCGGGGCGGCCAGTGCGATCATAATGGGCAGGACTTCGAATCCCTCGAGAACTCCGCAAACTGGTCGCGAGCCGTCTCAACCGAGCCAGTCTTCAACGTTCAGACCTGGAACTTGCTCGAAATCGCTCTTGATGGCCGTCACCAGGGTGGCGCCTTGCGACAGGGCGATGGCTGCGATATGTGCGTCGCACCAGCCCATTTTACGGATCAGTTTCGGCGGGAGCGCGCTATAGGCCGCCGCAGCTTGTCGATCGAACGGCAGGATGTTTCCCGCCCAGCGGCGACCAAAGTGATCCAGAAGTTCAAGAAGAAGTTGGAAATAAGGTGCTTGTTCTGCGGGATCCTTTTTCGAATGAATCAAGCCGAGGGCCTCCTTGAGCTGCTCATACGGGGTTATGACTGTGATACAGACCCGTTCGAATGAGGAGCCTTCCAGCCGCTGTTCCAGCCGGGTGGCGTCCCTCGATCCTGCTCGCTGAAGTTGTGAAACGGGCTGTGTATCAAGAACGATCATTGCTGCTTTTCTCAGCGTCTCTGGCGGCTTGGACCGCCTCCATCATCTCGTCGAAAACAGGGTCGTCATGAAAGTCGCCCATGAGGTCGCGCCATGACCGCTCGCTGGCGGCATTCCTGGGTGGGGGCATGACCGTGATCACCATGCCCTCTCTCAAGACCAGGTACTCCGCTAGTTCCTTTCCATTCCATCGACGGTGACCACGGAGTTGCTCGTTGCCACATTTTCTTGGCGCAGCAGGTCGGCCAGCGTCGCTCCCTCGGCAAGCACGATCTTCTTGGCTCCGACCCCCGGTCGGAGTAGAGTCACGCCCTCTGCTTGTCCACTCTTCTGCTTGATTCCCACGACAGGTCTCCGTAATTGACCGAGATTAACGACCGCTGGCTCAAGTCATTTTACGCTTTACCCTGATGAATCCTCCATCGCTTCATCGCGGATCTTCCGAGACGCCTGTCGTATCGCATCGTAGGCTCCGCGAGCCTCGTTTTTCTCGGCGCAGTGGAGCGCCGGCTCCTCTTGGGACCAGCATCGCTCGACGCCCGCCAGGCACCGCGTAGCCGATTTCCACGACGCCCGGATCGGCTTGCCGCCGACCAGCCCGAAAACGGGGTTGGTCTGCGACGACGGCAGGATGCGGAGGGCGATCCAGATCGAGATCTTGATCGGCACGTCGAACGTGACCTCCCGGATGTGGCCGTCGGCTTCAGTCTCGCGGCGGACCAGATGTGCGCATTTTCGGACCGAGGGCGTGCTCGCGAAGACACGAACAGAGCACCCATCGCCGCCTAGCCACTCCTGAAACGAAAACCCCGGGCGAGTTGATCCCCCGGGGTTGGGTTTGAAAAACGAGACGTCTCTCGGGTGATCACAGCCCGCTCAAATCCGCGGCAACGACGCGAATGCCTTTGCGCAGGCCGAGATTCTTCACCACTTCCTCGCTGGCCGGGACGGTCATGCTGCGGCGTGGCGCGATGCAGATGCCGGCGAGTTCCTTGGGCTGTTCGTCGGCCTTCGTTTCGGTGCCCAACACGGCCAAGCCGTTGAGCACCAAGGGCGAGGCGTTGTCGATCCGGACCTGGAAGGTCGGCTTGCCTTTGACCGTTGGACCCCGCCGAAGCTGGGCGCGAACCAGGCGGCTGAGGACCCCTTCGGCCAGCGCATCGCCGAACTTGGCCGCCTGGAAGCTGGAGGCGCTACAGGAGAGCGCGAACTTGCCGTAGCCGACCCATCGCCCGGCGCTGCCGTCGCTGCTCTGCACCACCACACTGGCCTCATCGCCGGTGAACCGGACGCGGCAGGCGACCCCCGGTCCTTCGGGCTGATCGGGAATGCCGAGCCCCGTCTTCAGACCCAAAAACGCCCTTTCGGAAAGTTCCTTGGAAAGCACCCGGGCCTGGGCCTTGCCGGCCTCGTCAGAACCGTCGATCTGGAAGAGGATCGTGCCGGTCTCCTCGTTGGGCAGGTTGTCTAGGTGGGCGACGAACTGCTGGGCGAGCGTCAGCTCGTGGGCGTTAGCCCACTTCGAGGAGAGCTGGGCGATCTGACCCCAGTCGAGTCCGGAGCTCAAGCGCCACAGGATGAGCTGGCAGACGGTCTCCGGTGCCTTGAGAGCGGCTAGGCGCTTAAGCGCCTTCTGGACACGGTCGTCAGCACCGGTCTGGGAGACATCGCTGATCTGAAGCTTTTCGCCCTTGGCCGGCAAGCTGACACCGGTCTCGGAGTTAGGATCCGGCTGCGAGAGGCTGACCAGCCGGGTGGGCAAGTTACGCGTCTTTCCAGGATCAATGCTGGCGAACGGCAAGCTGGTCGGAGGCACCGACCGCATGCCGCCGCCCCCGCCCATGCCCCCGCCCATGCCACCGCCCATGCCCATGCCACCCATGCCGCCCATGCCGACGGCGAGGGCACGCTGATCCCAGCTATCGTAGTCGCCGCATAAGTACATGATGAGGCGTGCGAGCATCATCATACCTTGGCCTGCCGCCATGGTACGCCCACCACCACCCATCATTCCACCGCCCATGCCACCGCCCGCGCCACCGCCCATTCCACCGCCCATTCCGCCGCCCATTCCACCGCCCATTCCGCCGCCCATTCCGCCGCCTACGCCACCGCCCGCGCCACCCATGCCGCCGAACTGGCCGGTCGCGCCTTGGGCGATCAGACCGGGGGGAAGGACGACGCGAAGCTGGCTCTTGGTGTTATTGGTGACGGAAAGGGTCATTCGGCCATCGCCACGGCCCTCGGCGTCGACGCCGACGAGTCCCTGGTTCATAGCGTCCAAAAGGCTATAAGTTGGGACATTTTCGTCGCTGGTGGTTTGACGTTTGGCCGCTGTCTTACCTTTGGGCTTTGTTTTTGCGTCATCGGCCTGCGTCGGCTTCAGGGCCGGCAGGCCGACAAAGAAGAGGGCGGCTGCCAGCGCAAGGCATCGAGTGGTTGCCGTTGGCATGAAAGAATACCTTTCTGTTCCAGGAGGCCGGAAGCCGTCGGCACCGGAGAGCAGTTCCGCATTCCGCAAGGTGCGAACGTTCCCGTCGCGCGCCTTCGCTTGATCTTGGGCTATCTTTCCGGCGGCCTTGGCTGGGGTCTTGTCAAGCGTATGATCGAGTCAGGAGCTTGCCCGCAGTAGACAGGAAATCATGGGCACTGGCAACCGACCCATCGCAACGGGCCAGACGAACGTCCAACTACGCTCCCGATGGACCAAGCTGCCAATCTGACACCTTTCTACATTGTTAGACGAACTCGAAACCGGCGATATTCGCCTGCTTTCGGGGAGCTCGAGATCGCCTCGCCGGCCATCGGCTCGGCGTCCGGCCCTTAAATCCTAAGCATACAATGCGATCAGCGCCTCCACCGGCTCGCCCTGCCCCTTGAGGCCAAAGCGCAGATCGGTCGAGCCCGACGGAGCTCTCGTCAGGAACTTCGCGCCGAATTGAACTGTGGACCACCGGCTCATTCACCTGGCCTCCAGGGGGGTTTAGAATAGGGCTGTTGATCTACTTGACTGCTTGCAGGGCCGGGGACGCAGGGAGACAGAGGCGATGACACGCAACGCGACGTTGACGTTCGATGGCCGAACGATCGAAATGCCGGTCATCGAAGGGACTGAGGGAGAGCTTGCCGTTGACATCTCGGAGCTGAGGAACCGCACGGGCCTTATCACGATCGATCCGGGATACGGCAACACGGGCGCCTGCACGAGCGAGATCACGTTTATCGACGGTGAGAAGGGCATTCTTCGCTATCGCGGCATTCCCATCGAGCAGATTGCTGAGCATTCGACGTTCACGGAGACCGCTTTTTTGCTGATTCGCGGCTGGCTTCCCTCGAGCAACGAACTTGAGCATTTCCGGAAGCGGCTGACCTACCACGCGCCTTTGCACGAGGCGTTCAAGCACCATTTCGAGGGCTTTCTCGTCGACGCCCCGCCCATGGCCATGCTTTCAGCAATGATCAACACGTTGTCCTGTTTTCCGCCCCATAGCAATGAGCTGGAGCCGGAGACCGAGGAGGAGCGGTTCCTCGAGGAAGCAGCGCGGTTAATGAGCAAGGTCCGCACGATCGCAGCCTATTCCTACCGCCGGTCGATGGGCTTGCCCTTCATTTATCCGGACCCCAAACTCCCCTATGTGGCAAACTTTTTGCACATGATGTTCTCGATGCCTTACCAGCAGCATGTCGCCAGCCCGGAAGTCATTAATGCTTTGAACCTGATTCTCCTCTTGCACGCCGACCACGAGCAAAATTGCAGCACCTCGACGGTTCGCGTCGTTGGCTCCAGTCAGGCGAACCTGTTCGCATCGTGCGCCGCGGCCGTCGGAGCCTTGTGGGGGCCGCTGCATGGCGGGGCCAACGTCGCCGTGCTTGAGATGCTCGACGAGATTCACAAGGGGGGCCTCACTCCCGAGCAGGCAATCAAGCTGGCCAAGGAACCCAAGAGCGGTTTTCGGCTCATGGGATTTGGCCATCGGGTCTACAAGAATTTCGACCCCCGCGCCGTCATTCTCAAGCGGGCGGCCGACAAGGTGCTAAGCCAGCTTGGCGTCAACGACCCGCTCTTGGAGATTGCCCGCGGACTCGAGGAAAAGGCCCTTTCCGACCCCTATTTCGTCGACCGCAAGCTCTATCCCAACGTCGACTTCTACAGCGGCATCATCATGCGGGCCATCGGGATTCCGACCAACATGTTCACGGTGATGTTTGCGATTGGCCGGATGCCGGGCTGGATCGCTCAGTGGAAAGAGCAGCATGGTGACGGCCGGCTGAAGATCGCCCGGCCGCGGCAAGTCTATATTGGCAACCGTCAGTGCGACTATGTGCCCATCGAAGAGCGTGAGTAGCTGAAGCGTTCAAGACGCCGCGGTGGTTCCGGAGCCGTTTTTCTCGACCCGGAACTACCGGGTGGTTCCGGCCCTCGTTTTCATGGCGGCTTTCTCCAAAGCTGTTATTGCCCGAATTCCGGCCTTGAGTTAAGGTTCAAACCACGGCCCAAGCGCGGAGAGCCGTCATGCGCCCGCTCCTTGACCATGGCGGTGGCCACGAAGGCCCCCATCGCATCGCGAACCACGCGAGAACGGGGAGGGATTCTCATGAAGTGCCGCCGGATCTACTGGCTTGGACTCTCCGTCCCGCTTCTGCTCTTGCTTCTTCCACTGTCGTTGTGGCTGTTCATCGTACTGGTTGCTCCAACAGGCTGGGCCAAGCGGCACGTCGTCGCCTCCCTCTCGAAGAAGAGCGGCCGCTCGGTTCAGTTGGACGATCTGAGGGTCTGTTTCACCGGCGGTATCGAACTCTCTGGCCTCAAGATCGGCGCCCCAGCGGCCGTGGGCGACCCATGGCTTTCGGCTCGCCGAGTCGCCATCGATGTCGGCCCGCTGGAGCTCTTCTTCGGTAAATTCGAACCCAGCACGCTGAGTGTCGAAGGGGCTTACTTGCGCGTACTCCGCCGCGGCGACGGCTCGCTTGAGATTGCCGACCTGGTCGCCCCCACCAGCCCCGCAACGGGCCATGACTCCCAGCCCCATCGCTGCGGACTCTGCAAGCTCAACGCAAAAATTCACGAGAGCCAAATCGTCGTGATCGACCAGCCCACACGCACGCACCTGACGTTCAACGACGTGGAGGGTGAGGCAATCTGGGAACAAGATAATTCTCGGCAGGTAACGCTTGCCGGGCAGATGAACCAGGGGCCGTTCCAGTTCACGGTGCACCTGGACCGCTCCGGTGGTCAACTTGGGTTCGAGGGAGAATTCCGCTCGTCCGATGTGGCGCTCGACCAGGGGATGAACCTGCTGCGCTACGTCGTACCCGTGCTGGCTGGCACCCACCAGCAGCTCCAGGGGCGGATGGATCTGGACGTCTACCTCCGCGGCCGGGGCGCAACCGCCGAACAACTGGGCAAGTCGCTCATTGGACATGGCAAGCTGGCGCTGGACCCCGCCGATCTGGACAAAACGCCACTTCTGGATGCGTTCCGACGAGTTATGGACCTTCCCGAGTCGGACCGGTCCGGCTCCATTCATTCCGACTTCGTGGTCCAGGACGGACGGATTCGGACCGATCACCTCACGCTCTCATCCGGCCGATCCGAGCTTCTCGTCTCCGGCTGGACAGCCCTCGACGGCCGGCTGGACTACCAGGTGAAGCTGCAAGGAATTCCCGACCGCCTGCCTGAGAAGGCGCAGAAGCTTTTGGCTGGCCTGGATCTTGATCTAGGCAGCCTAACTTCACTGCGGTTATGCGGTAACGTCAGTCAGGTGGATATCAGCTACAGCGGCGGGACAAAGGACGGCCGACCGGTCCTCGACCGACTGCTCGTACCGGAAGACCGCAATCGACTACGGGTTCTCGGCCGACAGGTCCGCGACAAGCTCTTACGCTAGCACCCGCGCGGTCCGCACGACTGGATGAGTGCTCTGTCTTTCTGAACGATACGAGACTGACAACATCAGGACTATTGGACCTCGCCAGGATTGCCAAGAAGGAAGAAGATACACGCATGCTCTCTCTTTGTCGAAGGGAGAATCGAAGGATGGGTTGGATTTCTAAGTCTCCCCGAGGAACGCACCGCGAAACGGACAATCAGGAGTCCTTCTGATCGGGCAAGACGCATTGGAAATGGCTCTCCCTGTGATTTAGAATAAGAAGTATTGGCGGCGAGCAGGACGCGACCGTGCGAGGGAAGGAGTCGGCCGATGCCCAAGCGATCATGGATTGGACTGCTCACGTTCTGGCCGGGACTGGCCCAGATTTGGACCGGCCAGGAGATTTTGGGGTTGATTCTTGCCGCCCTCTTCGCGGCCTCGCTTAATCTGGCGATTGTGACCCGCTGGGTGTGGACGGAGGCCTGCTCGCCCCCCTGGAGCGATCTTTGCGCCGTCATGGCGCTTTTGACCTGGCTCTGCAGCTTCGGCTATACGCTATGGTGGGTCTGGCTCTGCCATCCCGACCGGCACCGCCGCGAGATCGACCGGCTCTTTCGCGATGCGATGGAGGCCTATCTTCAGGGACGCTGGAGTGATTCACGGAAGCGGATCGAGCGGATCTTGATGCTCGATGAGACCGACGCCGAGGCCTTGCTCCAGCTTGGCACGCTCCATTTGCGGCTCAATCAGAAAGCCCAGGCCCGGCGCGCGTTTCGCCAGTGTCTCGAACTCGAGGGGGGCGCGCGCTGGAAGTGGGAGATCGAGCAGGCCCTCGCGCACCTGCACGATGCATAAAAGTTCCCTCATCGTTTTTAGCCGGTGTCGCCCCCTCCTCGAGGTGCGCGTCTTTGATCATCTCTGGCATTTTCGCGCCGGTACTTGCCTTTGACAATTCTCGGCGAATGATGATCTCATGAGGCCAGGGGCTTGCAGCGGTTGAGGAAAATCGGTTTCCTGGTGTCAGGGCGAGCCGTGTGAGTGGCCGGGAATAGGCCAAGAGAATCTTGCAATCAACGGAACTTCGCCCGCCGCCAGTGCCTTGAAATCACAACACCATGCTCTTGGGCGCCCGTTGGACCGGCGTGTTACGGTCAGGGTGGGATCGTCGGATCGGAGTTGACCGTATGTTTGAACGCTTCACCGATCGTGCTCGCAAGGTGATGCAGCTAGCCAACCAAGAGGCCCAGCGCTTCAACCACGAGTACGTCGGAACGGAACATGTCTTGCTTGGCCTGATCAAGGAGGGAAGTGGCGTTGCCGCTAACGTCCTGCGGAATCTGGACGTGGACCTGCGGAAGATTCGCAATGAAGTCGAGAAGATCGTTCAGGCCGGCCCGGAAATGGTCACGATGGGCAAATTGCCCCAGACCCCTCGAGCCAAGAAGGTCATTGAGTACGCCATCGAGGAAGCCCGCAACTTAAACCACAACTACGTGGGGACCGAACACCTCCTGCTGGGCCTCTTGCGCGAGCAGGAAGGAGTGGCCGCCCAGGTCTTGATGAACCTCAACCTGAAGCTCGAAGAAGTGCGCGAGGAGGTGCTCAACTTGCTCGGTCACGGGATGGACGCTGGCGGCGAAAGTGAACGCGGTGCCACGTCAAAAGGCAATAAGTCCAAGACTCCGGCCTTGGACTCTTTCGGACGCGACCTAACTGACCTGGCACGGCAAGCGAAGCTGGATCCGGTCATTGGCCGCCAAAATGAAATCGAGCGCGTGATTCAGGTCTTATCCCGGCGTACCAAGAACAACCCGGTCCTCCTGGGTGAAGCCGGGGTTGGCAAGACGGCAATCGTCGAGGGCTTAGCCCAGATGATCGTCGATGGCAATGTGCCTGAGTTGTTGCGCGACCGCCGGATCGTGGTCCTGGACCTGGCCATGATGGTTGCCGGCACCAAGTATCGCGGCCAGTTCGAAGAGCGGATCAAGGCCGTGATGAACGAGGTGCGGCGGGCCAAGAACACCATCCTCTTCATCGACGAGCTGCATACCTTGGTCGGCGCCGGCGGTGCGGAGGGGGCCATTGACGCCTCCAACGTCCTCAAACCGGCACTGGCGCGCGGCGAGGTACAGTGCATCGGCGCCACCACGCTAGATGAGTACCGCAAGTACATCGAAAAAGACGGCGCGCTGGAGCGGCGGTTCCAGACCATCATCGTCGAGCCCCCCAGCAAAGCCGAAGCCCTGGAGATCTTGCGCGGCCTGCGCGACCGCTATGAAGCGCACCACCGCGTCCAGATCACCGACGACGCGCTGGAGGCCGCCGTCGAGCTGTCGGACCGTTACATCACCGGCCGCTGCCTGCCGGATAAGGCCATCGACGTGGTCGATGAGTCGGGTGCACGCGTCCGCCTCAAGGCCATGACCCGGCCCCCGGACCTCAAAGAACTGGACGAGCAGATCGAGCGCCTCAACCAAGACAAGGAAGAGGCCGTCGCCAACCAAGATTTCGAGCGAGCCGCCGCACTACGCGATCAGGCCGACAAACTCAAGAAAAAGAAGGAGACGATCACCCGCGAGTGGCGCGAGCGCTCCAAGGAAGTCGACGGCACCGTCGATGAAGAGGTCATCGCCGAGGTCGTCAGCAAAATGACCGGCATCCCGCTGACCCGGTTGGAAACCGAGGAAACCGCTCGCCTCCTGAAGATGGAAGACGAGATCCAGAAGCGGGTCATCTCCCAGTCCGAGGCGATCCGGCGAATCAGCGAGGCCGTGCGCCGCAGCCGGGCCGGACTGAAAGATCCCAAGCGCCCCATCGGCAGCTTCATCTTCGCCGGTCCCACCGGCGTGGGCAAGACGCTCTTGGCCAAGGCGCTGGCCGAGTTCATGTTCGGCGATGCCGATGCCTTGCTCCAGATCGACATGTCCGAATACATGGAGAAGCACAACGTCTCCCGCTTGATCGGTGCCCCTCCGGGCTACGTCGGCTACGAGGAAGGCGGTCAGCTCACCGAGAAGATCCGCCGCCGTCCCTACGCCGTCGTGCTCTTGGACGAGATCGAGAAAGCGCACCCCGACGTTTACAACATGCTCCTGCAAATCATGGAGGAGGGCCGGCTGACCGACAGTTTCGGCCGCAACGTCGACTTCAAGAACACGATCATCATCATGACCACCAACGCCGGCGCCGAGGTCACCTCGAGCGCGAACATCTTCGGGTTCGATCGCGGCCGCGACGAAGCCGGCAGTTACGAGCAGATGAAAGAGCGGCTCAAAGTCGCCATCGAGAAGTACTTCCGGCCCGAGTTCCTGAACCGGCTCGACGATGTGATCGTCTTCCACGCGCTGAACAAGGAAGACCTCAAGCAGATCGTCGACATCGAGCTGGCGAAGATCCGGGGCCGGATGTCCGATCGCGGACTGGAGCTGCTCCTCAGCGACGCGGCCAAGGAGCATCTGATCGTCAAGGGCTACAACCCCGACTACGGTGCCCGACCGCTCCGCCGCGCGATCGAGAACATGATCGAGAACCCCCTTTCCGAGGAGATCCTCCGGGGTACCTTCAGCGGGAAAGATACGATCATCGTCGACGTCGAGGGCGAGGACGAAGCGCGAAAGCTCAAGTTCCGCGCGACCAGCAAGAACGAAGCGAAAGGGCCGGCCCTTGCGGGCGTCGGCGGCGAAAGCGGATCCACTGGCGCGCAGGGCACTTGACCCTTAAGAAAGATCCCGTCCCAGATATCTCATAGCAAGAAAGGGGAAGCGATCGCGTCCCCTTTCTTCATTCTCTGGGCTTCTCCCATCGCAGAATGCGCTCACGGGGACACGCTTGCTCTGGCGCAAGCGTGGCACCCAGGCTCTTAACGGTAACTGTCGAGATAGGGGTAGGGAAGACCAAAGGTCTCCCCTCCCTCCGAACCGGACTGGCGGTTCTCCCGCATCCGGCTCTCCGTCAGATGGTGTTACCTCCGAGAGGATTGACGGGCCACAGCATGGGCCTCGGCCAGACTAAAAAGCCCATGTTGGGTGAAAAAGGCGTTGGGCCAGCGTTGATGATCCGCACCGCGGCCACGGCCGC
>JBKQMU010000102.1:0-19408 GCA_052146555.1 Isosphaeraceae bacterium
CACCCGCTTCATCGAACTTGCCGGCGAAATTAACACATCAATGCCCGCCTATGTCGTGAGCAGGGTAACCGACGCTCTGAACGAGGTTTGCAAGCCCATCAAGGGGAGCAGAATTGCCCTGCTGGGCATGGCTTACAAGAAAGACGTTGATGATCCACGCGAGTCGCCGGGTTTCGAGCTGATGGACCTGCTCTTAGGCAAGGGAGCCCTCGTCCAGTACAACGATCCCCACATCCCGTCGCTTCCGGCGATGCGGCGCTATCCCCACCTTGCCATGGACAGCCAGGAGTTGACCGCCGAGTTCCTGCACGCGCAGGATTGCGTTCTCATCGTCACCGATCATTCCGCCTATGACTGGCCATGGATCGCCCGCCATGCACCACTCATCGTCGATACACGCAATGCACTCAAGGACATCGTGGACCCCCGGGGGAAAATCGTCCGGGCATAAGGGGATCGGGTCAGGCGGCAAGGCAGCGCGGCGGATCCTCAGGTCAGGAATGTCGGCGAGGTAGTCTTTCACCGACCGGCCGTCCAATTCGTCTCTCCAACGGCAGTCGGTTGTGTGTCGTTGCCCGCCAGGCTTGCCCACAAGAACTGCAATCCCTGCCGGATTATCGGGCTTGGTGCCGGGTCCTGCGCCGTCAGAGGAGGACTCTTCGAGCCCATGCCTGCGTCAGGGCAGTTTTGCTATCTCCTGTACGAGTAACATCTTCTTGCGACGACGTAGTATCGTCGGCGATCAACGACGGCTTCCTCTCGCTTTCTCCAAGCGATTGCCCGCCTTGACTTTGAACGCGGCATGAATGTTGCTCAGAGTTTCCCCCTTTTGACTTTGCGGTTGTCTGGGGGCAGCTTGGATCGCCCGCGATCATCTCCATCACCAAAGAGTGGGTGAGCACCGATCATGAGTCGACTGATGGTCTTGGGTGCGCCGGGGATGATTCACGAGAGCTCGCTCTTGCTCACCCTCGAGGAAATCAGCCAGCTCATCTCGCATTCGCATAATCCTCACGAGACCCTTGAAAACATCGTTCGGCTCATTCAAAAGCGATTTGGGACTGATGTCTCGTCGGTGTACGTCGTCGAGCCGGAAAGCGGCGAACTGGTGCTGGCAGCGACGGTCGGGCTGGATCGGTCGAGCGTGGGCTGGGTGCGAATGCGGTTCGACGAAGGGCTGACCGGGCTTGTGGCCGAGCGGATGAGCCCGATCATGGAGCCCGACGCGCCGGCGCATCCCCGTTTCAAATATTTTTCCGAAGCAGGCGAGGACCCGTATCACTCGTTCCTGGGCGTCCCCTTAATCGAGTCGGGGATCGTCCACGGGGTGCTGGTCGTGCAGACGGTGGAGCGGCGTCCGTTCTCATCCAACGAAATCCGGATGCTGGTCACCGTCGGTTCTCAACTCGCTCCACTCGTTTCCGGGGCCAGGATGCTCCAGCGCGTGAGAGCTGCATCCGAGCACGCATCGCCCCTTGCTACAGGCCACGAGTACAGGCCAGCTCGATCGCTCGTCGGCAGCCCTCTGTCCCCGGGAACAGGACTGGGAAAGGTCTACTTGATCGGCCAGAATTTGGCGAAGCGGGAACCGGCCGAGCCCACGTCGGCCGACCCGGCCATAGAGACCCAGCGATTGTTCCGGGCCATGGAGGCCGCGCGGGAAGAGATCACACGGCTTAGCCGCCGTATTTCCCAGCTAGTCGGTGAAGATCATGGGGCCATCCTCCAGGCCCAGCTCATGATTCTTCAGGATAGCACTGTGGAGCGAGACCTGGCCGGATGCCTTGCTGCTGGCTGCTTGGCTGAGTCTGCGCTGATTCGAACGCTCGAAAAGTACGCTGCTGCATTTCAAAAGCTGGCAAATCCGTTTTTTCAGGAGCGCATCTTTGATATCAAAGATGTCTTTCGACGTGTTATGTGGCACCTGCTTCCTCAAGACATTGTTGTGCCTCGTGGCAAGGACCGGCTGGTTTTGGTTGCCCAAGAGGCCTCGGTGCTCGATCTTTTCTCGGTTGATCTGGATCATCTCGTCGGAGTGGTCATCGAGCACGGCAGCTTGCACAGCCACGCGGTGATCTTGGCCCGAAGTCTTGGAATTCCGATGGTGGGTCAGGTGCCTGGGCTGATCGATAAAGTCAGGCCGGGACAGTTCTTGCGCGTCAACGGCAGCACCGGGGAGGTCGAGCTCAATCCCCACCTGGACGACACGCCTGCCAGGGAGCCCGCGCTTGGTCCGGTGACAGAAGTCTACAGAAACGGCAATGGTTCGATCGACCCGACCGAGGCTCCGGGCACGCCACGCATCGAGGCAAACGTGAATCTGCTATCCGAAGCATTCCGGGTCCTCGCCAGCGGTGCGCAAGGGGTCGGCCTGTACCGCTCTGAGATGCTCTTTTTGGCCCGCCGGACCTTGCCGACGGAGGAAGAGCAAGTGGAGATCTACCGGAAGCTGATCGATGCCCTCAATGGCCACCCGGTGACAATTCGTACATTCGACCTTCGTCCCGACAAGCTGGCCCACGGTTCCACCGTCGCCTCATCTCTCGCGCAGACGCTGGATTGGCGACTGGTGCTCCAGTCGCCAATCCTCAAGCGCCTTTTCAAAGAGCAGGTTCGCGCCATCCTGCGGGCCGCAGCGGCCGGGCCGGTGCGTCTGTTGATTCCCTTGGTCACCCGCACGAAATTGCTCGACTTTGTCCTTGCGACTGTCGCCGAAGCGCACAGGGAGCTCGAACGCGAAGAGCTTGCATTTAGCCGCGTGGTTCCGCTGGGGGTCATGATCGAGGTGGCCGCCGTAGCTCCGCTCGTAGGCATCTGGGCGGACAGGGTCGATTTCTTCTCGCTGGGAACGAACGACCTGTTCAGTTCGGCGCTGGGGATCGATCGCAATGATCCAGTCGGCATTCTCGCCGACGACAACCTGCATCCGGGCCTGATTCGGATGATCGGCGACCTGATTGCAACCGCTCATCGCGCGGGACGACCGGTCTGCGTCTGCGGAGAGATGGCTTCGCACGAGGATGGGGCGGTCGCCCTGGCTGCACTCGGTGCGGATTCACTCAGTCTGGCCGTCGATCGCGTGGGCGCTGTCCGCAAGACCCTGAGCCGTTTCGATGCCGGGTCTCTGGCGGCGCTCGGGGCGCGGCTGACTGAGGCACGAACCGTCGAAGAGATTCGAGAGCTGCTTGATACAAGCGGTCGGATCACTGTCCCAACTGAGCTGCCGACGAGCAGCTCCCATTGCGGCGGGCGGCCGGGCGAGAATTGAGTGGGCCAACCACGGATGCCGAAAATCATAATAGGGCAGTCACCTGCCAAGAGCCTGATCCGATCCTGCACACGTTCTGCCGCCGAGGCCCTTTTAAGCAGTACGTACGCGGGATTCAGGGCAGTCGACAGCCAGGAATGCCCCAATTCTCACCGCTTGTCCTTCCTCTTGGCAACTCAAGAAAGCCTGGCCGGAGCGATGTGATGGCCGGTAAGTCGCTGGAGCGGCTTCCGGCCGGCTTCATTCCGGTGACTTCCAAGAGGACTCCACCGACACGCGATCACGTCCCAGCGACTTTGCCTGGTAGAGCGCCACGTCTGCACGCTTGAGTACCTGGGAGGCGGTTTCTTCGGGAGCAGCCTCGGCGACTCCGAAACTCGCAGTGAGCCAGCGCTGGCCGAGCTCGGCGGGAGTTGCCGACCTCACGTTCTTCCTCAACCGCTCGGCGACCCGGGCCGCGGTTGCCAGGCTGGCTCCGGGCAAGAGCACCATGAACTCCTCACCACCGAACCGGGCCAGGAAGTCAACTGAACGGCACTGGCCTTGCAGGAAGGTCGCAAACTGCCTTAGAGCCTGATCGCCGATGGTGTGTCCCCAAGTGTCGTTGACCTGCTTGAAGTGATCAAGGTCGGCCATGATGAGCGAAAGCGGTTGCCCGGTTCTTTCACGCTCTTCCAGATAGTGCCCGAGCATCCGGTCGAGGTATCGACGATTGGCCAGGCCGGTCAGAGCGTCGCGATCCGCGGCCTCGCGGACCTGTCGAAATGCGTTTTCGACGACGGCTGTGGTGGTGGCGTCACGCAAGGTCAGCACCGCACCCAGGATCGTTCCACCATTGTCTCGAACCGGCTTGGCTTGAAACTCCACCAAGACGAGCCGGCCGTCTTTGTGCTGCAGATAGAGACGCTCGCTAACCGGGCGGTCCTGCTCGATCGAGCGGGCTATGGGACATGGCTGGCAGGGGCTGCAACCGAAAGCATCAAACAGGTCGAGCGGTCCCTCGTTGGACCGCTTACCGACAACTTCGGAAGACGTATGGCCGGTGAGTCGTTCCGCGGCTTGATTCGAATAGAGGATGTGCATCTGCGTGTCGATAAAATAGACTGCATCGTGCATTTGATCGAGGGCCCGCTTGTAGAACTCGACATTCAGCGTTGCCTGACCGTTGTTCGCGGAAGCTGGCGAAAGGAATCGCAGTGGATGGTCGGCTGAGAGAGGCTGGGCGTCGGGATTCCCATTCGATGAAGAGCCGGGAGCAAGGGCAGGCTGTGAGGGGACAAGCCCAGCGATCGCGGTCGCGGCACCAGCGACCGCCGCGCGCGACGCGGACGATGAGAGCGAAGAGTCCGAGCTTCGCCGCTTCACGAGCGTGATTTCGTTACCAGCCTTGTTGAAGCTCACCTCATCCATGAACGACTTCATGAGCAGAAGCCCGCGGCCGGAAGGACGAAGCAAGTCTTCCGGCTCGATGGGGCGATGCGCGGCGGACGTGTCGAAACCAACACCTTCATCGCGGATCACGAACCGCGAATGATCAGGAGCATGAACGATCTGCACGTGGATGCGCCGATCTCGATAGGGAGACTGGGCCGCACGCTGCCGTGCCACCTCGTAAAACAGGAATTCATTCTCTTCCCGGAGGTCGGAGCTGACTTCGAGGTTCCCGTGGTAGAGAGCGTTCCGAAGCGCCTCGTCCAGCGCGATGGTGGTCCGCATCAGCTCCGCGAAGTCCGACCGGTCGAGCTGAGTCATCTCGTCTTGAAGGTACTCCAGCAGCGGAGGCAGGAGATCCGGATCGTTGCCCAGCTCGAACCGCGAATCCCGCCAGACCAGCGATTCCAGACAGCGGCGACGGCGGTGGCCGGCCGTGGCCGTTCGCAAGGCGCGCCTGAGAACTGCTAGCAGCTCGTTGGCCAGTCTTTGCTTGGGCACATAATTGGTCGCTCCGACCCGCAACGCCTCCATCGCCATTTCCTCGCTGCCATATGCTGTCATGATAATTACGGGAATCCGAGGATGTTCCCTGCGGACGGCCCGGACCAGTTCGAGCCCGTCCATACCCTCCATTCTAAGATCCGTCAGCACGATCGTGGTTTGACGATCCGCCAGGAGCGCTAGAGCCACAGCACCGTTTTCCGCATAGGCGACCCGATACTGCGAATCCTGGCCAATCAGTCGGCCCACCCTCAGCCGGTCAATCGGGTTGTCGTCCACGATCAAGACCTCTGGGACGGACCCGGCGGATGCAGTGCAAGAGCTGGTCGCTTCATTGACATCAATATGCGATAGCATGAATTATACTCACATGGTAACAAAGAATAATGAATCAAGATCGACTACTGGAGGCTTGCGGGCTGCAGGGTTCGCTTCGCCGGTGCAGCTCTCGGGATAACGCACCGAGTAGATCGTCGAGCAGCGACTGGACGGCCGCCAGCCGATTCCTGGCCTCGTCGATCCGGCCGGACTTGGAGAGCTGCTCGATCTCTTGCAACGGAGCCATGGCCGCGGGGGTCAGGAACAGGCTTGCCGACCCCTTCAGGGTATGCGCCGCGAGGCTTGCCATCTGGCCATCCTCGCGACCGAGACCCTCCCGGATGCGATCGAGCTGTTCGGGAACCTGGTTCGCGAACAGCTCGATGAGTTCGTGCAGGAGCGACTCGTCGCCGCCGATCTGATTCAAAGCGAACGATCGGTCAAATCCACCGGACCGAGTGCCGCAAGCGTTGCGCGCGTCTCCATTCTCGACGCGATGCAGAGCGGCTTCTAGATCTGCTGCGTGGATAGGCTTGGAGAGGTAGCCATCGAAACCAGCTTCCAGACAGCGATCTCGATCACCATTCATCGCGTGCGCTGTGAGGGCAATCACGGGCGTGGGTAAAAGCCCATTGGCCTGGCTTTCCAGCGACCGGATCGACAAGAGGGCCTCGAAGCCATCCATCTCCGGCATCTGGATATCCATGAGCACAAGATCAAACGATCCCTGAAAGAAAGCCTCGACGGCCTTCTTGCCGTTATCCGCGACGACCACTTCGTGTCCCAGCCGCTGGAGCATCATCGAGCCGACTCGCTGGTTGACTGGGTTGTCCTCGGCCAGCAGGATTCTCAGCTGACGTTCGGTCAGCAGGCGAGTCCCTTGGAGGGCTGCGGCGGGCTCTTCCAGCAGCGGGACTGTGCCGTGACTCGAGGACGCTCCGATCAGTGAGACGAGCACCCGATGGAGGACGGACTGACGGACCGGCTTGGACAGTAGCGTGCTGATACCCAGCGCTCGCACCGGCTGGTCGATGCTCAGGTCGCCGCCGGACGTCAGGACGATCAGAGGAATCTCGCTGATGGCCGGGTCCTGCCGGATCTGCCTGACAAGCTCCAATCCATCCATCTCCGGCATCATCAGATCGAGCAGAGCGACCGCAAATTGCTCCCCCTTTGCCCCGGCTGCCCGCAGTTCAGCCAGAGCCTCCCGGCCACTCTCCACCAGCGTTGCCCTAATCTTCCAGCCTGTGAGGACCTCCTCGAGAATCCGGCGGTTCGTGGCACTGTCGTCGACCACGAGAACTCGCCGACCGGCGAGTCGCTCGGAGTTCACCATGGCCGCCTGGCCGTTGGGCTGGCGGTCGCGCTGGAGCTGGACCGTGAAGCGAAACGTGCTGCCTACCCCGAGCTGGCTGGATACGGAAATCTTGCCCCCCATGAGGCCGATCAACTGGCTGGAGATGGCCAGCCCTAGCCCCGTGCCTCCGTACCGACGGGTGGTTGAGCCGTCAGCCTGCTCGAATGGCTCGAAAATCATGTCCAGCTTCTCCGGGCAGATTCCCACGCCCGTGTCACTGACCGTGAAAACCAGGTTGATCCGGTCGCCCTCCACCTCGCCAAGCTCATGATCAACGGTCACCAAGACTTCCCCGCGCTCGGTGAACTTAATCGCGTTCCCGACCAAGTTGATCAGCACTTGCCGCAGACGATTCTCGTCGCCGATGACGCTGTCGGTGACCTCGGGCGCGATCCGGCAGGCAAGCTCGAGCCCCTTGCCATGGGCGCGCTCGGCAAGTGTCCGGATTGTCCCCTCCACCATCTCGCGAAGGGCGAAGGGGAGAGGGTCCAGCGTCAGCTTGCCGGCTTCGACTCGTGAAAAATCGAGGATATCGTTGATGACCGTCAGAAGCGCGTCAGCCGAATGCCTTACGATCTCGAGATATTCCCGCTGGCGGGGTTCAAGCTCGGTGTCCAGCACCAACTCGGTCATGCCGATGACTCCGTTCATCGGCGTGCGAATCTCATGGCTCATGTTGGCCAGGAAGTTGCTCTTGGCCAGGCTGGCGGCTTCAGCGGCCTCACGAGCGGAGTTCAGGTTCTCGATCAGATGCAGTCGTGCGATGGCCAGTGTCACCGAAGCGGCCACTGTCTCCAGCGCCGTGATCACCGAAGCGGGCATAGGCCCGCGAATGGTAACCACAAGAATCCCCTCGAGCGCTGATCCGTGAAGCAGCGGAAAGCCCGCCACGGTGATCATCTCTTCGTTGCCGAGGCCGAGCCGGAAGTGCTCTGGTTGCTCGCCCGGCTGCGGCTCGATCCAGCGACGATGCGCTCGGGTAACCGCGCTTAGAACGCCGCGCTCGAGAGGCTCGTCCCTGATCTCGACAGGACCGTCGCTGACCCGAAGCTCGGTGGCCAGGCCGTCGGACTTCAGGGTCCAGATCTGCGCAAGTGCGTGCAGGTCCCGCGAGAGGACCACCGTGCAACCCTGAAGCATGGTCTCGATCGATTCTTCGCACGCGAGCACGCCTCCGATCTCGGCGATCACTTGAGACAGTAAGGCCCGCTCCTCCCGCTCAGCCTCGAACGATTTGCGAGCGCTCAGATCGCTCATGACGCCGACGGTATGCCAGCGCTCGCTGAGCCGGAATGCGGAAAGGCTCAGCTCGATGGGAATTTCGTGGCCGCTCTTGCAGATCGCCGCCAATTCCATCGTGCGCCCCTGTCCCGGGGCATGGTCGGTCCCCTTAACCAGGGCCAGCGCTCGCTGGTAATCCTCATGCAGCCGCCTTGGCACAAGACGGTCGACCAGACCTTCCTCTAGCACCTCTTGGCGCGTAAAGCCGAAGGTGCGTTCGGCCGCATCATTCCAGTAGGTGATGCGTCCCTCGTCATCGGCGACGACGATCGGGTTAAGCGCAGCCTGGGTGATGCTCCGAAACTTCTCCTCCGAGGCCCGTACCTGATCGGCGATGCGGGCCTCTCGGCGCAATTGCCACCAGAGCAGAAAAATGCCCGCCAGGCCGAGTACCACGATGCTGATCGCCAGCCGTTCCTCGCCGGCGACTCCGCCGAGCCCCTCAGGGGTGTCGACCTCAACACATATCATCGTTGCATGTTTCCCTGCATTCCGCAGAGGAGCAAAGGCTGTAAAAGTCACGTTGCCCAGAGCGTCGCGACGGGGGCCCTGGACGAGACTGGTATTGATGTCGAAAAGCGACAGGATCTCCTCGGGGTTTTGGCTGGTCAGTGCGTCCAGGCCGGTCCGTTCCCGGCCCTCATTCTCCGAGCTCACCAGGCAACGGACCGCTGTCCCCTGGCGCTCAAGGATGTAGACCCGGCATTGCCCCTGATGAATCGACTGGACGGCGCGAAGTTGCTCGTGAATCCGGGCGAACTCCTCACCCGCGGATTCCTCTGGTTGATCCTGAAGCCGAGCAACCCGCTCCGGACCCATCAAGATGGCCAGCGAATCGGCCAGCCCCTGAAGGTCTCTACTGAGTCGCCGGCTCTCCATGTCGCGCACGTGAAAGACGAACAAAACGCCACCCAAGAGCGCGGCGACCAGCAAGAAAATCATCCGCAAGGCTAACCGTCTGTCCATAAGCGTAACCAGTAGGTCGTTCTTCGGGATTTCCGCTACCGGAGCGGTTGTCCAGACATCGTCGGCTGGCGCGCACGCCATCGTACGACTCACCAGACGTTTCGAGAGAAAGTTAGTACACAATCATCTCGTTCGGAAAGAAAACCCACGGGGCTGCCTCGGGCCGTTCGCCCGTGCGGAAAAACATCTTCGATCACTCGGAACCGGACCGGGGGCATTGCGCCTCGGCTAGGTTCCACAGGTCTCTCGCTGCGGCGGACTCGTCTTCGAAGGCCAAGAGGCCGCCAACGATCGCCCAGGAAGCGTGATCTGAAAAGGCGGCCTTGCCGGCAGGAAGCAGAGAATTGCGGTTCATCTTTAGAACTGAATCGACGCATCGCACAGGGAAACGGCTGTGATTGATCTTGCAGAGGTAATGCGGGAGGGCCCGACACGGCATGAGAGCATGAAGAAGTGGTCAGAGGAACGAGGTTTCAGGACGGAACCTGGGGCCGAGCAAGTCGCTTCACGAGAGTGACCTCGTTTCCGCGTTCATTGTAGCGGAAATCGTCGACGAGCCCGCGGGCAAGCATGATGCCGAAACCTCCCTCGCGCAGGCCAAGTTCGCTACGCAGTTCGATATGGCCGATCGGATCATCGTCGGAAGCGGCGTGAGGCACGTCTGAAGGATCAAAACCCGGCCCCTGGTCCTGAATGATCAGCGTGATCGAGTTGCGGTCGATACGGTACGTGATACGCAAGACCAGGTCGGCGTTCTTGCGGTGTCCCCACTCGATGGCGTTTCCCCCCATCTCCATCACGGCCTGCTTCAAGTCCTTGATTTGTCGCTCGGTCAGAGGCGTATGAGCGAAAAGATCGGCGAGCATGTCGTTGGCTTCCTGAAGATAGGTCAGCTCGCTACGGATGTCAAAATTGATCTCGCCGTGCGTTCCCCGCTTCAGGTGCTCTTCGTGCCAAGCGAGGGCCTTGTTGATGGCCTCGTAAAGCTCGGTGGACGTGAACGGTTTTCTCAAATAGTCATTGGCGCCAACCCGCACGCCCGCGGCACGGTGATGGGTGTCCTGAAGACCCGTGACCATGATAATCGGGATCAGGTTCGTTTCTCGATTCCGCTTGAGCTGATCACAGATCGAGAAGCCGTCCACGTCGGGAAGCATGACGTCCAGCAGGATCAGGTCCGGCTTCTTGAGAGAGACGCTAGACATTACCTGCGTACCGGAATAAAGCTGGACGGGAACGAAATCGCGAGCCCGAAGGAGACTGGCCAAAATATCGTTGGTGTCGCGCTCATCGTCAACGATCAGAACGGTGCGCGGCATGGGGAAAGCTCGAAGAAATTACGAAATCTCGACTGCTTCAACGACTTTGGGCACAAAGTCGACAAAACCCGTCCCATTTTCACGCACCAGGCCAAGCCTGGCAAGGGTTTGCAAGCCGACCAGCCGGCTGGGTAGCGAACCGATCCTAAACATCGCGCTGGACCTGATGAGCGATGAGTGCTCGCTGGGCACGAGAGTCCCTCCACAATCTTTTCCTCTCCATCGATCTCCGTGATGACACCTCCAAACAACCAGTTCTAAGGCACGTCGTCTCAGAGGATTTGGGTCAGGGGCTCGGATGCGACTTAGGGCACGACGGTGGGGCGGCCCTCTTGGTTGAGCCAGGCAGAGATCAGATCCCTTGCGAGCGCCCCGACTGACTCGCCAGAATGATCTCCAGGTGGCATTTCATGCCAGGACGACGGTGGCACCTGCGATGGCTTTGCCTCAACCCGGCAAGAGGATCTCACTCTGTCACCCAACCAATGGACTGAGACGACATGAATCTGACCATCAAGATTATCGATGCATTCGGCTATGTTATCTACGGAGCCCTTGCCATCCTTGCGGTCTGGGGTGTTTACAACGGCATCTTGCTTTACCGGACACTCAAGAAGAAGATCCTCTCCGATCCTGGGCCGCTCATTGTGCAGGTGCGCGAGCTCTGTGAAGCACGATAGTACGATGCAGCCGTGAATGTCTGCCAGAGCCCGAACTACTGGCACAAGGCGCTCGCGCAGCTCCTCGCCGTGGCCCTCCAGAACCGGAACAAAGGGCTGGCAAAGATCAAGCAATTGCTCGTCACTGAGTTCCATACCGAGGTGATCGCCGGGATGGAGAACCGCCTGGCCACCATCTCCACGATCGTCCGGATGGGCCCCCTTCTCGGGCTCTTGGGGACGGTCGCCAGCATGATCGGGGCGTTCAGCCAGATCGGCAGCTCGGAACAGGTCAACCCGCGCGCTTTGGCCTCCCAGATCAGCCTGGCGCTCTGGGCGACCGGCGCCGGCCTTCTCATTGCCAACCCAATGATGCTCATCGGCAATGACGTGCATGCCCGGCTACGAAGGCTGCGGGATCGGACCGAGCGTCAGCTTCAAGAGGTGCTGGAGGTCCTTGAACCGATCGAGAGCCCTGCGTCTGCGCAGCCAGTTCGTGGCGGCCGCACCGAGTCGATGGCACCACGTACCGCGACTTCACGTTGATTCCAGAGACGAGATCGAGCGTCGCTCCCAGAACGGCCGGTCTCTGATGTTTCTTGCTTCCGCACCCGAGGACCACTCTTGGCCATGCTGCTTCGCCGCGAATCCACGGAAGAACGAGACGAACATATCGACATGACACCGATGGTCGATGTCGTCTTCCAGCTCATGACGTTCATGCTCTTCTCCGTTCAGATGTCCGGCGGTGAGAAAGTTGACGTGCCCCCGGCACGGCACGGGGTCGGCGTCCAGGAGTCGGTGGCGACGTTTCTGACCATCCTCAGGCCCGCGGTCCCAGGGGCGGAACCGCGCCTTCTGCTGGGCCACGGCGAAGGAGCAAGCGTAAACCTTGACCAGGTGCGCAAGGCCGTTGCTCTCGGGGTTAAGGATGGACGTCGCAAGGTCATCCTTCAGGCTGACGGCGACGTACCGCATGGCGAAGTGCTCAAGGTCGCCTCGGCCGTGACCGAGGTCGAGGGAGTCACTGTTCACGTGGGAGTCCAGGAGCCTAAAGGCTCACGGTGAGCCGTCGGGCTAGCTCAGCTCACGAGGGTAATTGACGCCCGGATTAGTGCTCGAACCCAGACCGCAAGAGCGGATACTATGGCCAGTTGGGATGTCTTCCACGCCGATCGCCTGGAGTTGCAGCGCGGGCTCGATGAGGCGGCAATCCGCCTGGCGTTTGCGCGTGCCGAACTCCGCGACGATGACCTGGTACGTCCGGCGGGATCCGCTCTTGCCTGGGCCCGCCTGGCCGATTTCCCGGAATTGACGGCACCGCCGGAACCGGCCAAGCCCCCCGAGACGGTCCAAGAAGCACCGCTGGCGCGACCAAAGTCCGGCACCCGCTCCGCTCTTGCTCCTTCCGACATCGAGGAACTGCAGCCCAGCATCGAAGAGGTTATCCCACCGCCAAAAACGCACGAGCGAACGCTCTTGCCCAACCCGTCTTCCTCGTCCGACGTCACCTTTCCGGTCATCGAGATCCAAGGCAAGAGTGCCGGGCCTGCCGATCAGGGTCTGACTGCAACCGGGGCGCAGACATCCGGCTGGGTTTGGGCCGATGAGGACGAAAACAGCGACGAAGGCGACGAGGACGACCAGAAACGGGACGCCGCCAGCGCGGAAGAGAGCGATCTCGAAATCCTTGCTGACGAGGCCGAGCTCGACGACCTTCCAAAGAGCAGCCAAGGGCCATCGCCCGCCCCCGCCCCTACCACAAGGCAGTCCAGCTCGACGACGTCCCCGCTCGAGCGCTGGGAGGCAGGCCCGGACGACCTGGACTGGAATGCCGGGCTTGATTCCAAGCCCAGCCACGTTGCGTTACCGGTCGCCCGAGCGCCCAATCGCGAATCGGAACTGACCGCCGCGGAGCCGACCGAGCAGCCGGAGGCCGTCTTCTCGCTCTCTCGCTCGGCGACCGAAAAGATCGAGGAGCTCGATCTAGCGCCGATGGTCGATGTGGCGTTCAACCTGGTGCTTTTCTTCATGGTGACGGCCACCACTGTGCTGTACAAGACGCTGGAGATCCCCAAGCCCTCGGGGGAAGCCCCCGCCAGCGCGGTCGCTCAGGGACGGCCGCGCTCGCTCGACGACCTGAAGAAGGATTACATTCTGGTCGAGATCGACGAGGGGGGAAGAATGAAACTCGATCGCGAACCCGTCGAACCGACCATGAGCACGCTGGTCGAGTTGCTTCGTAAGGCTCGTGAACGGACCGGACGAACGGCCATGCTGCTGTCGGCCGATTTTGCGACTCCTCACCGCAATGCCGTGCTGGCCTACGATGCTGCCAACGAAATTGGGCTGGGCATCGCCATCGCCCGGCCGCAGCCGCCCCAGGGCCCGGCCCCGACTCTCAGGCCAGCCGCAGAGGCACCGGCCGTCAGGGAAGCGCCTGCCGCCCCCACCTTCTGAGTTCTCGCCAAACGACGAGGACTTTTGTATAAAGACCCATTCTGTTTTTTACACGAGCGCTTCTAGTACACATTCCTCGCGAGAGACCCGATCATGGAACTTCACCCTGCGGAAATCGTGATGTTATTATTTGCTGCGATCGGACCGCTGAAGGTGACGATCGTCTGCGCGACCCTGACCGCCGACGCTTCACCGGAGTTCCTGAGGAGGGTGGCGCTCCGGTCGGTCGTGATCGCATCGATCGTATGCATGGCGTTCGCATTGTTTGGTGAGGCGATTCTCCGGCTCTTCAAGGTGTCGATTCCCGCCTTCCAGATCGCCGGTGGAATCCTCGTTCTGCTTTTTTCCATCGAGATGGTCATGGGCAGCAAGCGAGGGAGTGATGACGACGGAGAAGGTCCTGATCAGCAGAACGCCGAGCCCTCGCTTGACCTCGCGACTTACCCGCTTGCGATCCCCCTCATGGCCTCGGTATCGGGGCTCGTCGCGATCGTCTCCGTTCTCGCCCAGCGCAATGATCTCGCGGCCGTGCTCTTCCTGACCAGTGTGATCGCCGCGATCATGGTGATTAATTATATCTGCCTTCGTGCTTGCCAGTCCATCGTGAGAATCCTGGGCCCGGCTGCTCTGCAGGTAGTCGGGAAGGTGATGGGTGTCATAATGGCGGCACTTGCCGTCGAGCTCGTGCTCATGGGACTGGTCAGCCTGGGAATCGTCGCCAAACCCGCCTGAAAGCTGCAGAGTGGCCGGTTCTCATCACCTGACCACACGCAGGATCTGAGAGCTGCGGCCAAGCTACACGTCCTGCCCGACTTAGCGCAACTTCTGAGAACCGAAATCTTGCGGTTTTCTCCGGTCCCGCTGGAGAAACTGGGCAAGAAAGTTCGATAAATCCAAAGGAAGCGTTGCCGCTGCCGGCGACCATGGATTCATGCTGTCATTGCGGCCCTCAGCCTGGGGAGTTCCCGCATCAGAGTGGCCGGTGAGATGACATCTTCCCGGGACGGCGAATGATACGGACGAGTACTTTCCCTGGCGATCTTCATGGGCAGAGTCATTCAGGCTCAAACCAGGCTCGGACGTTCGAAGGCCACTCGAGCCGCGGTACTTCTGTTCGCACTGCTCATTTCCGACGCGGTCGTAACCGCGGAACCGCCCGCCCAGCAATCCACGAGTGAGCTCGGAGCGTCTTCACCTGCCGGTTCTCAGGTCTCGATCTCGGTCGAACAGCTCGCCCGCCGTTTGCAGGCACTCGAAGAGCATGACGCGAAGCTCACGGAAAAAAGCACCAGGCTGGCTGAGCAGAATGCCGGGCTGAGCCAGGAGAATGCCAAGCTCGCGCATCAACTGGAGCAGGTGACCGCCCAGTATCACGAGCTCAACCAACGGCTTGACCAGCTTGGCCGTGGGGTTGGGCAGCCACTTCCTCAACCACTTCCGCCGCCTGCCGAGCCCAAGTCCCCCGTCCCGAAACCAGTCCCCGATTCTGCTACCGCGGCAAGGATGTTTAGCCAGCCAGGGACGGCCTTTGGTCCGCCTGAGTCGTCGCTTCCGCCGCTCTCGAGGTTCTTGGTCGGTGCCTACGACGAGGATCGCGGCCAGTTCGTCCTGGTGCGACCACACGACGAGCAGCGCGTGCCTTTCGAGCTGCGCGCCGACTTCTTCACCCAGGCTCGGTACATCAACTTCGCGCGGAGCACCGGATCGTGGATCGACAGCACAGGTGCACGGCTGCCGGTTCAAAGTTTCGATTCCGTGGAGATCAATCGCAACTTCATCCAGTTCTCAGGTTTCGCGCTGGATCCCCGACTCCAGTTCACGGTGTTTCTCTTCTCTTCGACGGCTCTGAACGATACAGTCTACCTGGGCTGGATCAACTACCGCTTCAGCAAGGCGTTTGATCTGAGGGTTGGGAACTGGGCCGTGCCGGGGACGCGTGAGTGGTACGAATCGTTCCGCTACACTCTCGGTGCCGAGCGCCTCATGGCAACAACATTCTTCCGCCCCAACATCAGCCCGGGCGTCTGGGCACAAGGCGAGCCGATCGAGAGCCTGCATTACGTCGCGATGCTGGCGAACTCGCTGAATCGGTTCTCGCAGGGCATCAATCGGGTCGGATGGTCGGCGGCCTTCGGCGGGACGCTCTGGTGGGAGCCGACGGGTGACTTTGGCCGCGGGCCGTCGGACATCGAGAATCACCAGGTGCTCAGCCCACGGCTTGGCATGAACCTTGCCCTTTCGCGAGAGGCGAACCAGGGCGCGACGCTGTTCGAGCAGAGCAACCCCGAGGATACCATCGTGCGGCTCTCCAACGGTACACCCCTGTTTCGAGCCGGTGCGCTGGGGCCGGGCGTTGAGCTCATTTCAACGGACGTGCAGCTCTGGACGGTCGATGCCGCCCTCAAGTACCGCGGCCTGAGCGTCTCCGGCGAGTACTTCTTTCGATGGCTCGACAACTTCAAGCCCCTCCGGAGCCAGGTGCCTTTCAATTCTCTCTTTGATAATGGTGGGCTGCTGCAGGCCAGCTATTTCTTGGTTCCCGGCAAGCTCGAAACCTTTGGCCGTACCTCGTTCGTCACTAGCCGGTTCGGAGGCGGTAACGAGTTTGGAGGCGGCCTGAACTGGTATCCACTCAGCACCCGGGAGTGGCGGTTTACCTTCGAGGTGCTGCAGATCAACCACTCGCCGGCACAGAATATCTTGACCGGTTACCGGGCGGGCGAGAGCGGCACGCTGTTTCAGCTTCAGTGGTTCAGTGATTTCTGAGTTCCGAACCGACACGCTGACGCGGGCTGACCGGTGTTTCCCGACGCGATCCCGTTCTGACATCCGGCTCAGGGACGGTCGGTCGATTCGCGATGGCGAGACACCTGCATCAGATCACGCCGAGGGCTTGAAGCGTGTGTTTCTTTCCCGCCCGTTCCTTCAGGAACCAGCGCGCCTGGGCGTTTCCATGGTCCATCAGCTCCTTCAGGAACGCCGGCCGGCGATCGAGCTTGGAACTGTAGTCCAGGTGGCGATCCAGCTTGATGCGCGCCAAGTGGATCGGGTGATACTTGGGGTCGTTGAGCTTGCCCTCCGCAAGCAGCCGGTTCATCATCTCGATGATTGTCAACTCCTGCTCCATCGAGAGATTCCCGGCCAGTTCGTTGCGGCGATCGAGGATCTCGTGGGTCTCGGTCGGCACTCGAGCGCAGGTGCTCGGGTTGACCTGGATCAGCCAGAGCTCGTTTATATTATGATCCGTGAGATCATGGATCGGTGGGTTCTGCGAGTACAGTCCGTCCCAGTACACGCCCCGGTCAGGAATCGTGACCGCCCGGTAGAGCTCAGGAATCGCCGCCGAGGCGAGCAGGCATTCAACCTGCAGGTCCTCACCCGTGAAGACTTCGAAGTGACCGCTCAAGACCTCGACCGCGCCAATTTGCAAGGCCGGTGCCCCGCTTTTGCGAGCCAGCTTGCGCAATTCCTCGAAATCGAAGTGCTGATTCAGCATGTTGCGGAAGAGGTCCTCGCCCCATGTCGGAAGGTGATACGGGCTCACCTCGGGCAGAACCATGTGATTCCGCAAGCTGACGAGGCTGAGCAGCGTTGCGTTGAGAATCTGGTCCCACAGCTCGCTCGCCGCGACTTCCTCCCAGAAACGCTGGAGTTTCTGGATTGAAAGTTGCGGGTTACCCCGAACCAGCCCGTCCCAGGCCAATGCCGCACACATGGCACCGCCCGAGGTTCCGCTGATCGCGACCACTTCCACGTCTTCTGGAAGGCTACGCAGCAACCCCTGAAGAACACCCGCCGAGAACGCCGTGTGACTTCCCCCTCCTTGGCAGGCGATCGCGACCCGGCTCGCATGCATCGGTCCCATGGCCAGCCCTTCTGGTTGCTTTCTCTACAATGATTGCGCAACGATCAAAACTTGACTTACATGAGTAATTTTACAGACTGCCCACGCGGTTTACAATGATCCGAGTGCTGGATTTTGTCCTCATCACCCGCGTGAAAGGCATAGTCCACCGGCCAAGAAGATCCCTCCAACCCGTCAAATCTAGGCTCGCTCTTGTACAATTCAATTTGTGCTCACAGACCCCACATGCAAGTGCGCCCGGGGGAGATAGTCGCCCTTTCGCGGTCCTTTACCAATTCTCCGTACATTAATTCGAGATCATGATTCGTTTTTCATTGTGGTGTTTTGGTTCATTTCTGTACGCTCCAGAGCCACGAACAATCACCCTCGCGGTCGCCAGCAGTCGTATTGTCGGCGCAATTCGATCAGAGGGGCAAAGCCATGCGAAACCGTTTCGGTCACTTGGTCCTCGGCGGACTTGCCGTATTGGTTTGCTCGTCCGTCCGGGCAGGTCAGTACGTGCAGACGAACATCGTGTCGGATCTTGCCACGATCGCTCCGGGTCAGCCCGCTCACCCGGACTTGGAGAGCCGTGGGGCATGTCGCTTAAAGCCAACGGGAAAAATGAGAAGGCCGGCCTGATTTCCGACGTTCTTCCAGTATTTTTTCCGTCACCTCTTCGGAGATCACAACGTGGCCGGCGTCCAATGACGTCCGGCGTCGAGGGAGGACCAGACAGATGGAACCAATACGCCGCCTATTCGGTCTGATTCCGCTTACCCTCATGTTCGTCGCGGGCATCGCGCGGGCAGGAGATGTTTATGTTCAGACAAACCTCGTGTCGAACGGAACGGTCCCGAACACGGTGACCGACCCGAACTTGCAGGGTGCCTGGGGGCTGTCCTTCTCAACGACTAGCCCATTCTGGATCTCCGACCAGGCTGCCAACGTCAATGGATCGGGGGCTTCGACGGTCCACAGCGTGAGTACCACCTTTCCCCCGAGCAGCTCCGATACGCTCTTGACCGTGGGAATCACTAACCAGGGTAACGCTCCGCCGAATCCCAACATGACCAATGGCCCGACGGGGCAGGTCAACACCGGCGCTCCGGGCATCACCGCCGGCTCGACGGACTTCGAAGTCAGCGGGGGCAAGGCCGCCTTCATTTTCGCCAATCTCGACGGCTCGATTTCGGCGTGGCGGGGCGGGTTGACGCCCTCCAACCAGTCGCAGATCACGGCAATGGTCCCTGGCGCCTCCTTCACCGGGCTGGCGATCGGCAACCTGCCGGGTGGGGGTGCGGCCCAGCTTTATGCCGCCGACCAGAACAGCGGCAACATCGACATCATCAACAACAAGTGGAATATGACGAAAAGCTTCACGGATCCGAACTTTGCGACGACGTTCCCTAAGGGCTACGCCGCCTTCAACGTCCAAAACCTCAGCGTCAACGGGACGCCGACCCTCTTCGTCACGTTCGCGAACCAGTCGACCTCGGGCGGCATCGTGGATGAATTCAAAACGGACGGCACCTTCATCAAGACGCTGATTTCGGACACCGCGGGAGCCCACCTGGCCTCTCCCTGGGGGATGGCCATCGCACCCGCGAACTGGGGTCAGTTTGGTGGCGACTTACTCGTCGGCAACAACAACCCAAACTCCCAGGGCCTTACGGAGATCAATGCTTATAACCTGTCCGGGCAATGGGCAGGAACGCTCATGCTCAACACAGGTCAGCCTTTCTCCGAAGACGAACTTTGGGCCCTGAGCTTCGGTAACGGTCACAGCGCGGGCTCGACGGACACGCTCTTTTTCACTGCCGGGCTGGCTAACAATACCAACGGCCTGTTCGGGGCGATCTCCTCCGTCCCTGAGCCTAGATGTCTGTTTCATAAATTCGCGGCCACAGCCGCCTGGCGTCGTATATAGGGTCGTGGTGGATAGAGGAGTCGTTCAAACCGCTGTGACTTCCGACCAAACCAGGCTCTCCCGCGTTGTTG
>JBKQMU010000103.1:0-22442 GCA_052146555.1 Isosphaeraceae bacterium
TGCCGCTGTTGCGCCCCCCCACCACCACCAGGGCCTCGGCGTGGCTGGCCAGTTCCTGCACCTCCGCCTGGCGGAAGGCGGTGGCGTCGCAGATGGTGTTAAAGATGCGGGCCCCGGGGAAGCGGGCTGTGATTTCCCCCACCCGCGCCTCGAACAGGCCTTCGCTCTGGGTGGTCTGGGCTACCACGATGGGGGCGCCCAGCTCCGGCAAGGCGGCCACCTCCTGGGCACTGGCCACCACATAGCCCCGGCCCCCGGTGTAGCCCAGCAAACCCTCCACCTCGGGGTGGTCGGCGTCGCCGACAATGATGGTGGCGTGGCCCTTGGCGGCCCAACGCCGGATGATGGCCTGGACCTTGGCCACCCGGGGGCAGGTGGCGTCGATGATGCGGGAGGCGCCGTCCTCCAACTGCCGCCGCTCCAGCGGGGGGATGCCGTGGGCCCGGATCACCACCAGCCCCTCCGGCACCGCGTCACCGGGCTTGAGCACCGTGATGCCCCGCTCCCGCAACAGCTCCAGCACCTGGGGATTGTGGATCAGGGGACCATAGGTATAGATCTGGGTCCGAGTCTGGTTGATGGCCTCCAGGACCAGCTCCAGGGCCCGCTTGACGCCGATGCAAAAGCCGGCGGTGCGGGCCAGCACCACTCTCATCTAACCAACCTCCTCCCGCCTCCTGACCGGCATTCCAGATTTTGATCCTTTTGGGCTAGCCCATTCATCTTCCGGGAGGCGGGACCGCGCCAACATGCTGCCCAAGGAGGCCGCCCGCCAACCGCAGCCTTCTCAGGAATGGCGGCTGTGATGCCGGGGGAGGTCAGAATTTTTTCTGAGCCTCGCTTCGTAAAGAATCCTGGGGCCTCCCCGCCGGCGGCTGGCCCGGCGAGGCCTGCCCGGCCAGGAACCGCTCCTTCAAGTCCCCATCCAGGCGGTTGGCCACGATTTCCGAACCCGCGTCCACGAGGTGGATGCCGACCGGCTCATAAAGGGGCTCCTGCCGGTTGCACAGGATGTTGCGAAAATTGATGAAATAGGGTTTTCCCTGCAGCCGGGCCACAAGGGCCTGATAACAGACCATAAAATTAGGCCTACCTGGTCACTGGCATGCTGATGGATGCGATCCATGCTCTCGCCCCCGGGGGCGATTCCGCCTGGAGCCACTGCATCACGGGCATGAAAAAGGGGATGGTCTACAGCGGCGTGTTCATGGGAGGGCTCTGTGCGCTGGGGGAACTCGGGTCAGTGCCGGGAGTTCGCTGGGCCGTCGAACGTTTCCCGATCGTCGCTGCCATGCTGTTTGGCACGATCGTTTTTCCGCTGGTCAAGACGATCTTCGAATCGTTTGACGGCAGCCCTCCGTTCTTTCGCCGCCTGGCGCGTAATTATCAGGATCCTCTTCTTGCGTTGCGAGGCACCACGATCGGGCTGGGCCTGGGCTGCGGGCTCGTTCTCGGTCTGCCCGATAAGGATTTGCCTAGCCGCGCCGGTTTTGGCTTCGCCTTTGGCGCCTTGGCTTATGCCGGCGTCGACGCGATCAGAGATCTTGGCTACCAGAATACGGGGAAGGGGAAGCTCCAAGCTGCCCGCTATTACCTTGCGCATGCCGTCTTGGGGGGCCTGATCGGCGCCGCGCTCGGGTTTTACCTGGACGCCGCTCAGATCTCGGTAGTCACCGCCAAGTTCCATCGGTACTTAGCCGCCGGCGAGCCTCCCCAGCTTGTTGACGTTTATCCTTTGGTCAGCAAGTGGGGGCATCTCAACCTGGGAACGGTGCAAGGCGGCGTGAGCCTGTTGTTCATGGAGGCCCTCAAGGGTGTGATTAGCTGGTCGACCGCTGCATGGCTCTTTGCGATCAACCGCACGTTCATGAGGGCCTACTTCTGGAAGGATGCAACACCTATCCGAACTCTTTTCCAAAAAGAGGGGCTCGTTCAGCTTGGCGAGAACATGATCCAGGTCCTGCGCTGGGGACTGTGGATGTCGCCGATCATTGATTCCTTCCTTCGGCCCATGGGAGAGCCCACCTGGTACAATCAGGATGGCGCCATTCGCACGTCGATCGCAACCTTCCAGAACGCGACGCTTTCTCACGAAGCCTTTCGTGCCTGGAGTCTTCAGATCTTCACTTACTTGCTCGCTTATGATGCGGTGCGAATCCTCATCTGGCTGGACCACATGGGCCTGCGGGTGGCGACGCTGGTCAACCTCAGCTTCCTGGGGATGGACAAGCTCGAGCAAAAGCTGGCCGCCGCGCTGGCCCCCGCGGCGACCGCCCGCTGCATCCCCGAGGGAGTCAAGCGGTTCACCACCTGGGGCCCGCTCTTGATCCCCTTCTATATTCCGCGAGGGAAAGACTGGGATCAGGCCTGGAGCGCGGCCGAGGCCTTGCACAGTCAACAATCGGCGGGTCTTCTGGGCACGCTCGGCTCCCTTTCGGTCTCCGGGCAGCTTGTGCTTTTGGCCGCGGCGGTCGGCGTCAGCACGGCCGCCTTCTCTGTCCTCCGCTCTTGGCGCGGGCGCGGATCGCCTCTCAGTTCAGTCGCATCGCTGAAAAACCGCGAATACGAGGTGAGCTTGAGGGACGATGGCGAGCTCGTAAGCCGGACTTTGGCACGCGATTATGATCTTAGCCGGCGCTCGTACGACCGCTTGGATCCAGCCGGAAGAGCCCTGTTCCTGGTGGAAACAAGGGGTCACGCCGAGTCGCCGTGTCGATCCTGGCCCGTCGTCGGCAATTTCCCTCTCGAATTATTCGATCCGCCACGGCTGGAGCGTAACAATCAAAGTTTGAAGGTCACAAGCATGACCGCGGGGGTACGGACGACCGTCACGATCCGCCTGCCCGGCGATCATGATCCCATCGAGCTCTGGACGATCGACGTCGAAAACCTCCTGGAGTCGCCACGGGCGCTTAAGCTCGTGCCATACCTGGAGTGGGTCCTGAATCGGCCCGAGGCCGACCGCAATCACACCCAGTACAACCGCCTTTTCGCCCAAGTTGAGTACTCAGCCGCATTACATGCGGTGCTCGCGCACGACGGACACGCGAAAGCCGTCGGAATCCTGGCTTGCGACCGGGCCCCCGAAGGGTTCTTGGCATCTCGGATGGATTTCATCGGCCGCGCGCGCAGTCTCTGGACGTCCCGAGTTCTCGAGACTCTCGAGTTCAGGGCGCCGCGCGATACGCCGCCAAAGGCAACGCTGGATCCGATTGGCAGTCTGCTTGTGAACCTGACTCTGCCGGCACGCGGCTCCGCCCGGATTTCTCTCGCGCTTGGCATGGCCAGTTCGCGAAGCCAGGCCATCGAGATCTTGACGCGTTACGTTCCCGGGGTACGGAGCCGATCGCTCCTGCAAACATCGCCGATGGAATCCGTCGATCCCATCGGGCACGGCGGGGTTCCTCAAGCATGCCCGTCGGAATCCATCGATCCCATCGGGCACGGCGAGATTCCTCCGGGAACTCCCTTGCCCTACGCCGAGTTCTCGCAGGATGGAAGCTCGCTCCTGGTCCACACACCTTTCACGCCGCGGCCCTTCGACCACACGCTGTCCAACGAGAAAGGCCACGTCTTGGCCGTGACCAATCGCGGCTTGCACTCAAGCTGTAGTATCAATTCGCAGCAGAACCGGCTAACTCCCGACTGGTCTGATATCGTCACCCGAGAAGTTCCCGGCGAGGCGATTTATCTCTTCGACCTGGACGACCGGCAGTGGTACTCGCCGACGTTTCATCCCTTAAGCGACACCACGGCCAATTACCAGGCTGAGTTCAGGGTCGATGGCACGGCCGTGTTTCGGATGTCGCGGGGCTCGATCAAGACCGAGCTTTCGGTCTTCGTGCCACCCGGCGATCCGGTCGGAATCTACTTGTTGGAGGTGACGAATCAGTCGGGTCGGAAGCTGAGGCTCCGGCTTGGTTCGTACTTTCAGATCGTGCTGGCCAGTCAGCCGGAGTACTCCGGCCCGCTCCAGATTCGCGCCGTATCAAAGGAGAGCGCGATCTTTTTTGAAAACCCGCGTAACACGTTCCGGACAGGGATCGCGTTCGCGGCGCTCTCGCTGCCGCTGGAGTCGTTGGAGACGCAGCGCGGCCGGTTTCTCGGCCAAGGCCGGAGCTTCGCTCACCCTTTCCAGGTGGAGCACGGCGGCCCGGATGCCGCTGGATCGGTCGATCTTCAGCCGATCGCCGGGCTGCTTGCGACGCTCGAGGTCCCGCCATTCGGGACGGCCAGAGCGACCATTCTTCTCGGTCAAGCCGACACACGGCGACAGGCCGAGGTGCTCATTCGAAAATACATTGACCCTGGCTCGGCAACTGCGGCCTTGGAGTCAACCCGCCAGTGGTGGCTTGGACTTATGAGCACGCTTCGGGTTCAAACCAACAGGACCGAGTTCGATCGCTACCTGAACTGGCTGAAATATCAGGCTCTTGCCGAGCGCATCTGGGCCCGTCGTGGATTTTATCAAGCCAGCGGGGCTTACGGTTTCCGCGACCAGGTTCAGGACTCCGTGAACCTGATATGGATGGACCCCGCCGTGGCCCGCAACCAGATTCTGCTGCACGCCTCCCACCAGTTCTTCGAGGGGGACGTCGTCCACTGGTTCCATCGCCTGCAAGATGGCCGAACCGGTTTTGTCGGGCGGACGCATGCCTCGGACAATCTTCTCTGGCTGCCTTGGGCGGTCGTCGAGTATCTGGCCGCGACGGGCGACGAATCTTTGCTCGACGAGACAGCCACTTATCTGGACGCGGAGCAACCTTTCGAACCGCTGCCCCAGGGAAAGCAGGGAATCGGCTTCGATCCTCTGCGGTCCACGCGCGCAGATACCGTCTACCGGCACTGTCTCAAGGCGATCGACCTGGTCCTCAACCGCCGGATGGGCGCGCATGGCCTGCCTCTGATGGGAACAGGCGACTGGAATGACGGACTCGATGAGATCGGCAGCCAGGGACGAGGCGAGAGCGTCTGGCTGGGCTTTTTCCTCCACTTCATCCTCAACCGGATGGCCGTAATCGTCGCCCGCAAGGAGGGGAATGATCGAAGCGATCATTATCGCGCTCGCCTGCAAGCACTCGAAGAGGCCCTGGAGCTGACCTGGCGCGGTGACCGCTATCTCCGCGCCTTCCATGACGACGGGACAGAGATCGGCGTCAAGGGAAGCGGCGTCTGGGAAATCGACGCGCTCTGTGCCGCATGGGCCGTCCTCTCAGGTGTGAATCCGGGACGGGCAAAGGTCGTCTTCGATACGGCTCTACTCATCCTCGAGAAAGAATCGACGATCTTGCTGGGATGGCCGCCCCTGCGCGAGGACACTAAGCCCTACCTCGGCCGTAGTAGTCTCTATCCCGAAGGAGTCAGGGAAAACGGCATGTACTGTCATGGCGTTCAGTGGCTCGTGGGTGCGGCACGGCTTCTGGCCGAAGGAGCCCATCGCGAGGGGGATCGTGAAGGTGCCAGGCAATATCTTGACACCGCCTATCGCCTTTGGCTGAAGACCTCACCCATCTCACACACGGATGATGAGGCGATCGAGATTTACGGCGGCCAGCCGAACAAGCAGGCGGCGGACATGGTAACCACCTTCGACCCGGGCCGGATGATCTGGAACGGTTACACCGGGGCGGCCGGATGGATGTTCCGCCAGGCCCTGGAGGGAGTGCTTGGACTTCGTCTCGATCAGGGCCAGATGGTCGTCCCGGTCGACCTGGTCGGGACCATCGAGATTCGCCCGATCCGGATCGCGCGCGATCTCTCAAAAAGTCCCTTTCCCGCGCCTCCCGTTCTGCGACCCGCCGCCCAGTTCGTCACCTTCGAGAATGGGACTCACCTTCGATAGAGAAAAATGGCCACGCAGCCAAACCTTCGAGAATGGGACTCACCTTCGATAGAGAAAACGGCTACGTAGCCAGTCGAGGAAAAAGCGATGCAAAGTCTCCTGAGCCGGTTGAGACGAGCTGTCAACGCGCGGAAAGGCCAGCGGGCCACAGAACGAATCGCTCTTGCGCTGATTCTAAGCGGGGTACCTGTCATGTCGGCCGCCGCCCGTGATGAACCTGCACGATCGTCTCACGAGAATCGCGAATTCCACTTCCCGACCGTTCCACCTGAGCATCATCATGCGCGCATGCTTCTGGAAAACGCGATCCTTTATTTTGCTCCCGAGAACGGGATGATCGATCCAGTCTCCGGGTATCCGCGGGAGGGATGGAACCAGGATCCCGCGCGGGGGCTTTATCTCCGGTCGTTCACCCAATTGACCGCGATTGGCCAGTACATGGAGTTGCTGGCGAACATTGCGGCCGGCAGGTGTGGAACGCCTCATGTCTCGCGCCAGGAAGCCCTCAGCAACCTCGCTCGCCTGGTCAAGAGCCTGCGCGAAGATCAGCGCGACCCGAAGCTCAGCGAATCCGGGCTGCTGGGGAATTTTCTGGACCTGGCTTCCGGTAAGCGACTCGGCCCTCTGGCCGCGGACGTCGAGAAGCATAAGATCCAAGCTGTTTTCGGAACCTCGAAAGGAGAGGCGATCTGGAGGGCGCTCGAGAAAAAGGGCTGGATCATACCCCGCAATCAGGATCAGGAGGCCGACATTCAGCGGTCTTCAACCTACGGCTGGGATCACTTCACCGGCTCCCTGACGCCGTTCTCCCAGGACGACACGAAGCGGAAGATCATGGACATCCTGGATCAGCGTGTCGTGATGATTGTCTTCATCGACAATGCCAATCTGTCGGCGGCTGTCGCCAAAACCACGGGCGCACTTGACCGCCCGGAAGTCAGGAACCTACCTGGCGTTTCCGCGTTAAGGCAGGAGCTTGAGCAGTTCCTTGACGATCAGCAGGCAGGATATTTCCACCTTTTCGATGCAAAGGTCGGGCAGTTCTACTTCGGCCGGGACGCCACCAAGAACCGTCACTTTGGTTGGGTCGACCTGCAGGGGAAATGGGTCACAGGCCATGTCGACTATCTGGTCAACGAGCTTCGCGGCCCGGCGACGTTCGTCGTGACCCGCTTCGGTCTGCCACTGGAGGCGATCGGGAATCTGGGCTTCAAGATGAAGTCGTATCAGATGCAGAACTCGCGTGAGCTCCCCGTTCTGGCTCCCTGGGAGGGTTCAGCATTCCAGGCCTTGGGACTCGACCTCTCGATGACGGAATTAGAGCGCCCGAGCTGGCGAAAGCTCCTCGACAACCTAGTGAACGCGGAGATTGACTACTCCCGTCGCAATAAGCTGGCAGGGTTTCTCTCCGAGTCCTACAGCGGCGAAGGCATCCAGTACACTGGCAACATCGGCATCCCGGAGATCACGGTCTCGCCCCTGCCTCGCATCACGGACGCTGCCTCGCTCTATACCTTTGGCACGGCATACACCGTGGCTCCGGAGGAGATCGAGCGGTTTCTGGCGGCCAACTGGCCTGCGATCTCGGAGCTCTTCACACCGCACGGGCCCTGGGAGGGATACAAGTCGAGCAGGAAGGAGCCAATCAAGCTTCAGACGACGGCACATACCCTGGCCTTGATACTGGGTCTTCTGGGAACAGGTTCCACCCACATGAAAGCCTACCTTCAGTCCAGAGGACTCGGAGGGTCCCTGGAACGGGTTTTCCAATCTGGGCCGGAACTTGACCTGCTTGGCCCCGACACCCAAGTCTTCGCCTGGAACGGGAAGAAAAGCCCGATGAACACGAAACGCGAAACACGGTCGTTCCATGTCCAGACCGCTGGTTTGGATCAATGCGGGATCGCCTTTGTGTCGTGTGCTCCCGCAGGAATGAACCTCTCCGGCGGTCTTCTGAGTCTGAGGTATCGATCGTCGAGTCCAGCGCACGAAGCTCTCATCACCTTGAAGCCAGCGAGCTGGTCTCTTGCCGCCGGAGGTTTGATCCCCACCGAGCTGTTCACTCGTCTGGCCGATACCCAGGGCCTTGAGAATCAGATCGAATTTCCCCTTCCAGCAACACCCGGTTTAGCGAGTATCAAGGAGATCGTCATCACCCTTGGTCCGGAGAGTCACGGCCGGCCGCTCGACTTGACTATCAACAGCTTTCGTCTCATACCGATTGACTCGGCCAGGTTCACTCAAGAGCATTGAGGCAACTCGTCGAGCGGATGGCAGGCTACGATGTCATTCGCCGGTCCCGCGCGGCGGGACATCCGGTGAGGAGTTTGATAAACCCGTCGATCGCAGAATCATCGGCGCGTGCTTGGGATTGCGAATTCACCGTGGATCACTGTGATTTTGCACGCGCTAGACTAAAGCCGGCTTTGAAGGTCGAGCCAGTCCGTCTGACTGTGGACAATGGGCCACGGCGACGGTTGCATTGTCCATTTTTGGGTAGCTAAGAGCGCGAGGATGTGATCTGATATACTTAATGCAAACGGATCTTTATTAAATTGCGTTCATCTTCACCGGGCTTAGCAGCAAGGTCCCTGTGGCCAGGTTGGGAGTCATGCCGATGACTGCCGTTGCCGTCGAAAAAGAGCCGACGATGCAGAATGGACACGAACAGGTCGCAGCCGCGCCAGCCCCGCCGCAACCAACGCAACGAATCTTGGTCGTTGAGGACAATGAAGATACTCGCCGGTCGTTCCAGCAACTGCTCGAGCTGTCTCTCGGTGTTGAGGTCGATCTCGCTCGGGACGGAAACCAGGCGCTTACTCTGCTTCTCGAGCGTCCCTACAGTATCATGATCACCGACCTGAGGATGCCTAAGCTGGACGGCATGAAGCTGTTGGAAGAGGTCCTGGAGCGGCGGTTTCCGGTGACGGTCATCGTCACGACGGGCCATGGGAGCATCGACGAAGCCGTTCAAGCCATGCGTATGGGAGCTTATGATTTCCTGACCAAGCCTCCCGATCCCGAGCATTTTTGCCTGCTGGTCGAGAGGGCTCTCCGGGAGCGGACTTTGCAGGATGAGCTTTCGGCGCTTCGCGCCCAGATCGGCGAACGGCATGCGTTCTGGAACATTCTGAGCAAGTGCCCGAAGATGTTCGATATTTTCGAGCTCATCGGTCACATCTCGGAGACAACGACCACCGTCCTGATCGAAGGCGAGACGGGAACGGGCAAGGAGCAGGTTGCCCGGGCAATCCATCAAGCATCGGCGAAGCATCGGCCCGGTCCGTTCGTGGCCGTCCACTGTGCGGCCCTCCCCGAGACCCTCTTAGAGAGCGAGCTGTTCGGCCATGAAAAGGGAGCCTTCACCGGCGCAGCCGCACAGCGCAAGGGGCGATTCGAGCTCGCCCATGGCGGCACGCTCTTTCTTGACGAGGTTGGTGACATTCCTATAGCGATGCAGGTCAAGTTGCTGCGCGTCCTCCAGGAGCGTCGCTTCGAGCGAGTCGGCGGCAACCAGGGGATCGAGGTAGATGTCCGCGTCATCGCTGCGACCAATCGAAACCTGGAAGGGCTGGTCAAGGAGGGAAAGCTTCGGGAAGACTTGTACTACCGCCTCAACGTCGTCAAAATCGACCTTCCGCCCCTGCGTCAGCGGCCCGAGGATATACCCCTGCTGGCCACCTATTTTGCCCAGAAATACTCACGTGCCGGGCACAATCCCCACCAGATCTCCGAGCAGGCGATGGAGCTACTCCTGGGCCACTCTTGGCCTGGCAATATTCGGCAACTCGAGAATGCCATGGAACGAGCCTGCGTGACAGCCCGCGCCGGCGTGATTCGCCCCGAAAACCTTCCTGCCGACCTGGTCAAGCGCCCCGAACGAAGCAAGACCTCTCTGCGCGTCGATTTGTCGCGCCCCCTGGCAGAGCAACTCGCCCGGCTCACGGCCGCCTTCGAGTCTCGCTATCTAAAGAAGGCCCTGCGCAAAGCTCGAGGACACGTCGGTCGCTGCGCCAAGATCAGCGGACTGTCCCGCCGCAGCGTCTCGGCCAAGATCGCCCAGTATCGAATCGACACATCTGCATACAAGCCAAAGTGAGCTTGGGAGCGATGGAGGCCATTGCCCCCAAGATGCAAGTTCTTGCGGGCAGACGGGACTGAGCAGACTGGGAAGACTTCTGCGCACGGCAAGGAAATGCTTAGCCCGGCCAGATGAATGGGAGACAGCCACATCAATCGCGCCGACCCGACGTCACGACGAGCTTAGCCGGCATGGCTCTTGCGTGAAGTCTGAGAGGGTGGGTCGTGTTCCTGGAACGAGGCCAGTGGCTTCGCGTGACGATCCCCTCGGGAGATCTCCGCGACGATGAACCCCAATATCAGCTCTATGCGCGTGATCCGGGCAATCGGAATTGCCCTGGCAATCATCATCATCATGTCGGTGGCCGCCGAGGTTCTCAAGCCGCTGGCGCTGGCTACCCTCCTGACCTTCATTCTCATTCCCTTTGTGAAGTGGCTTCAGCATCGAGGGTTGCCACGCGTCGTGAGTGTGGCCATCGTCCTCCTGCTCATGTTTTCTGGCCTCGCCGGGCTGGTTTACGTCGTGGGCGACCAGTTCGTCAGCCTGGCCGAAAACATCCCCACCTATCAGGCAAATATTCACAAGAAGTTCACCAGGCTCAAGCCTCGGAGCGACTCGTCGCTTGACAAGGTGGGTCGCGCCGTCGAGAGCCTCGAATCGTCGCTTCGCCCCTCTGAACTCGACTCCGCCAAGCCGGTCCGAGTCGTCTCCGAAAACGCCATGTTCACTCACCTGAGCACCTTTCTCGGCCCTTTCCATGTGCTGCTCGCCTGGGGCGGCGTGGTCTTGCTCCTTCTCATTTTCTTCCTCATCGAGAGTGACGAGATCAGTGACCGCACCGTTGAGATGGTCGGCTGGGGTAACATCGGGGTCACGACCAAGACGATGACCCAGATTAGCTACGTGCTGAGCAAGTACTTGACCATGCTGGCGCTCTTTAACGCGGCATTTGGCATCGTGATCGGGCTTGGGTTATGGGCCATCGGGCTACCCTCCCCAGCCCTCTGGGGTTTTCTAGCCGCCCTGTTTCGTTTTGTCCCCTATCTGGGCACGTTGATCGCGTTTTGCCTTCCGGAACTGATCTCGATCGCGCATTTCCCGAGCTGGACGCAGCCCATTCTCGTCCTTGCTCTTTTCGTCAGCGCCGAGCTGGTGGCCAATAGCATCGAACCACTTATCTACGGCAAGAGTACGGGCATTTCACCCGTCGCCCTCCTGGTAACAGCACTGTTTTGGACCTGGCTTTGGGGTGGTTTGGGGCTCTTGCTTGCCAATGCTCTAACGGTGTGCCTGGCGGTTGTTGGGCAATCGATTCCCAGCCTTGGCTTTCTGGGGACTCTCCTGCGGCAAGACGTGGATGTGGCCGAGGATCTGCGGTGGTATCAGCGCGTACTTCACCGCGATCAGGATGGCGCCATCGGCATACTTGAAGAAGCTCTCAAGACCCGTCCTCTGGAAGTTTTGTGCGATGAGATCATCATTCCGACCTTGGCACGCGCCGAGCAAGATCGCGATGACGAGTACATTGATAAACAGGATGTCGCTTTCATTTGGCGACTCGTGCGTGATTGGCTTGATGACCTGGCAGACCGGGATGACCTCACGCTGGCCCCGCCGCCGCCGCCGACTCCCAAGCATGTCGAGCCAGTCCGGGTTCAACAACCTGCCGGTATGCTGGAGCGACCCATCGTTGGGATCGCGGCCAATGGCGGAGCCGATGCGCTTGTTCTTCGCATGCTCAAGCTTGTGCTCAAACCCGCTGACGCGCGGTTGGTCATACTCTCAGGAACTGGCTCGCCCCTGCACGTTTCCGACAAAGTCGAATCGCTGGCTCCGGGGTTACTCGTCGTCTCTTATCTCCCACCACTTGGCTTGACGCGCACGCGCTACTTGATCAGGCGGCTCCGTGCCCGATTTCCCGAGGTCCCCATGATTGTCGGTTTCTGGAACGCGAAGGCTGACGCAGTCCAGGTGGCCGAGCAACTTCACACGACTTCCGCCTATCACGTGGGCCAGAGTCTCGCCGCGGTTCGCACCATGATTCTGGACCGCACGACCCCTAAAGCTGCTGAAAAAGCCCATTCGCGCTAGTGTCGGCACAGAATCTGCAGTTCATGAACGCATCTGGCGGATGACCCGATCGATCTTTGCGGGCGATGCAAACTCGGGCCAGAGGCACTGGTGGACTGTGCGTCAGGCATCCAATCATTGACCACGGCGAATGCGGGGGTCGTACGATGAGTGAGATCGACGTGATCCGTCGCCAAATGGCCCAGATCCGCCATGACCTTCACCAGGACGTCTCAAGCGTCGTCAGCGGCGTCTCGGACGTGGTTGAAGAGGTCACTGAGGCGATGGACTGGCGATCCATGCTCGCGCGGCATCCCTACATGCTGGTCGGCTCGGCCATGCTGGTCGGCTATTTAATCGTGCCCCGACGCAAGAGAAAAGAATCCGATCGTAACGACGTTCAGGCTTCTAGCTTGGTCTCGGCACCAGCGGCCCGGCGCAAGCAGGGCTTCCGCCCACTTTCGTGGGCTCTCGACCTTGCCTGGCCGATCGCTATGCAGTCGCTACAGTCCTATGCGGTGATCTGGATTGAACAACGGCTCAAGGATCACTTCAACTTGGGTCCAGACATGCGTCCGTCGGACCAGCCCAGTGGCGAAGAGTTTCCCATGGATCTGGGTCAAAGGTTCCGCTGAAATCCACCAGATGGGAGCTCGTTCATGGATGCCCAGGCCCTTTCCGAATGGTCTAGCTCACTGCCGGAACCGCTTCAGGAGGCACGGATTGCGCTGGACGAAATCGTCCAGACAATCGACCCGGTTAGGCGCTCGCTAGAGGAAGCGGTCGCGGATCACCCCGTCAAGGCACTTGTCGTCTCTCTGACCGTGGGAGTTGTAATCGGATGGCTCATCAAGCGCTAAGAAACGGGTCGCCAGCCGCGAAAGAGCGGCAGAACAACGGCGTGATAGAAGGGATGAGTTCCTTCGGGACCGACCTCGCGACTCTGGCCTCACTCCAGGCCCGGCTGGCCGCCTGCGACTTGAGAGAGAGTGCCCGCGCTTCCGCGCCGATCATTGCCGGGCTCATTATCTTTGGAACAATCGCGGCGGCCGGCGTGGTTCTTGGCCTGGCGGGTCTCTCTTGGTGGCTGGCAGCGGTGTTACAGGTTCAGGTGGGCATCGTCATGATGATCACCGGCTTGGTTGCTCTGATGATCGCTTTGGTCGCCGCCGCGCTGCTCTCCCGGCGGCTTGGCAAGTGCTTCTCTTACTTTCGACGTTCGCAGGAAGAGCTGGACCGTAATCTCGCCTGGATCAAAACCACCCTCGTCCACAGCGGACGCTAGTGTAGTGTCGCAAAAATCATGAAACTTATTGATCGTTAACCGGCGGAAGTCTGCCTTCAAGTGGGGTCCTGAAGAGAAGTCGCGATCATCACCACAATACCGGCGCGGATCGCGTCAGGCAATTTGAGCCAGGCGGCCACGACGGCGGCCAGGGCGGGGCATCAGTGACATGATCTTGACGCAGACCGGTAGCAATTTCGGTAGCAGTCGAGGTTCGGTTTAGTTCGGGATCATCCGGCTCGGTTCCGGTTAAACCGTCAAGAGTGGCTCTGAGAGATTTGCCGTAATTCGGTGGAGCTTGTCGGCTTGAGACGGATGCATTCACTTCAGAGCGGAGAGGGGGGGATTCGAACCCCCGAGACCGGTTGCCCAGTCTAACGGTTTAGCAAACCGTCGCTATCGACCACTCAGCCACCTCTCCTTGATCCCCACAAAACGGCGGGACCGCAACGTTCGTTTTCAATGCTAGAACAGTAACAGAAGGGCGGCGGCGGCGTCAATTGCTCGCGGGTCAGCCGTGGATTGCTCGTTTGTCCACCGCGAGGGCCGCTTCGCGGACGGCCTCGCTCAGCGTCGGATGAGCATGGCAGATCCGGGCGATGTCCTCGGCGCTGCCGGCGAATTCCATCGTCGTGACGGCCTCGGCAATCATGTCCGAAGCGCGGGGCCCGATGATGTGCACGCCCAGGACGCGATCGGTCGCAGAGTCGGCCAGGATCTTTACGAGTCCCTCGGTCTCATCCATCGCCTGGGCGCGACCGTTGGCCAGGAACGGGAACTTGCCGACTCGGTATTGCACTCCCTGCTCCTGCGCCTGCTGCTCGGTGATGCCTACGCTTGCCATCTCCGGCCAGGTGTAGATGACGCTGGGAATCGTGCTATAGTCGACATGGCCGGGTTTGCCAGCCAGTATCTCGGCACAGGCGATTCCCTCGTCCTCGGCCTTGTGGGCCAGCATCGGTCCGGCGATCAGGTCGCCGATGGCCGAGATCGAAGGAATGTTGGTGCGGAAGTGGGCGTCGACCGGGACCTTACCGGTGCGGGCCTCGACGTTCACGCCGATTTCCTGCAATCCCAGCCCCTCGGTATAGGGCCGGCGGCCGACCGCGACGAGCACCTTGTCGCAGGTGATCGAGAGGGGCCCTCCCTCCTTCGGCTCGGCAGTCACCGTGACCTTGGTGCCGTCGACCCGGGCGCCGGTGACCTTGGTCTCCAGGTGAAACTCCAGCCCTTGTTTGAGCAGGCTCTTCTGGAGCAGTTCACCCAGCTCGAGATCGGCCAAGGGGACGATCCGGGGCAGGAACTCGACGACCGTGACCTTCGCCCCCAAGCGTTTCCAGACCGAGCCCAGCTCCAGTCCGATGTAGCCGCCGCCGACGACAACCAGGTGCTCGGGAACCGTGCCAAAAGCGAGGGCATCGGTCGAGCTCACGATGGCCTTGCCGTCAAAAGGCAAGAAAGGCAACGGGACCGGCTCCGATCCGGTCGCCAGGATGATGTGACCGGCCTCATGCTCGGTCGATGAACCATCAGGGGCGTCGACTCGGACCGCGGTGGGTGAGATCAGCCGGGCTGTTCCCGTGAGGGTCTCAATTTTGTTCTTCCGGAACAGGTAGCGGATGCCGTCGGTCAGTCCCTTGACGACGTCGTCCTTCCGCTTGAGCATGGCGGCCAGGTCGAGACCGAGGCCCTCCACCTTGATGCCGTGCTTGCCAAAGCGCTCCTGCGCGAGGTGAAAAAGCTCGCTGGAATCGAGCAGCGCCTTGCTCGGGATGCAGCCGACGTTCAGACAAGTGCCCCCCAGGCTGGCGCGCTTCTCGACACAGGCCACTTTCATGCCAAGCTGGGCTGCACGGATTGACGCGACGTAGCCGCCAGGCCCCGCGCCGATGACGACCAGATCATGCCGCTGTGCCAATGCCTGCTCCCTCTTCGAGGTGGGAACGCCCACCGACTGGTTGCTCAGAAGAATTGTCCACAGGGGGAATCCCGGTGCCAGACATCGCCCGCTTGGGAATTCATCCGGCTTACAGAGACAGCAGAATTCGTTCGGGATCCTCGACGCATTCCTTGATGCGCACGAGGAAGCTGACGGCTTCGCGGCCGTCGATGATACGGTGATCGTACGAAAGCGCAAGGTACATCATGGGCCGGACGACGATTTGGTCCTCGATGACCACCGGCCGCTTCTTGATCGCGTGCATACCCAGGATGCCGCTCTGGGGAGGGTTGAGGATCGGGGTCGAGAAGAGCGAGCCGAAGACGCCGCCGTTGGTGATCGTAAACGTGCCGCCCTGGAGCTCATCGACGGTGATCGTTCCCTTGCGTGCCTTCTCAGCGTAGCCGCTGATGGCCTTCTCGATATCGGCGAAGGACATCGCGTCCACATCGCGGAGCACCGGGACGATGAGGCCGCGCTCGGTGCTGACGGCCACGCCGATATCGTAATAATGGTGCAGGACGATGTCGCTGCCGTCGATCCGGGCGTTGACGGCCGGAAATTCCTTGAGGGCTGTAGCTGCAGCCTTGACGAAGAACGACAAGAACCCCAGGCTGATGCCGAACTTGTTTTTGCTCAGCTCTTTGTAGCGGGCTCGAAGGTCCATCACCCGCGACATGTCGACCTCGTTGAACGTGGTCAAGATCGCCGCGGTCTGTTGAGCCTCGACGAGGCGGTGGGCGATACGCTGGCGCAGTCCGCTCATCCGGCTTCGGGTTTCGCGCTGGGCAGGTGCCTGCACCGTGACCGAGGGCTGAGGCGGAGCCCCGGCAGTCACCCCGACTGGCGCTGGCCCGGTTGCAGCCGGCAAGACCGGTCCAGAGCCTGGAATCGTCGCGGCGTCTCCAGGAGCTTCCGGCCTGGCCGGCGCTTGCGCTGCAGCCTCGGCCGAAGCGCTCAGGTAAGAGAGAACGTCGCCCTTGGTGAGCCTTCCTCCGGGTCCGGTGGGAGTGACTTTCTGAGGGTCGACCGCGCTCTCGGAGACGATCCGACGAACGGCCGGTGAAAGTGGAATATCGCCACGCGAGGCGCCGTCGGGGGATGACGCGGCCGCGGTTGCGGGTATCGACTTCGCCCCAGTGACGTCAGCCGGCGCGACCGGTTGCGCCACTGTCGCACCCGCAGGCTGTGGCAGCGCCTGGGCGGCCGCGACAGTCGGCGAGCCTGCGGGGTCGAGCGAGCCGACGGTCGCCCCGATGGCGACGGTCTGGCCCTCGGCGACGGCAATCTTCAAGAGCCCCGCGGTGGCCGCCGGGACGACTGTGCTGGCCTTGTCGGTCTCGAGCTCGAAGAGTGGCTCGCCTGATTGCACCAGCGAGCCGTCGGGTTTCAGCCAGCGCGCCAGAATTCCCTCGCTGATCGATTCACCCACCCCAGGAACCGTGATCGGGACGACGGCCATGGCTAGTGGACTCCTGACCGGGCGGCCGTCTTGGCCAGCGAGCGTACCGGGGTCGCCGTGACCAAGTGAGGCACTTGAGCGCCAATCGCCGCCTCGACCAGCTCGGCCTGCTCATGGTCGTGCACGAGCTTGGAACCGGTGGCAGGGCTAGCGCTTGAGTCGCGGCCGACATACTGGATCGGGACTCCGAGGAGCTCCTGGAGCCGGGGCGCCACGAACGTCCAGGCTCCCATGTTCTGCGATTCTTCCTGCACCCAGGCCCACTCCCGGGCGGTCGCGTAGCGGCTCAGCGTCCGTTTGAGCTCGACGGCCGGCCACGGGTAAAGCTGCTCGATTCGCACGATGGCCACGTCCCGCGACTTGCCGGCCACGTCGCGCTTGGCCAGAAGATCGTAGTAAACCTTGCCCGAGCATAAAAGAACGCGGCGGGCCCGCTCCGGCGTGGCCGGATCATCGAGCACATCGCGGAAATGCCCGACGGTCAGGAGGTCCAACGGCGAGACGGCCTGCTTGTGCCGCAACAGGCTCTTGGGAGTCATCACCACCAGCGGCTTGCGGAAGTTACGCCGGACCTGGCGGCGTAAGAGGTGAAAGATCTGGGCCGGCGTCGAGGGGACGGCCACCTGGATATTCTCTTCGGCGCAGAGCTGGAGGAAGCGTTCCAGACGGGCGCTCGAATGCTCGGGCCCCTGACCCTCATAGCCGTGGGGCAAGAGCATCACCAGTCCGCTGCCGCGGCCCCACTTCGATTCGGCCGAGGCGATGAACTGGTCGATGATGACCTGGGCGCCGTTGGCGAAGTCGCCAAACTGGGCTTCCCACAAGATCAGCATGTTGGGCTCTTCGAGCGAGTAGCCAAAGTCGAAACCGAGCACCGCCACCTCGGAGAGCAGGCTGTCGTACACGCAAAACTCGGGCTGGCCGGCAGCCAGGTGATTCAGTGGCGTCCAGGCGACGCCGGTGTTTTGGTCGATGAGCACGGCATGGCGCTGGCTGAAGGTGCCGCGGCGGCTGTCCTGGCCGCTGAGCCGGACCGGCGTATTTTCAAGAAGCAGTGATCCGATGGCGAGACTCTCGGCGAAGGCCCAGTCTACCGTCCCGCGGGTCTCGATTGACTTCTGCCGGGCGGCAAAGATACGCGATAGCTTGGGATTGACCGCGAAGCCGGCGGGGGGATGGTTAGCCACCTCGGCGATGTTGCGGAGAACATCGATCGAGACGCCCGTGTCCGTGACCTCGAACGAGTACTTGGGCGTGAGGTTGGCCCAGGGGCCGATGGCAAATCCGGGCGGCACGGTGCGCGGCTCAATTCCCCGCAGCTTGACCTCCTCGAAGACCTCCTGCAGCTTCTCGGCGAAGGTCTCGGCGATGGTCTCCGCCTCTTGGCTGGAGAGCTCGCCGGACATTACCAATTGCTCGGTATAAAGCTCGCGGATGCTGATCCGGTTGCGGATCTTCTCGTACATGATCGGCTGCGTGAAACCGGGCTCGTCCCCCTCGTTATGGCCGTGGCGGCGATAGCAGATCATGTCGATGACGACATCCTGGCCGAACTCTTGGCGAAAGTCGGTCGCCAGCTCGGCGACGTAGACAACCGCCTCGGGGTCCTCACCGTTGACGTGAAAGATCGGCACTTCGATCATCTTCGCCACGTCGGTGCAGTAGCGGGTCGAGCGCGCCTCGCTGGGCGCGGTGGTAAAGCCGATCTGATTGTTGACCACGATGTGGATCGTGCCGCCGGTGCGGTATCCGGGAAGCTGAGAGAGGTTCAAGGTCTCGGCCACCAGGCCTTGGCCGGCGAAAGCCGCATCACCGTGAATCAAGATCGGCAGACCGAGCTTGCGTTCCTTGTCCGGATGCCTGCGCTGCTTGGCCCGCATCCGGCCCTCGACGACGGGATCGACCGCCTCGAGATGGCTCGGGTTGGGCGTCAAGGTGAGGTGAATCGTGTGCTTTTCCTGGGTCATGTGGTCGGCCGAGAAGCCCAGGTGATACTTGACGTCGCCATCGCCGGCGACGGTCTCGGGCATGTTGCCCTCAAACTCGCTGAAAATGAGCCCATAGGGCTTGTGAAGGATGTTGGCCAGGACATTGAGCCGGCCGCGGTGGGGCATGCCCATGACGATCTCGAGCACGCCGTGCGTTCCGGACCGCTCGATCACTGCATCGAGCAGGGGGATGAGCATCTCGCCCCCTTCAAGCGAGAATCGCTTCTGCCCCACATAGCTCTTATGAAGGAAATTCTCAAACAGCTCGGCGGCGTTCAGCTTGTAGATGATGCGCCGCTTTTTCTTGACGTCGAACGCGGGACGGTTTCGAACCGGCTCCATCCGGTCCAGCAGCCAGTGGCGGATCTCGAGATCCTGGATGTGCATGAACTCGACGCCGATCGTCCGGCAGTAGGTCTGGCGGAGAATCGCCAAGAGTTCACGCAGGGTGCAGTGGTTGTCCGTGCCCAGCTTGCTGTAAAAGACCCGGTCGAGGACGGCTTCGGAGAGGCCGAAGCCGGCCAGCTCGAGCTGCTCGTGAGTCTGCTGCCTGGGAACAAGCTTCAGCGGATCGAGATCGGCCAGGTAGTGGCCCATCTCGCGGTAGGCATCCACCAGCCGGGTAACGGCCTTGACGGCCTCCTGCGGGGGGCTCGCTTCAGCCTCGCCGGGAGCCCCTCGCGATTGGCCTAGCTCGTAACCTTCGAAGAAGTTACGCCACGAGGCATGAACCGATTCCGGGTCTTTGCGCCAGCTCTCGTAGTAGGTTTCGATCAGGTTCAAGTGAACTGGACTAGCGACCGAAGTGCGTGTCATTGTCGTCTCTGCTGGGGGTGGTGGAACCCGCCTTCACTCATCAAGGCCTGACCTGGATGGCTGCACCTACTTTAACCGGCCCAAGTGCCCGCGCAGGTTCTGCCGGGGCGCAAGGACGCTCTGCCGGTCCTCACGGTTCCAGACCATTCTAGCTGCGCCGGCAATCGAGTGAGCCCGGTCCGCCCCGAATTCAGAACCGTTCGACCCATAACCGGTTGGCGAACTTGGCAGACAGCAGGGTTCTGAGCAGGTCGTAAGGAACATCCGGTGCAGAAGACAGCGATGAGGAGGGACACCATGTCGACTGGATGAAACTGAGGATGATTGTACGCGCCAGACCGAGGTTCATCAAGAACTCGTCGTGCGCCCGCCCTGCCCGGTAGGCCGGCTGGCGCGTCGGTACGTTTAAGTAGCGTCCGATCAAAGGCAGCGGGAATGCATAGAGGATGGAGCAGTGGACGAGAAACCAGTGGCGAAGTCGTCGCTGCGCGCTGCCGGCAAACTTTCGGCCTGCGAGTGTAAGGTCTCCTGACCCCAGTACCTTGACCGGTCGCTCCGGGGCCCGGAGTGCCTCGGCCATTCGGGTCAAGACATAATGCTGGGCGGTATCGACTGCCGAGAGCCCGACCGTGGGATCCGCGGGTAATACCAAAGTCACATTGAGGGCGCCAGGACCGATGAGCACGGTTCCTCCGCCGCTGGATCGGCGAAGGACAGGCACACCCTCGGCGATGCATTCATTGACGCGAACGTCTTGGGCGATTCGCCGCGAGGCTCCCAGGACGACTGCCAACTGAGATGATTCCCAGAAGCGCAGGACAGCTCCGGCTTGTCCTTGATCGGCTTGCATCAGGAGGGCTTCGTCGAGGGCCAGGTTTTCCTCGACTAAGGGGAGCGTTTGATCGAAAACAGAGATCGAGGCAAGGGAAGCGTCCAGGGCAGGCGCCATCCCGGCAGGCGTGGAGGGTGGGGTCAATCCGGAAGCCCCGGAGGAGGGTTCGATTCTAGAACTCATCTTCCACGCGAAAGACCGTGTGGCAATCGGAGCATGTTTTCTTGACGCTCTGGAAGAGGTCCTTCACGTCCTTCTGGCTGGCATTCGCTTTGGCCGAGGCACTGGCCAGATCCTGGGACGTTTTCACAAACGCGTCGATGATCTCATCCCACTTCTTTTCCGGCTGGCTCTCGTTCTTGGCGTTCTTCAGATAAGCGTCTTTGAGGGGCTTGGACTCCTTGGCCAGCTTGACGAGGTCGATGGCGGCCTTTTCGACGTCTTTCTGGCCCTTCTTGAACGCAGCGGGGGTGCGAGTGAGCTTGCCCAGGGCAATGTTGTGCTTCTGAACCTTTTCCATGATCTTGCCCAGAGGAGTCTCGGTTTCTTTGTGCTTTCGCTCCTGCTCTTGCGCCGGGGAAAGGGCAGCCGCCAGACCACAGGCGCTCACCAGCGCGGCAGTTCCGGCAAAACCAATCCATTTCCGGTCCATGAGATGTAACTCCTGGGACGAAATCAAGGTAGGATAATTGGGGTTGATTCGGAATCGGGGCATGGGCTGAGCTCTTCGGGTCGTAGAGTGCGGGGAATTCCAAGGTATCTCCGGCGCCGGCTTCCTTCAAGAACCCACGAGAAATATGAGCGAACCGTTAGATTACCGGTCGGCCGGCGTGGATCTTTCGACCTATGAAGAGACGATGGCCCGTTTGCCCTCTCTGCTGCGGCGAACATTCACGCCCCGGGTCATCGAATGGAAAGATGGGTTCGCGGGGCTCTTCCGACTCGATGACCAAATTGGCCTGCTCTCGCGGACGTACCGTGACCCCGTGCTGGTCGCTTCGACCGACGGGGTCGGAACCAAGCTCAAGCTCGCCTTTGCAACCGGTCGGCATACGACCGTCGGCATCGACCTGGTGGCGATGTCGGTGAATGATTGCTTGTGCGCGGGGGCTGAGCCCTTGCTCTTTCTCGACTACGTGGCCATGAGCCGGGACGATCCCGATCTCACGGCCCTGGTGGTCCAGGGGATCAGCGATGGATGCATTGAGGCCGAATGCGCGCTGCTGGGTGGTGAAACTGCGATTCTGCCGGAGTTCTACCAGCCGGGCGAGTACGATCTGGCGGGTTTTTGCTTGGGAGTCGTGGAGCGAAAACAGATCCTTGACGGCAAGGACATTCGCCGGGGCGATAAGGTCATCGGTCTGGCTAGCTCGGGGCTGCATTCCAACGGCTACAGCTTGGCCCGCAAAATCATCTTCGAGCATGCGGGGCTGGCCGCGGACCAGTACGTCGAGGCGCTAGGCCGGACCGTCGCCGAGGAGCTGCTCGTCCCGACCCGCATCTACACCCGGGCTGTCAAGCACATCCGGCGCCATTACCGGGTCAAGAAGACTGTCCATGGCATCGCGCACATTACCGGCGGCGGCCTGATCGACAACCCGCCGCGAATCCTTCCCGAGGGCTGCGCGATCCGTTTGGTCCGCGGGTCATGGACGATTCCACCTGTCTTTGGCTGGCTTGCAGCGCTGGGGCCGGTGTCCGAATCCGAGATGTTCCGCGTCTTCAACATGGGCATCGGCCTGGTCATGATCGTCGCCGAATATTATGCCGAGTCGATCGTTCGCCATCTCAACCACAAGGTCAAGGTGCCCACCTGGATCATCGGTGAGGTCATCGAAGGAAACCAGGAAGTCGTCTGGGCTTAAAGGTGAAGGTCCGGCTCCGCCACGAGACCCGCGACCCCGTCGCAAATCCAAATGGCTTGATTCGCAGGGCGGTTCTCTTTGGTGTCTTTTGAAGAGAAATCCCGCGCTCGGACGGCCGGGGAGGGTGACCGGGACACGGGAAATAATGGTGCCGGACACGCCATATATCCTTCCTTACCGGGTTCGCGGCGATGCCGTTGAGATATTGCGGTTCTTCCATGCCGCGCGGAGATGGCCTGCGAAGTTTTGAAACGAATTGGAA
>JBKQMU010000104.1:0-17502 GCA_052146555.1 Isosphaeraceae bacterium
AGAAGGGCAAGGCCGCCAAGGATCCCGATATCTGCGCCAAGGACGCACCGGTTATCTCCGAGCGGCTGTTGGTCGATAGCAGCACCAAAGGGGTCAAGAACGTGCTGGTTTTCCTCACCAAGCCGACAAGCGTCGGCGACGAGGCCAAAAAGGCTGCGGCGGCGGCCCACGTCGTCTTTGACCAGACGAAGTGCGTCTTCGAGCCCCACGTTCTGGCGGTCATGGTCAACACGCCGATATTGCTCAAGTCGAGCGACCCGGTCAACCACAACATCAACGCCAAGCTGAAGTCCGCCGCCTTCAACAAGCTGCTCTCCGCCAAGGCCGAGGAAAAGTATACGCCGATTGGCGCCGAGCGGTTGCCGGCCGAGGTCACCTGCGACATTCACCCCTGGATGAGGGCCTGGTGGATGGTGCTCGATCATCCCTACTTCGCCGTCACCGACGAGAAGGGATATTTTGAGATCAAGAACGCGCCGGCCGGAACCCAGAAGGTGGTCGTCTGGCAAGAAGCGCTGGACAAGAGCGGCTTTATCACCGCGCCCTCCGGAGACGAATTCGTCTTGAAAGCCAATGAGACCGTGGTCCAAGATTTCAGGGTCGAGCCCTCGCGGCTGCGTCCGGAGTGAACGACGGCTGACGGGGTCGGTCGGCGCGAGGCAGTCTGGCGGATTCTGGCCGGGGTCACCTTTCCTGGAACGCTCGTTCCCCAGGTGGCCTCGGCGTTCCTTAGGTCAGGGAGTGACATGCGACGGCTCTTCCCTTCCTCCTGCGGTTGGACCGCGTGCGTCGGCCTCATCCTCGTGTGCACCGCGGCGCCACTGCCGAGGGCCGCGACTATGCCCGCGGGCCTGGTCGCTGCGGCTTTGCCCACTCAGGGCCAGTACGGTACGATCAAGGGCCGCTTAGTTTGGGGGGGCAGCGACATCCCTGCGCCCAAGGTCCTCGTCGAAAAAGGGAAGGCGAGCAAGGACCCGAACATCTGCGCCAAGGAAGAGTCGATTGCCAACCGCGAGCTGGTGGTCGATCCCGCGAACAAGGGGGTGGCCCACGCTCTTGTCTATCTTGCCCGTCCCAGCGGCAGTAACCCTGCGGCCCTCAAGGAGCTCCTGGCCAGGAGCCCCAAGGTGGAGCTGGACCAGAAGAACTGCGAGTTCATGCCGTACGTGCAAGCGCTCCACCAGGACCAGATTCTGGTGATCAAATCGAGCGACGACGTGAGTCATAACGTGCGCTATGCGGCTTTCACGAACCGTCCTCTCAACCAGATCTTGGCGCCTCAGGGTCAGCTCGAGGTCAAGCTGACCGCCGAAACGCGACCTATTGTCGTTGCCTGCGATATTCATTCGTGGATGAAAGCTTACCTTATGGTCTTGGATCATCCCTTCTTCGCCGTGACCGGACCTGATGGATCCTTCCAGATCAAAGGTGTTCCGGGGGGGGCGCAGAACCTCGTCGTTTGGCAAGAGAAGGTCGGCTACGTCAATCCTCAAAAGGCCAAGGGAACGCCGGTGCAGGTCCGTGCCGGCGAGGTTCGCGACGTTGGCGATGTGACCATCCAGCCGTCCCAGGTCAAGTAACTCCGAATCGCCGGAGCATGTTCGCTCCGCTAGCTCCGAATCGCCGGGGCATGCTCGCTCCGCTTGAGGTTCGCCATGACGCATTACCGGATCGGCCGCTTTTTGCAGCTTCTGGGCATGATCGTTCTTCCATTCGGAATCGCCTCCGAGCTGGTGGGCAAAGTCGGGCTAGGCCAATCGTTGCTGATTGCGGCGGGGGGGATGCTGGTATTCTATCTTGGCTATGTTATTCAGAATCGTCCCTGATGCAGGGCGCGGGCGGCACTTGGGCTGTCCGTTTGCACTCCGGGGGTGGCGGTTCGGTCCTCTCTCGGCGACCGCGCCAGAGCGATCAATGGCTCACGAAAAAAGAGGCCCAGGGGGCGTTGAACATCGCTCGATCATAGGGCGGAGATGCACAATCTGGTGGCAGATCTGATGGTCGCCGCTCTTGTGTCGTAACTTGTTAAGGGAGGAATGGTAGGCTTCTCGAGGTTGGTACTGAATTTGCCGTTGCATTGTGAACAGATCATAGTATCCAATAGATTCGTGGCAAAGCGCATCACTTCCCCTCGAATCCACCCGACTGTCCGCACCCACAAGGCAATCACGAGTTACTGGTCAGCGGACGGAGAACCCGCTCTTCCCGCACTTGATGGTAGCTTCAGGAAAGTCGATCGGTCAGCTTGAAATGGTCTCATCGTTCATCATTGCGTGAGTGGCTGTCGTCTTGTCACGAGATTTTGGATGATCAGGACGGAGCGGAGGTCCTTTGGTGAAACGGAATTTCCGGTCTCGCCAGGGAGACCTCGCTTGCAAGAACGTGTCGAGGTCTTGCTTGCTGCTGGCGATCGCCGTCTTGTGCGTCGCTGGTGCTGTTCGCGTTGGTGCCCAGACGCCACATCAAAGCGGCTCGAAGTTCTACCCCGATTCGAGCGATACCGCCGAGGCGCTTTTGCGGAACGCGGCCGGGCATGCGCGCGATGGCCAGTGGGCCGAGGCGATCGAGATCTTTCAGCGGATCATCGATCAGTATAGCGACAAGGTTGCTAAACTCCCCAGGGCGGAGGATCCGAAAGGGGACGACGACTTTGTGCTCTTCGTTGATCTGAGAGTTCATTGTCACCGGTCGCTGGCGAAGCTTCCTCCCGAAGGCCGGGCAATTTACAGGAACCGGGTCGATGGGATGGCCCAGCGATGGTTTCAGGAGGGGCAGACTCGGCGCGACGCTGGCTTGCTGCGTCGAGTGGTGGACGTCGCGTTCTGCAGCTCGTGGGGCGACGACGCGCTTGATCTGCTGGGCGACCTGGCGTTTCAGGATGGCCGGTTCGGGGAGGCCCTGGCCATGTACCGCCGGCTGGTCCCCGACGGTGCCGATGACACTCTGGCCCTGATCCATCCCGATCCCTCCGTCGATCTGGCCCGGATCGCGGCCAAGAAAATCCTCTGCCGGGCCGCCGCCGGTGAGAGTCTGGCAGTCTCGTCGGAGATCGACGCGTACCGCCGCCGGTTCCCGGATGCATCGGGAACGCTGGCGGGGCGGAAGGGTCCCTATGCCCAGATCGTCGAGCAGTCGTTGCGGCTGGACCACTTGGCCTCTGGGGCCCAGCCTGATAGCCGTTGGCCGACCTTCGCCGGCTCGCTTGAGCGGAGCCGGGTCGTTGCCGAGGCGGTCGACGTGGGATCGCTGCAATGGAAAGTGCCGCTGGAGCGGATCGTGCAGGCTGGCCCGGGGAATGCCTACGGAGCATCCCGGCCGTTGGCATCAGGGGGTGCGTCCCAGGAACGGCTCCTGGGGTATCATCCGATCGTCTTGGGCGATCAGGTCATCGTCTGCGACGGCACGCGGGTACTCGCCTACAACCTCAGCGACCGGCCGGGCGGCCGCGACACAGGTGCGGCGCTGACAATCGAGCCGGCCTGGAAGCACGATCCCGAGGCGGCGGTGCCCCATGTGTACCGCAGCAGCGCAAGCATTCCCCGCTACACTTTGACGGCTGTTGGCCATCGCATCTTCGCGCGCATGGGCGCACCGACCCCGCCGGCGTATATGGGCTTCAATCGTTCCGGAGGGGGAGGCACAAGCAGCATCATCGCCCTGGACAGCAGCGCTCAGGGCAAGCTCCTTTGGCTGCAGAAAGCCAGCGATCTGGTCTTGCCCAATCGTCCCGCTGACCGGGTCGGCCGGTCGGTGAGCTTTGAGGGGACGCCCGTTGCCGACAGTCAGCGGGTGTATGTTGCCGTCACCGACCGTCGCGAGCAGACCGCAACCTACGTCGTGTGCTTCGACGCGGAGACTGGCGTGCGACGCTGGGTCCGCTACCTGGGCGCAGCAGCCACCGATCAGGATAATATGATGGCGATGGGAGGCATCGCCTTCGGTTCGCCGCCTGTGGGCGATTACGGTCACCGGCTCTTATCCCTCGCGGGGCCCCATCTTTTTTACCAGACCAACTTAGGCGCGGTTGTCGCGATGGAAGCCGAGACCGGCGTGGTCCGTTGGGTGGCCAGTTATCCCCGTCAAGACAACGGGCGGATGGGAGGAAGCGACCGCGACTTGAACCCGGCGGTCTGCCACGACGGTTTGGTGATCGTCGCACCCAGCGATGCCGCGGCGATCTACGCCTTCGACTTTGAGAGCGGGCGGTTGGTCTGGAAGTCTGACCCCATCGCTGAGGAGGTGAAGCTCGCGCACCTGCTGGGCGTGGCCAAGGGGCGTCTGGTGGCCACCGGCGACCGAGTCCTCCTCTTTGACGTCAAGACCGGCAAGCTGGCGGGGTCGTGGCCTGAGACCAGCAAGTCGGAGGGTTACGGTCGCGGGCTCTTGGCGGGGGAGCGGATCTACTGGCCCACGCGTGATCGGATCGAAGTCTTGGACCAGGGAACCGGCCTTCGCGCCGCGCCGCCGATTAAGCTCATGGAGCTTTACCTGACCACCGGGGGCAACTTGATCGCCGCCAATGGCTACCTGATCGTGGCCCAGCCCGATGCCCTGGTCGTCTTCTGCCAAAACAGCCGGCTCATCGAGCGTTACCGCGACGAGATCGCGCGCGACCCGCAGCGGGCCTCGACCCACTATCGTCTGGCCCGGGCCGCCGAAGCGGTCGGACGCGACGAGCTGGCGCTGGAATCCTACGAGGAGGCGGTTCGCTGGGCTCGGCCCGAGGAGACCATCGACGGCGAGGCACTCTCCGAGGCGGCGCGGGGTCAGCAGTTTCGCCTCCTGCTGCGGCTGGCCGAAGCAGCCCGCAGCCAGCGGAAGCTCGACGTTGCGGCCAGCGCCCTGGAGACCGCCGCGCGGATTGCCCGGTCCGACGGCGACCGGCTGCACGCGCGGCTGCTTTCATCGGATCTCGAACTCCAAGCCGACCGGCCGGACCGGGCGATCGAGATCCTCGAGCAGGTGCTCAGCGACGAAAAGCTGCGCATTCTGACAGTCAGCTCCGAAGACGGTCATCGTACCATCCGCGCCGATTTGCTGATCGCGGACCACCTGGGAGGGATATTGAGGCAGCGAGGACGGAAGCTGTACGCGATCTACGATCGGCGTGCCGCCGCGCTTTTCGACCGCGGCCGCCGTGACCGCGACCCGCGCGCACTCGAGGAACTGAGCCGGTCTTACCCGGTGGCGGAAGTTGTTCCGGAAGCCCTGCTTGTCTCCGGCCAGCTCCATGAGGCGGCCGGCCACTGGGGGCAAGCCGCCGCGGCACTGAAGCGGCTGCTCCTGCTCTGCTCGACGCCGGAGGAGACCCGCGCTACCGCCCTCTGGCGGCTGGCCCGCCTCTATCAGTCTCAGGGCTATCTGCTGGCGGCGCGTGATGCCTACCTTCAGATCTTGGCCCGACATCCCCGTATCCGGCTGCCGGAACTGGGGCCGGAGACGCCCTTGGGCGACCGCGTGCTCGCTGAGCTGGCCAGTGGTCCGCTGGCGGCGATTGCCTCGGACCGCCCCCGGCCAGTCATCCCGCTGCCACTGGAGCGGCGTTGGCACTATCAGGCTGATAAGGGCCGCAGCGTTCGGGTTCTGGGCGCAAGCGGCATGCCGCCTGCGCTCCAGGCCAGCCGCGCGTATCTGGTGGAGGGAACGAGCTTCAGTCCGCTCGACCCGGAGAACAATACGCACCGCTGGAGTGCCGAGCTGGGATCGCAGGCATCGTGGGCTGGTTACCTTGCCGAGAAGGTAGTGGCGGCGTCCTCGCAGCGAATCGTGGCCCTGGATCCCTCGACCGGAGCGGAGCAATGGCGGCTGGAACGGGAAACAGCGCGGTGGGCCGGCCGAGGTCCCGATCCGTTTGCACCCGGTGGGGCGGCCCCGGCGGACGCGGAGGGCCCCCGCAGAGACTTCCACGACTTTCACCTGGCAGGCGGTAGGATCTTCTGTCTCCGCGGCCAAGAGGAGCTCCTGGCCATCGACGGCGAGAGCGGAGCGATCGACTGGTCGTTCCTGTCCAGGGGGGGCGTGATCAACCCCCGGCTCTGGATCGGCCCGCAGCGCGCGGTGCTGCAGGTCCAGAATCCCAACCGCCTGCTGGTGATCGAGACCGAGACCGGCCGCCAGGTCAGCCGGGCCTTACTCTCCGAGAACGAGACGCTTGAGCGTCCCCCGGTGCCCATCGACGAGGACCACGTCTTGGTCGTGCCGGACCGGCGGACCGTCAAGAAGTTTGATCTCACCTGCGGACAATTCACCTGGGACTATCGCGAGAGCTCCGAGATGCCCGACAACGGCCCGCCCCGAGTGTTGGTGGACGCCGAGCGGCTGTTGGTGCTGCATGATGGCCGCCTGCTCCTGCGCCTCGACCCGCAGAGCGGTGCCAAGCAGTGGTCCGCCGTGCTGGGCATCGAAGATCTGAGCGAACGACCCGAGGCGATCGCCTGCGACCTCCATCGCGTCTACTGCGCCAGCCAGCAAACGCTCCGGGCGATGGCGATGGACGACGGCAGGCCGCTCTGGTCGTGTCACTTGACTGGGCCGGAAAACGCGCGCTGGTCGGTGCTCCTTTCCGAGCGTTGTGTCTTGGCCTGTCCCTGCGTTTCGAATTCCTCGGAAGAAGAGCTCGAGACCCTGCCTGTGGTCATAAGACGGCAGGATAGCGGTGCGCTCTTGCAACGATTCGTCTTTCCCGCGACGATCGCGGAAGTCAACTTGCGGCTAGACGCCCGGGGCATGGTGGTGGCGACCTCACGCAGTCTCTGGGCCCTCTGCCGGCGGGACGCCCCCATGCTTTCCAGGCCGTTACCCCCTCCTTGAAAGCGGCCTGCCATCACCAGAGCCGGGAATCGAATCGAACGAAGAAGTGCACCCGGGGCGTTCCGTCCGCTTGATCGTGCCAGAGGCGGGTGGGCCCCCGCTTTTTGGAGGTCTCCCGCGTGAGCGACATCAATTCCGAAATTCGAGAACCGATGGGGGCTGACGATCTGGCCGCCGTCAGGCGTCTCAAAGACGCCTTCAGCCTGCTCAAGACCGAGATGGGCAAGGTGATCGTCGGCCAGCATGTGGTTCTCGAAGAGCTGCTGATCGCCATCTTCGCGCGCGGACATTGCCTCTTAATCGGTGTCCCCGGTCTGGCCAAGACGCTGATGATCCACACTCTGGCCGACGCTTTGAACTTGACCTACAACCGGATCCAGTTCACGCCCGACCTCATGCCCTCGGACATCACCGGAACCGAGGTCATCCAGGAAGACAAGGCGACCGGCCTGCGGCAGTTCAAGTTTCTTAGAGGCCCGGTCTTCGCCAGCGTGGTGCTGGCCGACGAGGTCAATCGCACGCCGCCGAAGACCCAGGCCGCACTCTTGGAGGCAATGCAGGAGCGACAAGTGACCGTGGGGGGTGAGCGGCACCGACTCCCCGATCCCTTTTTCGTGCTGGCGACCCAGAACCCGATCGAGCAGGAGGGGACCTATCCGCTGCCGGAGGCCCAGCTCGACCGCTTCATGCTCAACATCCTGGTCGACTATCCCGGCGAGGACGAGGAGCTGGACATTGTCCGCCGCACCACTTCGATCCACAAGCCGACGGTCTCCAAGGTGCTCTCGGGGAACGATATCGTGGTGCTTCAAGAGACCGTCCGCAAAGTCCCCGTAGCCGACCACGTGGCCCGCTACGCGATCCGCCTGACTAGGAGCACGCGCCGCGACAGGGAGGACGCCCCGGGCTTCATCCGCGACTTTGTAAGCTGGGGCGCCGGCCCTCGCGCCAGCCAGTACCTGGTGCTCGCCGCCAAAGCCCGGGCGGTGCTGCACGGCAACTATCACGTCTCGATCGAAGACATCCGCGCCGTCGCCGGTCCTGTGCTGCGGCACCGGATTATTACCAACTTCAACGCCGAGGCCGAGGGGCTAAAGCCCGACGACATCGTCCAGCGCCTGATCAAGACCATCCCGGTCGATCAAAACGAGGCCGAGCAAAGTGGTAGATTACCGAAGCTATTTAGATCCGCTCACGCTGGCTAGCATCGAAGGACTGGATCTTCAGGCCCGGCTGGTGGTCGAAGGCTACGTTGCCGGCATGCATCCCAGCCCTTATCACGGGTTTTCCGTCGAGTTCGCCGAACATCGCGAGTACGTTCCCGGCGACGACATCCGCCACGTGGACTGGAAGGTCTGGTCCAAGACCGACAAGCTCTACCTCAAGCAGTACGAGGAGGAAACGAACCTCCTGCTCTATCTGCTGCTGGATACGAGCGAGTCGATGGCCTACGCCTCGGCCCGGAACGTGAGCAAGCTGAAGTATGCGCAGTTCGTCGTCGCGGCGCTTGCCTACCTGGTCATCCGGCAGCAGGACTCCGTCGGCCTGGGGCTCTTCGACGATGCGGTGCGGCGGTACTTGAAGCCGGCCAGCCAGCCGTCGCATTTGAAGGATCTGATTCACGTCCTGGACGTGACGCCGGCGCGCGAGAAGTCGAACCTAGGCGCTGTGCTCCATGACCTGGCGGAGCGATTCAAGAAACGGGGGGTGGTCGCCATCTTCTCCGACTTCTTCGATGATCCGGCAAGGATCATCGCGGGTCTGAAGCATTTTCGCCACCGTCGTCATGAGGTCATCGTCTTTCACGTGCTGGACCCCGCGGAGATCGACTTTCCGTTTCGCGAAACGACGTTGTTCCGGGGGCTGGAAAGCTCAGGAGAGGTGCTCACCGAGCCGCATGCGCTGCGTCGTGCGTACCAGGCCGAGCTGGGCGCCTTTCTGGAGGAGCTGAGGCGGGGCTGCCGGATGATCGACATCGACTACGTCCCCTTGCGCACCGATCAGAGCCTGGAGCTTCCCCTATCCAGCTATTTGGCGTCGCGGTTGGCGCGGTCCGCATGATTGCCGTTGCCGAGACCTGGAGTTGGATCTGGACTTTAGCCTCATGAGATCTGCATCGCCCTTACCCCTTTTCTGGGCGCTCGAATTTGCCAACCCCGGGCTGCTGGCCGGCATGGCGGCCGCGTCGATCCCGATTCTGCTTCACCTGCTGAACCGCCGCAAGTTCCGCGAGATGCAGTGGGCGGCGATGCAGTTCCTGCTGGCGGCCATCCGCAAGAACCAGCGGCGAATCCGCATCGAGCAGTGGCTTCTGCTGGCCATCCGCACTCTCCTTGTGCTGGCGATCGTCGCGGCCATGGCCAAGCCTTTCCTGGAGAGCTTTGGCAACGTGATCACCGGCCGGCGGACCCATCGGGTGCTCGTCCTCGACGGCTCGCTCTCGATGGGCTATTCCACCGGCGGTGCCAGCCGGTTCGACCAGGCCAAGGCGCTGGCTGCCCAGATCGTCAGGGACTCGCGTCAGGGAGACGCCATCAGCGTGGTTCTCATGGGCCAGCCGCCGCGAGTGATCATCGGCGACCCCTCGCCCAACCTGACGGAAGTCCAGAAGGAGATCGCCGAGCTTTCCCTGCCCCACGGCGCGACCGATCTGGCGGCGACGTTCGAGACCATCGACCGGGTGCTCGACGTCTCGTCGATTCCTCAGAAAGAAATGATCTTCCTCACCGACATGCAGAAGTCCAGTTGGAGCAAACCGGCGGCACCATCCGGTGACGGCTTGGACCGAGCACTGGCGCGGCTGGTGGCCCGGCGGCCGCGGTCGGTGATCATCGATCTGGGGAGAGAGGGAAGCGAGAACCGGGCCATCACTGACCTCCGCGTCGAGGCTCCGGTGGTCACGGCCGGCCAGGCGGCCTCGGTCAGGGCGGTGATTCACAACTTCGGGCCATCGCGGGCCGATGCTGTTCTCGTGCGACTGACGCTCGACGACCGGGTCAGCTCCGAGCAATCGCTGGAGCTTCCGGTGGGCGAGGATGTCCCGGTCCTCTTCAACCAGCAGTTTAGCGCCTCCGGCGATCATGCGCTTGAGATCTCCATGGATAACGACCCTTTGCCCCTGGACGATCGCCGCACTCTGGTCGTGCCGGTGCGCGAGTCGCTGGCTGTGCTTCTTGTCGATGGCCATTTCAAGTCCGAGCCGTTCCAGGCTGAGACCGACTACCTGGCCCAGGCACTCGCGCCGACGGAGGGCTCTACCGGGCAGCCGGCATTGATCCGCTGCGAGGTGGCCGCCGAGTCGCAACTGGCGCGCCGCGATCTGGCCGCCTACGACGTCGTGGCCGTCTGCAACATGGCCCAGTTCACGCCGACGGAGGTCGCCGCACTCGAAGCCTTTCTCGACCAGGGAGGGGGACTTGTGATCTTCGGCGGCGACCAGGTGATCGCCGAGAATTACAACCGGCTGCTCTACGCCGAAGGTAAGGGGCTTCTGCCCGCGTCCGTCGGTCCTTCGGTGGGCGACGCGGCCCGGAAAGAGGCCGCATTTGCGTTCAATCCGCTCGGCTACCGGCATTCCCTCTTGGCCGAGTTCCGGGGCGAGTCCGACCCAGTGACCGCGGGTTTGACGCGGGCGCTCTCGTGGCAATATCACCGGCTGCAGCTGCCAGCCAACTCCACGGCCCAGGTTGCCCTGGCCTTCGACACGGGGGATCCCGCGGTCGTCGAGGCGCCACGACGGCGAGGCAAGGTTATCCAGGTGGCGACCTCGGCGGATGCCGGCTGGACGACATGGCCCCTGCACACGAGCTATCCGCCGCTCATGCAGCGGATGGTCCTCGAGGCGGCTTCGGGTCGGCTTGCGGAGCGGAACATCCGCGTCGGTCAGCCGTTTGACCAGTCGTTTCCGGTCTCCGCCGCCGCTGGGCCCGTCGCGGTGATTACGCCCCGAGGACAGATGGTGGAGACACGACTGAAGAGCTCAGGCGGCGCCAGCCTGCTTCACTTCGAGCAGACCGAGCTCTCCGGAACCTACCAGGTTCGTATCGGTCCGCCCCTGGGGTCAGAAAGCGCGTTTGCGGCCAATCCCGACCCGGCCGAGAGCGATCTGTCCCGGCTCGACTCCACGGCGCTCCAAGAGCAGTTTCCAGGTTGGAACTTCGTGCACCTGACCAACTGGCACGAGCTCACAAGAAGCGCGGCGTCGGTGGGTCGCCGGGGCGAGCTGCACCGGCCTTTGCTCTATGGTGCACTTTTCTTGCTACTGCTCGAATCGTTCGTCGCCTGGAAATTCGGCCATCACGATTCCCCCTCTTGAGGTACGCCCCGCGGTGAAGGACCGGATACTCCAAGCTTTGGCCGATGCCCTCAGCGTTCCGCCTCCCCAGGCCGGCGAAGCCCTGACGCCGCGCATCCGCTTCGATCGGCCTTGGCCTCAGTGGCTGCTTCTGGCCGTCGTGCTGGGAGGTTCCTGCCTCTTTGTCTGGCTCTACCGCAGGGAAGGGAAGGCCTCGACCTTTTACAAGTACCTTCTGGCCGCCATCCGGACCTGCCTCTTGCTCCTCTTGGTTTTCATGATTTCCGAGGCGGTTCTCTCGGTGGAGCGGACCGGGTTACCCTATCTGACGATCATGATCGACGACTCGGCCAGCCAGGAGATCGCCGACCAGTACGAACGGCCCGAAACCCGAATCGCGCTAGCGGCCCTGGCCAGCCAGGCGAAAAGTCCGTCGCCAGCCCCCCTGGCCAAGGGCGCTCTTGCGGCGGCCGTACGGGCTGACGACGCGGCGGCGGCCGAGCCGGCCCGCATCGAGATCGCCAAGGGTTTAATTCTCAAGGACAACGCTAGGCTCCTGGCCGAGCTCCAAAAACAGCATCGCGTGCGGCTCTATCTGGTATCCAACTCGGCCCGGCTGCTGGCTGAGGTGGGGCGCCCCGGAGAAATCGCCGAGGCTTCTGCGAGGCTGCGAGCCGTCGGGGCCAAGGGCAGCCAGTCGCGGCTAGGCGACGCCACCAGGCAGGTCCTCACCGAGCTGCGCGGCGCGCCCCCCTCGGCCATCGTGCTTCTCACCGACGGCCAGACCACCGAGGGCGAGCCGCTCTCCAAGGCCGCTGAGCTTTCCGCCCGCAAAGGTGTGCCCCTCTTCACGATCGGCGTGGGAAGCGCGGAAGGGGCGCGCGACCTGGAGCTCACCGAACTGCAGGTCGATGACATCGTGTTCGCGGGTGACGTGGTTCGATTCCAGGCGAAGCTCCTCGCCCGCGGGTTCCAAGGCCAAAAGGTCACTCTCCGGCTCAAGGAAAAAGTTGGAGCCGACCCCAAAACCGAACACGAGCTTCAGTCGATCGAGGTTGAGGCTCCCGCCGACGGTCAGCCCCGCCGCGTCGAGCTGGTGCATCGCCCCGAGACCGAAGGCGAGCGAACGTTCATCCTCGATGTCCGGTCGCAGCCCCACGAGCTGCAGCTTGAGAACAACCGCATCGAGCGGGTCGTGACGGTGCGCAAGGCGAAGCTCAAGGTCCTCTTGGTCGAGAGCGAGCCGCGCTACGAGTTCCGCTATTTGAAGAACTACCTGGAGCGCGAAGAGACAATCGACCTCAGGGTGGTGCTGCTGTCGTCGGATCCCGAGTACAGCGATCAGGACCGGGCGGCCTTGCCTACCTTTCCGGCTGCCAAGGACGAGCTCTTCGCCTTCGACGTGGTGATCATGGGCGACGCCGACCCCGGCTTCCTGAGCCACTCGCAGATGCAGAACCTCGCCGACTTCGTCACCGATAGGGGGGGCGGTATCCTGTTTGTCGCGGGCGAATTGTACAATCCCCTGGCCTACCGCGGCACGCCGCTGGAGACGCTCTTGCCCATCGAGCTGGGCGATGCGCGGAACCCCACGGCCGTAGGCAGCGCGATCAGCTCGTTCCGTCCCGAGCTGACCGTCGAGGGCCGATCCAGCCCGATCTTCCGGTTCGGTGAGAGCGACGCGGCCGGCGCCCAGATCTGGCAGAACCTGCCGGAGCTTTACTGGTACTTCGAGGCGCCGCATAAGAAGCCGGCCGCGCTGGTCCTGGCCGAGCATCCCAGGGCAAGCGGCAGCGACGGCAAGCTGGCGCTGGATCTGTACCAGTTCACCGGGGCGGGCAGGTCCATGTTTCACGCGTTCGATGACACCTGGCGTTGGCGGTTCCGCTCCGGCGACCGCTACTTCGGCCCCTTCTGGGTGCAGGCGATCCGATTCCTGGCCCGCTCCAAGCTCGCCGGCCAGCGTCAAGCCGAGATCCAGACCGACCGCCGACGCTACGAGCGGGGTCAGCCGATCCAGTTTCGGGTCCGCTTCCCCAACCCCGGCCTGGCTCCCTCCGGCGGCACCGTGACCGTGCAAGTCGAGCGCAACGGCGCCAGTCCCCGCAAGCTTGAGCTCCATCAGCTTGCTGGCGAGCGGAACGTCTTCGAAGGTGCTTTTCCGCAGGCGGCCGAGGGAGACTTCGAAGCGCGCCTCTTGCCCCCGCCCATCCTCGAGGGCCCGATTCCCACGACCAGCTTCCGAGTCGAGGCCCCTGCCAGCGAGTTCGAGCACATCGCGATGAACGAGCCGGAGCTGATCCGCGTCGCCGAGGCCACCGGTGGGAAATTCTACACACCGCTTGAGGCCGACTCGCTTCTGGCCGACCTGCCCAAGCCATCCAAGGTGCCCCTGGATACCGATCCGCCGATTCCGCTTTGGAATAACTGGCCGGTGCTGGGGCTTTTCCTGGCCTTGATCACGCTGGAATGGATTCTCCGCAAGCGAAGACAGATGGTATGATTCTAGGTTGAGAAGTGAGGACTGGCGCAAATGTCCGATGCCCGCTGGAGATGCTCTGGCTCTCCAAGTTTCCTGCACATCCCGGGGTTTTTCACGGCCACGCTCCAGGGCGATCGGGCCAGGAGGGGTCGATGAACGATCAGGTGCTCAGATCTCGAATCGCCGCGCTCCGGGGGCAGGTTCGCCGGCTCATCGTCTTCCACGGGCTCTGCTGGGTCGTCGCGGCAGTGCTTCCCCTTCTGATGCTGGCCTGCCTGGCCGACTGGCTTTTCCACCTTGACGTGTTCGTGCGGCTGGCCCTTCTTCTCGCGGTCTCAGGGCTATTGATCTGGATTGTTCACTCGCGCGTCATTCGACCCCTGGTGGTGCGATTCGCCGATCTCGATATCGCACTGCGGATTGAGCAGCGATGGCCCGGTCTGCAGGACCGCCTGACCAGCACGATCCAGTTTCTGCGCTATCGTCACGACGACGAGCGTTACGGCTCCGCGGCCTTGCGTGAGGCCACCATCAAGCAGGCCATCGAGGAGACCCAGTCGATCGACTTTCGCGAAGCCATCGCCTACCGCCCCATCATCCGCGCAGCCGCACTCGCCGCCCTGGTTTTGGGATTTGCCCTGCTCTTGGTGCTGGCTGAACCTTCCTCGTCGCGGATCGCCCTCCGCCGGCTCTTTCTGCCCTGGGGCCAGGATCGCTGGCCTCAGCAAACGCACCTGGTCTTAAGCGAACCTGGAACGACACTGAAAATCGCGCGCGGCGATCCGTTTGTGCTCTCGGCCCGGGTTCAGCCCGGCGATCGCATTCCCGAATCGGCCCGGGCTACTTACCGCTTCGCCGACGGCGAGGAGATCATCGAGCCCTTGCGCGCCAGCGAGGCGGGCGAGTTCCATGGCCGGCTCGAGACGGTCAACCAGCCGCTGAAGTTCTCGGTCACTGCGGGGGACGATGCCACCTCGATCCAGGATGTCGAGGTCAAAGTGGTGCCGCCGCCGGCGCTGGGCCGGCTGGCCATCCGGCTCTTATCGCCGCCTTATACGGGGCTCTCGGTCCAGACCTTGGCCCCGGGGCTGACCTCGTTTCGCGTGCTCGAGGGAACCAAGATCGAGCTGGAGGGCCAGGCCAACAAGCCACTGGCTGCCGCCGAGCTTCAGTTTTCCGAACATCAACCTGCTCTTGCCGTGGCCCTTGACCCGCTCCGGACCACGCTACGTGCCAGCTTCCTGGTGCATCAGAATGTGGCCTTCTCGTTTGCACTGGCCGATGCCGACGGCTTCCGGAACCGTGATCCGGTTCGCCATGACGTCCGGATGTTCAAGGACGAAGCTCCCCGCGTCGTGATCGCCGAGCCCAGGACCGACCGCGACATTCCGCCTGATGCGCTTGTGCCGCTCCGCGTCGAGCTTGATGACGACTTCGGCCTCCATTCCGCCCGGCTTCTCTACAAGGTCTCTCCGGCAGAGTCCGAGCCGAACGAGCCGGTGGCCATCCCGCTCTGGTCGGCCCCCACCGACGATGCGACCGTCGTCGCTTCCTCTCTGCTGAAGCACCAGAACGTCGGTTACGACTGGGACTTAGCACCGCTGAAGCTGCCGCTCGGGTCGGTCATTGCCTTTCATGCCGAAGCGCGTGACCTCGATTCGATCAAGGGCCCCAATCTCGGTAAGAGCCGCGAGATCCGGCTGCGGATCGTTTCCAAGGAAGACGCCGCACGGCAGTTCGATGAGGCTCGCCGTGAACTCCGCGAGGAGATCGCGCGCATCCTTGCCATGCAAAAGCAGGCCATCACACCGGTGGACGAGGCGGTGCGCACCCTGGCCCGGACCGACCGGCTTCCCCGCGCCCGCCGCGACGATTTGAACAACGCCGGACTCATCCAGCGCCAGGTGGGCAGCCGCATCAGCAATCGTGACGAGGGGCTGGAGCAGCGTCTCAAACGTCTGCTCGATGATCTGCGCAACTTCAAAATCGCCAACCCTGAAGCTCAAAATCAGATGCAAAACATGCTGGCCCGGCTGGAGATGGTCCACGATCGCCACCTGGGGCCGGCTGAGCAGGAATTGACCCGAGCCGGCAAGAGCCTTGACCAGATTGCCGATCCACCCCAGGGCCAGGCGCGTGAGGTCCCACGCCAGGAAGCGGTCCGGCCTAACACCTTGGGGGATCGGGACGCCGCTCCCGGCCCCCGGGGAAAAGAGGAGCAATCGCCGTCCCAACCGTCCGGCCAAGAGGCCAGTGCCGCGCAAAAATCGACTGCTCCCCAGGACGCGGCGGCGGCGAAGCCATCCGGCGAGACGGCAAGGTCTCGGCCGGACGCGTCGCCCGCCCAGATCGCCCGTCAGTCGCTGGATCAAGCCAAGGAAAACCAGCAGGCCATCGCTCTCGAGCTCCAGAAGATGCTCGCTGGCCTAGGCGAGTTCGAGAGCTATAGCGGCGTCGTGAAGGATGCGCAAGCACTGCTCAAGAAGCAGGAAGAAGCCATCAAGCAGACCGCCGACGCGGCTACCAAGCCCGACCTCGCCGGCAAGTCGGCCCAGTCGCTCTCTCCCGAGCAAAAGGCCGACCTTGCCAACCTGGGTGGCCGCCAGAACGACCTGGCCAAGAGCTTGCAGAACCTGCTTGAGCGCATGGACGATCTGGCCAAGCGGATCGACCAGTCCGATCCCCTGGCGGCTTCTGCCCTGCGCGAGTCGGCCGCGGGAAGCCGCCAGCAGGGCACATCCGCCAAGATGGCAGAGGCCGCCGAATCGCTCGAGAAAAACCGGATGGGCCAGGCGAGGGCACAGCAAGAGAAGGCGCGGCAAGAGCTGCGAGACTTAGTCGACAACATCGCAAGTCGCCGCGAGCGCGAGCTCTCACGCTTAGTCAAAGAGCTGAAACAGGCCGAGTCCGACCTGCGCGCGGTGCGCAAGAGACAAGCCCAGAACCTCCGGGCAACGCGCGAAGCCGGCAAGAATCCCGACTCCCAAAACCGCCGCGATCAACTCGAGAGGTTGGCCAAGGAGCAAGCGCAGATCCAGCAGGAGCTCAAGCGCCAGCTTCAGCGTCTGGCCAAGCTCGGCGCCGACCGTGCCGGCCGCGCCGCCGCCGATGCCCAGGGCAAGATGGGTCAGGCCCAGGAGCAGCTCGACGGCGACGAGGGTGAAGAGGCCGGCAAGAACGAGGAGGAAGCGCTTGCCGATCTCAACGACGCCCAGGACGAGCTCGAGAACGTGCGCAAGGAGGCCGAAGAGCGGCTCGCCATGGAGCAGCTTGCCCGCCTGAGCGATCAGCTGATCTCGCTGGCCCAGCGGCAGGCCAAGATGGTCACGGATGCCGAGAATTACGAAACCATCCGCAACCAGTCCGGCGGCAAGCTGACCATCGCTCAGCGAACGGGGGTTCGGGGACTGGGACAGGTCCAGGCCGGTATCAAGGACGAGACCGGCAGGCTGATCGAACAGCTCGACGGTGCCCCCGTCTTCGCGCTGACGCTACGCCAAGCCGCCGAGAGCATGGACAGGGCCTCGACACGTTTGCACGCCATCAAGACCGACGAGGAAACCCAGATAGCCATCCGCGCAGCCGCGCACCGTTTCGAGCAGCTCATTGATGCGCTCAAGGCCGATGAAGCCAAGCAAGCGGGGCAGGGCGGCGGCGGGGGAGGGGGGGGTGGAGGTGGAGGCGGGGGAGATGGCATCCCCGCGACCGCCCAGCTCAAGATGCTCAGGACCCTCCAGCAGGAGATCAACGATCGCACCGAAGCGTTCGACGAGCTGCGCCGTCGCAGCCAGGAGCTCACCCCCGACCAAACAAAGGAAGCCGAGCAGCTCGCGAGTGACCAGGGCGCCCTGGCCGACCTTGCCCGCAACCTGACACGGCCGAGACGGGACGACGGGGAGGAATGATGATGAATGGG
>JBKQMU010000105.1:0-32319 GCA_052146555.1 Isosphaeraceae bacterium
CAAGCCATGGTGCGCATCCTTGCATGGGGACTCGATCTCGGTGAACATCCTTACGAGAAACGGCCCAAGCGTATCAGATTACGCGGGGAGCGGGAATGTCTCAGTCAGGGACGCGCGGGGTATAGCAGGTCGGCCAGCTTGGCGGGCTGGTCGAGCGGGATGCGAAATGTCTCGCGCCCGTTCTGGAAGAGGATCGCCTGGCGCGTGTCCTCGAAGATCGTATTGGTGAGCGGATAGCCCTTGACCGTCTTGGAGCGTACCTCGGCGTCGAGGTCGTCGGCCGTGTCCTTCGACTCCCAGTATCCGCACGGTAGGTGCCATTCGTCGCGGAACGTCCCGTCCGGGCGAACCGTCTTTCCTTTGACCTTGAGCGACTGCTCCGGGACGAGGGTCCATTTATGCGGCTTGCCCGTCTCTTCAAGCAATTGTTGAAAAGCCGACCGCAGGCCCATCTCGTGAGTTACTTCGTGAGCGGCGTAGCCCTTGAGCTTCTCATAGTATCCTTGGATCGCCTTGTGCGTGGGCTTAATGAGCGAACTCGACATCGGTAACAATCCTCGACCGGACGGCAGCACAGCCGCACCACGAGTACCCGTGGGGCGTTAGGACCCTCCTTTTTATCAGGTAGCCCACGCCGGTTCCAAGGGTTATACCGTCACCTTTTCCGCTCGAGCCGGGTTCGCTTCTCTCCATAAGCTCACAGGCGGTCGCCTACAGAACCCTTGAGGCCACCAACTCCGCCTTCAGGGCATCCAGCTCGGCACGCACTGCCGACAACTTGGCCATCGGGCCTTGACCTTGACTCTCATGGTCCACGATACTGCGCGCGCCGACTCAAAGACACAACACCGGTGAACGGCTACAGATAGCATCACTGGAGGATCGAATCATGATGACCCCTACACGGATTTTACGCTTCATTGGCATCGCGGGACTGGTGGGCTGGCTCGGGATGGTCGGCTGGGTCGCGAAGATCACTTGGGCGCAGAACAGGGGCCATGCCGAGCCGCCGCTGCCACCCCCGCCGGTCGCCAGCAAGGCGTTAGCCAATGAGCCCGCACCGCCGCCCATCGGGCCCGATCAGGGGCCAGCACCGGCTCCTGCGCCTTCAGCCGATTCCGCCGTCCCGAAGCCCGGCGACCCGGCGCCTTCGCCGATGGTTGAGCGGGGCGCTGCGACATCCCTTCAAGAAGAGGCGCCTGAGCTCGCTGCCGCTTTTCTGTCGGCTCCGCCTGGGGACCAGCCGGCTTTGTCCGAAGATCCCGAGCAGTCGTCCCAGTCATTTGTGGAGCGGAACCAGAAAGAGGCCGAGGAGCATCTGAAGGCCCTGACGGCCGAGGCCGAGCTGCTCCGGGCTCGCTTGGCAAAGCTCGAATCGGGCATCAAGAACTGGCGGAGCCTGGTCCATGCCTTGAAGACCGCTCAAGGACAGGCGACCACGTCCACCGCCCTCGCGCCTGGAGCCGAAGAGGCGGGTGACCTTGAGCCGATGAAGCCAGGTCAGCCGACCCGTGCCCGGGAGGTCAGGCGCGTCAAGTGGGCCACGGCAGCGCCAGCAGCGGCGCCGGAAACGGGACCCGGCCAGCTTGCTTTCTGGGGTTTTGCAATCCGCCCAACAGGGCCGTAGAACAGGCAAAATCGGCTCGTTTTTGCCGTCTACGGGGCTCGGGGCTTCGCGAGGCCAGGGCCGGTTTCCGGTTTCCAGACACGAATGGATGCCCACCGAAAACCCGAGCAGAGTCGGAGGGGGACGTTCCTAATTCTTGTCGCAAGCAGAGGAAACGGGGTAATATCCTGGCCTAACCGCTCTGCATTGTCGTTCGCGCAGCCTAACCTGCAAAAGGTGTTCAAGAAGCCCCGTGACGTGAGAACGGGATTCTTGGGTCTGAGGAGAGAGTCCCTGGGGTTCGGGCCGATCAAACCTCACCTTCCTCGCACCCGTTCGCTTTTGCCCCTCGATCGGAGCGACTTCCCGATGCGGCCTTCACCATCGCCAGGAGCCGGCCTTGATCGCCTCGGGCAACTCGGGCCAGGCGGCCACGACGGCAGCCAGATCGGGAAGAAAAGTTGCGGCATCGCGCCAGAGAATCAAGCCCCGCCGTCTACGGCCGCAATTCGAGCGTCGCCCAGAGGCTCGGGTTCTCGCCGATCGGGAAATCGCGGCCCACGCCGAGAAACTGGCTTTCGCGCTCGTGGTCGGAAACCTGATAGGCGAAACCGAGGCGGCGGTTCGTGTCGGGATCGAACCCGGCAAGAGTACTCGCGGGCAGAAAAACTTCGAGCGTCCAGCCGTTGCGCGTCAAGTTTGCACGGGCAGAAACTTCGTCGGAAGCGTTCATGGGAGCGTCGGCCAGGGCCCGGGCGATCGCGCGCTGGGTGAGCTCGACATCCAGGCTCTTGCCCCCGCGGGAAAGCGTCAGGTGAGCCCCGAAGCGATGGCAGAAGCGCGTGGCCCGGCTGACATTGCGCGTGTCGCGGGTATCGATCCAGAAATCGACGTCGGCAAAACCCTCGGGCCGCTCCGGCTCGCCGGTCGCCTGGCCTGCCCGGCCGACGGCCAATACGGCGATGCCCAACCCTTGTGGATTCCAGCCCACCCGCACCGACGCCCACGAGGTTCGCCCCTCCAGCGCAGCGAGGTCCGGTAGCGTGCAGACTTCGGGCAAGTCAAGCAGTCCGCCGCGGGCACTGCTGCGAGGAATCTCATCGATGCGCGGGCAGACTGTGCAGAAACGAAACCAGAACGCCTGAGGCAACAGTGGCTTGCCCATCGAAATGATCCTGTTCGCGACGCTCGGGTCAGAAGACTTATTCCAGCGACGAGTCGACAAACGGTTTGGGCTTGGAGCTCTGGCCAGGACTCACCAAGGCGCCAATGATCGCGCCAGTGCCCAGGGCCACCAGCAGGAAGACGAGGTTGAACCCGACCAGGGCGCAGACCCCAACGAACGCTGACCAGTATCCGATCTGGATCGCATACCAGCGACGGCTTTGGTGCAGCCATCCCGCCAGAACCGCGGTGATCGCGATCAAGAACATGATGCCGGGCCACCAGAAACCAGTGGCGAAAAGAATGCCAATCCCGATCAGCCAGGCTCCGCCGATCACAGTGGGCACACGACTCGAATCCTTATACATGGCATATAATCACACATATTATCAGTAAACTTCGTTGGTCTTCAACTGCTCTGGCTCTCAAAGGGGTTTTCGCCGGTCGTCTCGGAATATTTCGAAGCCGCTGCTCCGCACGAACGCCTTCGAGATCGTCTTCGAGCAAGGATTCTTGATGTTAAAGTGCACTCTACTTATAGCAGATCCAAACGGGGGTGAGCAGGCCGCTTCTGATCGGGGTGCATTTCAGGGGCGGACCATCGCGCCCTTTTCGGTCCCCACCGTTCGATACAGCAGCGAGACGATTAACCGGAAGAAATCTTTGAGGACGATCGGCTTGGTAACGTACTCGGTCGCACCTTCCTTCAGGCATCGCTCGCGATCACCGGGCATCGCCAGGGCGGTCAGGGCAATGATCGGAACCTCTCTGATGGTGGGAAGTAGCCGGATCCGCCGGATCGCTTCCAGGCCATTGACACCAGGCATCTGGATGTCCATCACGACCAGGCTGGGCTGCAGGCGCCCTGCAAGTGCGATCCCGTCGATGGCATTCGAGGCCCATTCGACGCGAAAACCCTTGAAGCACAGGTACTCGCTCAGACCCTTCGCGCTCGTCGGATTGTCCTCGACCACGAGGACCAGCGGCTTTGCTCCGGACCCGTCTTCGGCCGCATCGAGGCTGCCGTCTGTTCCGTCCCCCAACGTGCTCTCCGCCTCGTCGATTGCTGATTCCTCGATCCAGGGTAAGACGATCGTGAAGCGGCTCCCTAGGCCGGGTTGGCTGTCGACCAATGTACTGCCGCCCAGCAAGATGGTCAGCCGCTTGACCAGCGCCAGGCCCAATCCGCTTCCCTGATACTCGCGTGAGAGTCGTGAGTCGAGCTGGACGAAGGGTTGGAAGAGGCGAGGAAGATCCTCGGGGTGAATGCCGATGCCGCTGTCTCGAACCGTGAAGCAGACCGATCGGCGCGCGCGATCACCAACGACTTCCAGCCCCACCTCGCCGCGTTCTGGTGTGAACTTCACCGCGTTCGAGAGCAGGTTGACCAAAACCTGCTTGAGACGGCGCTCGTCCGATACCAGAAGGCCCACCGACTCATCAACGTGCAGCGAGAGAGCAAGCTTCTTTTTCTGGGCGGACTCCCTGACCAGGCGAAGCGATGCCTGGCACAGTTGCGCGACGGCCACCGGTCCAGGCTCGACTTCGATCTTGCCAGCCTCGATCTTGGCGACGTCGAGGATATCGTTGATCAGGGACAGGAGATGGCGACCGCACTCCTCGATGTCATGGAGGGCGGCCTGTTGATCCGGGTTCAAGGGACCATAGACAAGTTCTTGCAGGCCTTCGGAGATTCCCAGGATGCCATTGAGGGGGGTACGCAGCTCATGGCTCATGCTGGCCAGGAACTCGTCCTTGAGCCGGGCGGCGCGGGCCAGCTCGGCATTGGCCACGGAGAGCTCTGCACCGTGTCGCCGCAGCGCTTCCTCCAACTGCTTTCGCTCGGAGATGTCGCGCATGATGGTGGAGTAGTATCCCGGACCACCCGGGGCGTTTGAATGACTGAGGATTACCTGGGACATGGGAATTGAGCGGCCGTCCCGGATCACAAACTCGGTCTCGCCTCGCCAGACCCCGAGGCGCGCGGCCGTGGGGAGGCCTTCCTGCTCGATCACGCGGAGTGCCTCTTGGGGGTGGCAATCGGGGATCGTCAGGCGCTCGCCTTCGGGGGATCGGCCCAGGCCTTCGCGGAAGGCCCGGTTGAGGTAGAGAATTCGGCCCGCGGGATCGGCGATCCCCACAAAGTCGGGAGACTCTTCCAGGACGGCGGCGAGCAGACGCGCCTGCTGCTCGACCCGCTCACGCTCGGCGATCTGCTGGCGCAGACTCCGGTTCAGCTCCGCGAGCTCCTCTTCGGCCCGCTTCCGATCGGTGATGTCGACCACGGCGGTGCCGGCGCAGATCACCTCGCCCTGGGCGTCGGCCACCGGGAAATAGCTCTCCAGCACCTGGCGGACCTCATGGGGAGGGGTGAACCTGCGGACTTCATGCTCCAGTCCGGCAACGGCCTTGCCGGTCTCAAAAACCTCCTGAAGAATTGGCTCGACCCGATCCGCTGAGGGCGGGCTGAGGTCGCGAAGCGTCCGTCCCAGAAACGTCTCGACCGGGGCTCCAGTATACTCGGCCAGCGTGCGGTTCGCTCGAACGAATCGCAGTTGACGGTCAAAGAAAGCCAGGCCGATCGTGGCATTGGCCAGCATCGACTCGAGCTCAGCGGTCCGCCGCGCCACCATCAGCTCCAGGCTCGTGTTGAGCTTGCGGATTTCCTCCTCGGCCGCTTTTCGCTGGGTGATGTCGCGGAGGATGCCGACGAAGATCACTTTGTCCCCAAGGCGGATCTCGCTCACGCCGATTTCCATCGGAAAAACCGTGCCGTCCTTCCTTTGGGCAGAGATTTCGCGACCGATGCCGATGACATGGCCAACTCCCGTCTCCATGTACCGGGCCACGTAGTTCCCGTGCTCTTGGCTGTGCGGCACTGGCATAAGCATGGAGACGTCGCGACCGATCACCTCCTCTGGGGCGAATCCAAAAACCCGCTCGGCGGAGGGGTTGAATGAGAGCACCTTGCCCCCGGGGTCGATCGTGATAATCGCGTCGACGGCGGTCTTGACGATGGCCTGGAGGACCGCCTCGCTATCGCCGAGCGCCTCCTCGACTCGCTTGCGCTCGGTGACGTCCGTCAAGTATCCATGAGACAGAACTCTGCCATCGGGCTCGATCCGAGGCGCGGACCATCCCTCCATCCATCGTTCGCCTCTGGTCGGGTGCAGGTAGCGGAATTCGGCATGCCACGCCGACGCCGAGCGCATCGACGTCACGATTGATTCCATGACACGCGGCAGGTCGTCGGGATGGACGTTGGCAAAGCAGGGGGCCAGATCATCGGCGATTATCGCCCACGGCAGTCCCGCCAGATCCTCGAACGCTGGCGAGGCGTATGTCATGTGACTGCTGCCGTCCGGTCGCATGTAGAAGGTAAAAATCGCGCCCGGGACCGCCTCGGCAATCTTGGCGAGCTGGTCCTGGAGATCGATCCGCTGCCGGAGTACCTCCTCGGCATGCTTGCGCGCGGAGATGTCGCGCTGAAAGGCCAGGATCCGTCCCCCTGAGGCCGGCCAGTACGCAGCACTGGCCTCGATGGGCCGGATGGTCCCGTCTTTTGCGCGGAGCCTTGATTCAAAGAGATCGGCGCCTTTGTTTCGGATCTCGAGGACGCGGGCCGCGGTATCTTCCGGGGTTTCCCTGGCCTCCAGGTCGGAGAAGCGCATGCCCAGGAGTTCGTCGCGGCTGTATCCCGACTGGCGCACAATCGCGTCGTTCACTTCGAGGATGCGGCCTTCCGCGTCCGCCATCCAGAAGCCGTCCGTGGAGGTTTCGATCACCGCCCGATACTGGGCTTCGCGCTGGCGAACCGACTCCTCGGCCTGCCGTCGCTTCTCCTCCTGCTCCAGATGGTCGAGCGCGAAGGAGATCGAGTCAGCGATTTCTCCAAGGAGGCCGATCTCCCTTTCCTGGAACACATCACCTTCAGCGGCATAAACGACGAAAACGCCCCAGATCTCTCCGCCGAGACGGAGCGGTAAGGCGGCTGCCGCGCTGAGCCCATGGGCGATCGTTCGTTCCATCCAGAGTTTCACCCCGGGATCAGCTGCGAGGTTGTGGACAACGAGAGGCTGTCCTGTCCTGATGCAAACCCCAACCGGTCCCCGGCCTTCCGGACGATCATCGGCGTATAGCTTGAGACCGACCAGATACCCGGTCTCGTCAGAGGTGCTTGCAATCGGGACAATGGCGTGCGTCTGGGGGTCGTGCCAGCCGATCCAGACCAGCTTGAAACCCGAACGCTCGACGGTGATCCGGCAAATCTCCTGGAACAGCTCGTCGCGCGACTTCATCCGCTCGACAGCTTGGTTCACCGCGCTCAGCGTGGCGTAGAGCCGGTTCGTTCGCTCCAGTTCCCGCTCGCGGGCCTGGCGCTCGGTGACGTCCTGCTTCACCGCCACGAAGTGTCGGATCGTTCCGTTTTCGTCCGGAACCGGGGTGATCGTCATATCCTCGTGGTACAGCGCGCCGTCCTTGCGCCGATTGACCAACTCACCGTGCCAGACCTGCCCGCTCTTGATCGTCTGCCAGAGAACCTCATAGTATTGCTGACTCTGCACCCCAGAGCGGACGAGATCCCTGGGAATCCGGCCCACCGCCTCATGCATGCTATACCCGGTCAAGGTCGAAAACGCAGGGTTAGCCCACTCGATCACTGCATCTTGGTTAGTGATGACGATGGCGTTCGCGCATGCTTCTAGCGCGGCGCTTTGCAGGTGGAGACGCTCCTCCGCCTGTTTCCGGGCCACAATCTCCATCGCCATGGACGCCAGTTCCTGCACTACCAGCAGATCGTCCGAGGTGTAATCGCTCGCCCGGTTGCCAACACTCAGAATGGCCACTACCGCGCCGTCGCGGAGGACGGGCACGGCCAGGGCGCGCACGAGAGGCACATGTGCCTCGGGTAGACCTTCCCCGTGGGGGGGCGTGGCGTAATCGTTGTGGATGACGGGCGCTCTATAGTGCCAACAATCGACCCAGACGCCCGCCTTGCTGATGGGGCACTGCTTTCCCTCTCCCTCTGCCCGGTCCATGGTGCGCATGGTGTTGGTCGACCAGGCCTGGAGGGAGAGGTTCTCCTGGTCGCGATCGACGAAGTGGAAATAGCCGCAGTGGCTGCCAGTGAAAAGCTCCGCGGCATCCAGGGCGGATCGCATCACTTCGCCCAGCCCTGAGCGCGAGGCGAGATCGGAGAGTTGGAAACGCGAATGGAGCAGGGTTTCGGACAGGTTGCGGCGTAGGACGTCGCGGAGGAATGTCAGAATCCGCCCGCCTGCGCTGGGCCAGAAGGCGGCATTGACCTCGACTGGCCAGATGGTGCCATCCTTGGCGCGGTGCAGTGATTCGAAAAGAGCGCTGCCTCCCTGTCGAATCTGGAAGATGTGGGCTGCAAACTCCTGCGGATCTTCCTTTGCTTCGATGTCCGAAATGCGCTTGCCCACGAGTTCCTCACGGCTATAGCCCGAGCGGCGGACATATGCCTCGTTTACCTCCAGGATGCAGCCTTCGTCGTCGGTCATCAAAAAACCGTCAGCAGATGTCTCGATGACGGCTCGATATTGGGCCTCGCGCTCGCGCAGCGAGTGTTCTGCCCGCTGTCGCTTTTCCTCTTGGTCCAGATGGTCCATGGCGAATGAGATCGTGGCGGCGACCTCTTGAAGCAGGCCAACCTCTCTGTCCTGGAAGGCGTCTCTTTCCCCGCTGTAGACGATGAACGCGCCAATCACCTCGCCGTTGAAATGAATCGGAAAGGCCGCGGCCGAGTGGAGTCCATGAGCGATCGCCCCTTTCCGCCAGCAGATTGCTCGCGGGTCGTTCATGAAGTCGTGAAAGACGCTGGGTTTGTCCTCGCGGATACAAATGCCAATGGGGCCACGGCCTTCCGGCCGGTCGTCGGCGTAGACCTTGATCCCGTCGACGTAGCGCTGATGATCCCCTGCGCTTGCGACCGGGACGACGGCCTGCGTGTCGGGGTCGCGCAAGCCGATCCAGACCAGCTTGAAACCCGAACGCTCGACGGTGATCCGGCAAATCTCCTGGAACAGCTCATCGCGCGACTTCATCCGCTCGACAGCCTGGTTCACCGCGCTCAGCGTGGCGTAGAGCCGGTTCGTTCGCTCCAGTTCCCGCTGGCGGGCCTGGCGCACCGTGATGTCGTGCACGAGGCCCAGGAACAGTTGCCTGTTCCCGAGGGTGCAGCGGCTCAGGCGAATTTCCACGGGATAACACGTCCCATCCTTGCGCCGGGCGCGACGGTTGAGGGTCAGCACCTGACCCTCACTAGCCTTGCTCAGACTGTCGTTGAATAGTGCCTCGTCGAAGTCGTCCTGCACGTCTCTGAGGTGCATCCTCAGCAGCTCTTCTCGTGAATAACCAAGGCTGTCGCATGCGCGGGAGTTGACATCGACCAGAGCACCTTTCTCGTCGACCAGGAGGAACGAGTCGGCTGCATTCTCGACGAGCACACGAAACCGCTCCTCGCTCTCGCGCAGGGCCTCCTCGGCCCATTTGCGGCGGGAAACATCGCGGGCGACACAGCAGATCAGCGATCGCCCCCTCCATTCCACTTGGTTGGCGTTGATCTCGACATCGATGACCGAGCCGTCCTTGCGGCGAAAACGGGTCTCGATGATCGCACCCTCAGGGTCGCACCGGCGCAGACCTTCTAGAATCTGTTCCTTGGGATGCGCAGCGTCCCAATCCCATACATGAAGCTTCTTGGTCTCTTGATGCGAATATCCGAGCATCTCTTCGAATTGGCGATTGCACCCGCGAAGCTTGCCAGTGGTGTCGAGAATATGAATGCCGTCGCGCGACTGCTCAAAAAGAATGCGAGACGGGATCAACTCGTTCGCCCTGGTGCTTTCTGGCTCGCGATGCGGCCGATCGGCGCGAACTGGCCAGGGATAAGGTGGCGATCGCCGTCGAGAATCAAAGAACAAGATGCTCGCCACCCCCGCTCCGTAGTACAGCGACACGGCCCACGCCTTTGATGCTTGATCGACGGTCGTCGCCGACGAAATCGCGAGTGAGCCCAGCAGCGCTGCAAGGGAGCCCAGGATCAGCACACAGAACGCCGGCGCACCTCCGCTATAGCGTGCCACGAAGAGAACGGCCAAGAAGCAACTGGCGTACAGTACGTGCGGTCCCAGTGACGAGGTCAGTGCGCAACCAACCGCCAAGGCCGGAACGGCGCCCCAGAAGGCGATCGCATAGCCCCGCCGATGGAGAGAATTCGAGCCGAGCATGATTGACGTCCTCGTCGGCTGCGCGTCAATCGGGTTCGGCGATCAGTCCATCGCCGCCGGTGACGTGCTCCCTATCGGCTTAGTATAGAATCTGCGACACGGCCTGGCCCGAGCTCAAGGCTTAGTTGTCGTGGCGACTGAACAGCCATGTGGCGTCAACGCCTCTTCTTAAGCGGTCATCGCGCCCGACGCCGGAGCTGCCGTGGGCTGCGAGGTACGTTTCTCTGGGAACAGAGGCATTTGCTCCCGCACACCGCAATGCAAGCGCGGCCGGTCGGTTCGTTGGCGATCCAGTCGGAAGCGAGGATGGGGCTTCCCAGGCCGATCAAGCTGCAGTGTAAGCGTCGCCTCACGGGGGGAAGTTCACTTAACATGAATGCAAGCAATGTAGTCCGGCGCATCCTGATCGTCGATGATGAACAGTCGGGACGCCGAGCACTGGAATCGATGCTCTTGCGACAGAATTACGATTTGGCGTTTGCGGCGGGGGGAAGGGAGGCGCTCGATCTTGCCAGACGCTTCGATCCCGACCTCATTCTGCTCGACGTGATGATGCCTGGAATGGACGGACGGGAATGTTTGAATCTGCTCCGTCTCGACCCCCGCCTCGCTGAGATTCCCGTTATTCTCATCTCGGCTCTCGACGATCGGTCTTCGCGCGTGGCCGGCCTGGAGGCCGGCGCCGACGGTTATGTGGCCAAGCCTTTCGACCGGGCTGAGTTGCGAGCTCAGATCAGCACGATTCTTCGTCTGAACCGCTACCGCAAGCTTCATCGAACGCTGGACTTGCTCCATCAAGCCTATGACGAGACGCTCGATGGCTGGGTCCGCGCGATGGACCTGAGAGAGCACGAGCTGGAGGGGCACTCGCAACGCGTCACCAGGAAGACGTTAGAGCTAGCAAGGTTCATGGGTGTTGACGAGCGGCAGCTTGTCCATATTCGCCGGGGAGCCCTCCTTCACGATGTCGGCAAGATCGGCGTCCCCGACTCCATCCTGAGGAAGCCGGGGCCCCTGACGGCGGAGGAATGGACGATTATGCGCCAACATCCCGAGTGTGCCAGGTCCTTACTCGAGCCGATCGCGTATCTCCAGCCTGCGATCGACATTCCGTTTTGCCACCATGAGCGGTGGGATGGGCAAGGATATCCTCGCGGCCTCTCAGGAGAGCAAATCCCTTGGGCAGCTCGGATCTTCTCAGTCGTCGATGTCTGGGACGCGCTCTCTTCGGATCGGCCTTATCGTCAAGCTTGGCCGGTGGATCGAGTCCGTGACTACATTCGAGATAGCTTCGGTAGCGCTTTCGATCCCGACATCGCTTCGGCGTTCCTGGCCCTCCCAGATTCATGGGAACGCGAAGAGACCGACCTTGCTTCGGAGGAGATACCTACCCTGAGGCTATCCATTCCGTCGGAGCCTTCGACCGATCCGGACGAAGTCCGATACTGTGTTGCTCCAGCTTCCCCCGAAATTTCGCTCTCGGCCTGAGCACGATTACAGCCCGATCGGGTGCCTTCACTGTTCGAGCCGGCGGAGCAGGTTGACCATCTCGATGGCCACAAGCGCAGCGTCGGCGCCCTTGTTTCCTGCCTTGAGCCCGGCGCGGTTTAGGGCCTGCTCGACGGTATCGGTGGTAAGGATGCCGAAGACGACGGGAACACCAGTTGCAAGCCCGGCCTGCATCAGACCCGCGGCAGCCTGACCGGCAACGTGGTCATAATGTCCTGTCTCGCCCCGGATCACGCAGCCCAAGCAGATTACCGCGGCATACTTGCCACCTTCGGCGAGCTTGCGTGCGACCAGCGGGATCTCGAATGATCCCGGCACCCAAATCAAGTCGAGTCTATCTTCGGCCATACCGTGGCGCAGCAGGGCATCGCGGCATCCGGTCCAAAGCGCTTCAGTGACGATCGCATTGAACCGCGCGGCGACGATCGCGAACCGCCCCGGTGGGGGCGAAAAGTCGCCCTCGAGAATCGCCATCGATCGAGGTTCCGCAAGGCCAGAGGAAAACTGGCGCGAGGCAAACGTGGCCGGCGCGCCAGGCCAATATCTACGTCAAATTCATGCTCATGAGGAACTCGGCGTTGGTCTTGGCCTTCTTCATCCTGCCGGTAAGGAGTTCCATGGCCTCGACCGGGTTCATGTCGTTGAGCACACGACGGAGAATCCAGACCCGGCGCAGCTCTTCGGCGTCCATGAGCAGCTCTTCGCGGCGGGTGCCCGATTTGTTCACGTCGATGGCTGGCCAGACCCGTTTGTCGACCAGCCGCCGATCAAGGTGCAGCTCCATGTTGCCGGTGCCTTTGAATTCTTCAAAGATCACATCGTCCATTCGGCTGCCGGTATCGACCAAGGCGGTGGCCAGGATGGTCAGCGACCCGGCCTCTTCGATCTTACGGGCTGCGCCGAAGAACCGCTTGGGCTTCTGCAAGGCCGAGGCGTCAATGCCGCCGGTGAGGATCTTGCCCGAGTGCGGCGCCTCGGTGTTGTAGGCCCGGGCCAGCCGGGTGATCGAATCGAGCAGGATCACGACGTCCTTGCCGAACTCGACCATACGCTTGGCCTTCTCGATGACCATCTCGGCGACCTGGATGTGCCGCGAGGCCGGCTCGTCGAAGGTCGAGCTGATGACCTCGGCCGTCGGACCCTTCACCGACCGTTCCATGTCCGTGACCTCTTCGGGCCGCTCGTCGATCAGGAGCACCATCACGTAGGCGTCGGGATGGTTTGCCAGCACGCTGTTGGCGATCTTCTGCAGGAGGATGGTCTTGCCGGTGCGAGGCGGTGCGACAATCAGTCCGCGCTGGCCGAAGCCGATGGGGGTGACCAGGTCGACCACACGCATGTTGATCTCATCGCTGCCAGTCTCCAGCCGGATCCGGCCCTGAGGATGTAAGGGGGTCAGATCGTCGAATCCGACCTTCTCGCTGAGCTTGTCGGGATCCTCGAAGTTGATCGCCTCGACCCGCAGAAGCGCGAAGTACCGCTCGTTCTCCTTGGGCGGACGGATCTGCCCCGAGACGATGGCGCCGGTCTTCAGTCCGAAGCGTCGAATCTGGCTGGGCGAGACGTAGATGTCGTCGGGGCAGGGCAGGTAGTTGTAGTCGGGGCTGCGGAGGAAGCCGAAGCCGTCGGGTAGGACCTCTAGCGTTCCCTCGCCGTACATGAGTCCGTTTTGCTTGACCCGCTCCTTGAGGATCTTGAAGATCAGGTCCTGCTTCTTGAGCCCCGTGTAGTCGATGATGCCTTCGGACTTGGCCGTGCGGATGAGCTGGGGCATCGTCATCTTTTGAAGCTCGGTGAGATGGATCTCGCCGCGCTTGATGTCTTCGTAGCGGTCGTGGATCGCCGCGTCGCCAAAGATGTCCTCGTCCTCGACGTCGGGATACTCTTCGGGGGTTAACTCGGGACCGAAGGCGGGGCTCGGCGACCTCTCCGTCCGGGGCGGCGGCGTGAACTCGCGGTCTCGCGAGAGAAACGAGTTGTCGCGATCGTAGCGGTCACGATGGTTGGGCGCCGCCTCGAGATCGCGGTCGCGGGGCCGATCGCGGTCGCGTGAAACAGGCGTGATGTCACGATCACGATCACGGGCGACCGTAGTTCCCTCCTGAGTCGCGGGGCCGGGGCTCACTTCGCGGTCGGCGCGGTCGCGCGCCAGCCGCTCGCGAATCGACATGCCCGGCTCACGGTCGGTCCGCTCGCGGACGAACCGGATGGGCTCGCGGTCCGCCGGACCTTCTTCGCGGTAAGGCTCGCGAGCGGGACGATCTCGATACTGCGGCTCGCCCGAGGAAACAGGAGCATCCCCGGCTCCGGGGTAGGTCGGGGTCGTGGAGGCGGAAGTGCCGATGGTCTCATCGGAGACGGGCGAGGAAGCAGGCGGGGTCGACTTGCGAAGGCGGGAGGTTCCGGAACTCTCCCGGCGGGGACGGGTCTCGTTCGACATGATAGTCCATTCTCCTGTTCAATCGAAATCAGTGATTTTGTCGAGCCGAGAGAGCGCGACGGGGCTCGGTGTGGCGTGGAGTTTTCCTGGGGAAATCCAGCAGTTGCCCGCGCGCCGGAGCGGCCGCTTGTCATCGGACTGCTCCGTCGCTGCGGGGATTGGAATCAGAACGGGGAGTGAAAGCAGGGCCAGTCGTTTCATCGGAAAACTTACTCGATCGATCTTGGCACACGCGGGGGAGAAACAGGCTCAGGACCGGTTCGGGTCGCGGTACCGCGCACGGGACGCTGACGACCGGTGCCCTTACCGGGAGTTCCGCGGCATCATCACCGCCGGCGCGCACGAAGGCCCACGGGCCAGAGCAGCACCGGCTGCAGTCTGGGACCATGCCGCCTCGTGGTCGGCCGGATCGGTCAGCAGATGGAAAAGCGCCTCAACATCATGCTCGAGTTCTTCGAGGGTCGAATCATTGCGAAGAACGCGGTCGGCTCCGCCGCGCTTGGCCTCGTCGGTCCACTGAGCGGCTTCGCGGGCGGCAAGCATCGCGTCGGTCCAGCCGCGACCCTCCGTGACACGCCGGAGCCGCAGAGCCCGCGGCGCATCGACGAAAACAACCATGTCACACAGGTCGTTCCATCCGGCTTCGAGCAGAAGCGCCGCGTCCAGCACGATGGCCGATGCTCGCGCCGTCGCGATCTCGCGGTTCATGATCGATTCGCAGCGTCGGCGGATCTCCGGATGGACGATCGCTTCCAGATCTTGGAGGGCAGAAGGGTCGGCGAAAACGACTGAGCCGAGCGCCTGCCGGTCGATCCTGCACGAAGAGCAAGCAGGTTCGTTGCCGCCGCGTGCCACCTTCGGGCCGAAGCGCTCGATTAAGCGGCGGCGAATATCGGGTTGCTCGAGTGCCTCGTGGCCCAGCGCGTCGGCGTCGATCACAATCGCCCCACGCGCTCTTGAAAGCGAGGCAACCTGGCTCTTGCCGCTGCCGATCGCGCCAATCAGGCCGATCACCGGCACCGAACCATGTTTCCAGCGACCAGACAGAGGAAGAATTGGAAAATTCACGAACGACGACGACATGATACTCCTGGAGACAAGCATCGGCAAAAGAGATGGGACGCCAGATAACGCCCGATTTCGACGGCAGGCCGAATCGCGAGGCCTCGTTCAGTCAGTCCATGATCTGCAGGTCATTGATCACACACGTGAAGAAGAACGGCACGAACCCGAACGCTTAACACGACCTCTCGCGGCCCCGGAACCGCACACCCGCCCCACGGAAAGAGGCGTATGCGCATCCGGTCAACTGGGTGGGGGTCCTGAAGGTTCCGGTGCCGTAATCTCCCATCCCGTGCCGAGTTCTGTGAGTAAGTCTGCGGGAGGAAAGATGCAGCGGGTGACGGGTAATCGCCCATGTGGCGGCCGATCGCTTTCGATCGTTCTTCTCTTTTATACGCCATGACTCGACCACCTGCAATGGGTCTGTTCCCAATTCTGAGTTGAAAAAAACGTTCTCAACTGCGCCAGCCGACCTTGCCGGCCGCCTGCAGCCCGTCTGTCGCGGGGCAACCACTCGATGTCGCCGTCGCGCTGAAAACACCGTTCTTCCTCAGAAATCCTTTCGGTACTTTTTCTATCGCCGAATCGGGCTATTCGCACTCGGTGTGACTTTCTTGCCGGCGGCTGCAACCTCCGCGATAATATCTTCTGGATTTCACTCATCTCGGAGTAACCCGGTGAGCCCGGCAACCCTTACGACCACTCCGGTCATCGCGACGGCCGCCGATCTGCTCGAAGCGCTTGGCGGCATCCCCCTGGAACGCATCCGCATGCAACCGCCTCCGGGGACGGCCACCGAGGACGACGTCCTGTCAATTCACGCTTCCGAAAAACGGTTGTGCGAGCTGGTTGACGGCGTCCTGGTGGAGAAAGTAATGGGCTTCGATGAATCGCGCCTGGCGCTGGAGATTGGCACCATTTTGGTGGAATTCCTCCGCCGCCATGACCTTGGCGTGGCCGCCGGCGCCGATGGGATGATGAGGCTGCGCAAGGGGCTGGTTCGCATCCCGGATGTGTCATTTGTCCGCTGGGAACATTTGCCTGAAGCGTATGGCCCCATTCCGCCCATCGCGCCGGACCTCGCCATCGAGGTGCTTAGCCCGTCCAATACTGAGAAAGAAATGGAGCGCAAGCTGCGCGAGTACTTCGCCGCCGGCACGAGCCTGGTCTGGACTTTCGACCTCAAGTCTCAAACCGTAACTGTCTACGACAATGAGGGGAAGCCGTTTGTTGTCGACGCGACCGGGAGCCTGGATGGCGGCGATGTTCTACCGGGCTTGGTGATTCCTCTGGGCGAGCTCTTCCAGCCCGGCTGCCTTCGTCGTGCCCCTGGGATTTGATCGGTCCGCGCGACGCGGAGCCTTAGTCGTTCTTCCGCGTCGTCACTGCCTGACCGCGGCCACGGCTCCTCGACGCGACTCAATTCGCCTCGATCGTCTCCACATCCAGCCAGTTCGGTCCGGCGGCGATGTCGACCTTTAGCGGCACGTCCAGCTCGAGGGCCGTCGTCATCTCGTGCCCGACGAGGTGGGCGAGGCGCGGGATCTCATTCTCGGGTCCCTCGAAGACCAGCTCGTCGTGGATTTGGAGGATCATCCGGGACGCCAACTTCTCGGCGCGGAGCCGGCGGTCGATCTTGATCATGGCCATCTTGATCAAGTCGGCGGCGGAGCCTTGAATGGCGGTGTTGACGGCTGTACGCTCGGCGAGGTTGCGGCTGCGGCCGGTGGTGTTCTTGATGCCGCTGATCGGCCGGCGGCGGCCCAGGATGGTCTCGACCCGGCCGGCCGCCTGGGCGCTTTCCAGCGTCCGGGTGATGAACGCGTCCACGCCCGCGTACTCGCGAAAATAGGCGTCGATGAACGCGGCGGCGTCGGCCTGGGAAATTCCCAGACGGCCGGCCAAGCCGTACGCGGAAAGGCCGTAAATGACTCCGAAATTCACCGTCTTGGCGACACGCCGCATCGCCGAGTCAACCTTTTCTTCCGGCACGCCGAAAATCTGCCCGGCGACGACGCTGTGAATGTCGTGATCGAGCGCAAAAGCTCGCCGCAGCGCTGGATCGGCCGAAAAATGGGCCAGGATCCGGAGCTCGATCTGAGAGTAATCGGCCGTCAGTAGCCGCCAACCCGCAGGCGCCACGAACGCCTGGCGAATCTGCCGGCCTTCCTCGCTGCGGACCGGAATGTTCTGAAGATTCGGGTCGCTGGAGCTGAGGCGACCGGTGGCTGCGACGCTCTGATTGAACGAGGCGTGAATTCGCCCATCGTCGGGGTGAAGAAGCGCCGGCAGGGCGTCGAGATAGGTGCTTTTGAGCTTGGAGAGCTGCCGATGCACCAGCAAGAGAGCTGGAAGGGGGTGCTTTGCCGCCAGCTCTTCGAGCACGTCCTGCGCCGTGCTCTGCTCGCCGCCGGGGGTCTTCTGCACCGGAGGCAGATTCAGCCGCTGGAAGAGCACCTCACGAAGCTGGGGGCCGGAATTGATATTGAACGGCCCACCCGCCAGCTTGTAGACATCTTCCTCGAGCGTGGCCAGACGCCCGGCGAACTCACGCGAAAGTGCACTGAGTCGCGGGCCGTCGATCAAGACGCCCGCTTCCTCCATTGCGGCAAGGACTGAAATCAAGGGCCGCTCGACTTCCGCATAAAGCTGCCAGAGCCCTTCGGAGCGGACCTTGGGAGCGAGGATCTCTTCGATGCGCCAGGTCGCGTCGGCATCCTCGCCGGCATATTCGGCGACCCGGGCCACCTCGATCTGGTCCATCCGCACCTGCTTCTTGCCCTTGCCGATCAGGTCGGTGATCGGAATCATCGTGTGTCCCAGGAGCCGCTGAGAAAGCTGGTCGAGGTTGTGGTTGCGCTCACCGCTTTCCAGCAGGTAGCTGAGAATCATGGTATCGGTGATCGGACCGTCGATCCGTACCCCAGCGCGGCCCAGTGCCAGCATGTCGTACTTGATATTCTGGCCGACTTTTTCGACGCCGGGATCGGCGAGTATCGGCCGCAGGGCTTCGAGCACCAGGTGAGCGTCCAAAACGCGGCAGTGGATCGGCCCCCGCAGAGGCACGTAATAAGCTTCGCCAGGCTTCCAGCTCAAGGCCAGCCCGACCAAGCTGGCGCGAAGCGGGTCCAGGGCGGTCGTCTCGGTATCGATGCAGAAGCGGGGCTGACGCTTCAGTTCGGCCAGGAATTCGCTGAAGAGTTCGGGCGAATCGACGAGGCGATAGTCGACCGTCCATTTTTCGGCGGCGGGGGCTGGCGGCTCCGATGCCCCCAGCTCAGTAATGAATCGGTGAAACCCGCATTCGACGCAGAGGGCCTTCAGAGCAGGCAGATTCGGAGGCGTTGTCCGCAGCTTTTCCCAGTCCAGGTCGAGTGCCAAGTCGTCGCGCAGGGCAACGAGCACGCGTGCCCGCCGCGCGGTCTCGGCGTGCTCACGCAAGCTCTGCTGCTTCTTGGGCCCCTTGACCTTCGGGATATTCGCCAGCAGGCCCTCGAGCGTGTCGAACTCCTTCAGGAACGCCGAGGCAAAGGCCGGGCCGATGCCCGGCACTCCGGGCACGTTATCGACCGAGTCGCCCGTCAGCGCCAGGAAGTCCACGACCTGGTCCGGGCGGATGCCCCATTCCTGGGCCAGGGCAGGGGCGTCCATGACGCTGTTCTTGCGTAGGTTGAGAACCCGTACGTGGTCGGAAATGAGCTGGCGGGCGTCCTTGTCGGCGGTGCAGATCGAGACGTCCAGGCCCAACTCCTCGCCGCGTCGGGCCAAGGTCGCGATGACATCGTCGGCCTCCATGCCCGATTCCGCCAGCACCGGCACTTCGAAACCCTCGAAGACGCGGCGAATCAGAGGAATCTGCGGGACGAGGTCGGCGGGCATCGCAGCGCGGTTGGCCTTGTACTCGGTGTAAATCTCCGTACGGAACACCGGCCCTTCGCCATCGAAGGCGGCCGCCAGGTAGTCGGGCTTGCGATCACGCAATAAGTTGAGCAGGTCGCGGAAGATCCCGAAGACCGCCTGCGTCGGCTGCCCGGCCGGACCGGTCATCTCCGGAATGGCGTGAAAGACCTGAAAGATCAGCGAGTAGGCGTCCAGGATGTAGAAGGTTGGTCGTTGTGCCATGAGTCGGTTGAGAACGAGGGTGGTCTGATTCGACCGATCCGATCGACGTGAATCTTACCACCCCGGCAGAGGCAGGTGCATGGCCAAGGACTACGCTGCTTGGGATTTGGGCGTCGCGGAAGCCATGCGGCTGATGCTCACGCGCCCAGCATTCAGGAGCCCTCGTGCCAGAGCCTAAGTCATTGAAGCTAAAAGACTTATTGGCGCATTGTTGCCCCGCGCGACAAGAAATCTTTGGTGAAAAGTGGGACAATTTGGGACATTGACGGGTTCGTGGTCGGGGCTGTGTGACAATCACTAGCAAAGTGCGCACCCCACCGTGAACCGGCACGACTGCGCGCGGAACGGGCGCGTCCCTCTCTAGTATGATTTTACGACATGGCACTGGCCTTGATCGCTCTATTTGCCGGGTGCCACGCTCACGTGCGCGTGCCGGGCCGGCTTCGGCCTCAGCCTCTAGCGGCACGCTTGCGAAGACGCAAGCGTGGCAGCCGACGCTGGAGATCGCGGGTTGCCCGCTGTCCTACCATTTACCACCTACTGCCCACCTTCAACGAGCGGCAGCTTTACCACCTGGCCGGTTCGGGCCGACTGGTAGATGGCACGGATGATCTCGACCGACTTGCGGCCCTCGCGTCCGTCGACCCGGGGAGCACGTTTCCGGTCGATTGCCGCGAGGAACTCGGCAAGCTGGTCGCGGTGGCCGGTGTGTGTGATTCCGCGCGGGTCGCTGGCGCCGGATTTGAAGCCGGAGGTTGCGGCCATGGCGGCGTAGACCTCGTTGTCGCTGGGGACTCTCTCCTGGAAGTCCCAGAGGGTGATGTCGTCCTGTTCGACGCGAGCCGAACCTCGATCGCCATGGATCTCGATGCGCTTCAGGAGGCCCGGATAAACGCTCGTGGCCGCCTCGATGACACCCAGGGCGCCAGACTTGAACCGCAGGCTGGCCACGGCCGTATCTTCAACGTCGATGCGAACATGCGCCAGGGTCGCGGTGAGGGCCACGACCGCATCGACATCGCCCATGAGCCAGCAGAGAAGGTCGACGTTGTGGATCGCCTGGTTCATGAGCGCCCCACCGCCATCGAGCTCCCAGGTGCCCCGCCAGCCGCCAGAATCATAATATTCCTGGGTGCGCCACCACTTGACGTACGTATCAGCCAGGGTAAGGCGGCCGAATCGGCCCGCCATGATGGCTTCCTTGAGGCGGACGTTGGCGGCCGTGAATCGTGACGGAAAGATCGTGCAAAGGCCAACCCCCGCGGCATCGCAGGCGTGAATGATGGCGTCGCACCGACTAAGCGTGATTTCCAGTGGCTTCTCGACGACAACGTGCTTGCCTGCACGCGCGGCCATCAAAGCCGGTTCGAGATGGGCACCGTTGGGCGTGCAGATGCAAACGACGTCCAGGCCGGGATGAGCCAGCATCGACTGGAGCTCGGTATAGATCCCGCACGGCTTTGCGGCCATCCCGGCGATCTTTTCCGCATTGGCTCGATGACGGCTATAGGCGGCGACGACAGCGGCGCCGGGAGTCTCGGCGATCGCCCGGGCATGAAACTCGGCGATCAGGCCGCAGCCAATAATGCCCAAACCGTGCTGGGCCATGGGACCTTCGACCTTTTGGAGCACGCCTGTACGGTTAGACCAGGCGTACTTTTACGATCTTGCGCTTGCCGACCCGGACGATCAAGCCATCGGAGATATAAATCAAGGCCTTGGAGTCCGCGACAGTCTCCCGCGCCGGGCCGACGTTGAACCCTCCCTGCTCGATGAGCCGGCGGGCGCTCGATGTGCTCGGCTCCAGCTTCAATTCCTTAAGGAGGATCGGCGCGGCGATGCGGCCTTCGGCATCGAGCTTATCGGCGGCCAGGGGTACTTCGGGAATCTCATCGGGGTCAAGGCCGGTGGCTCGTCGACGGAAGTCGGCCGCCGCCAGATCCGCAGCCTCTGCTCCGTGGTACTGCGCGACGATCGCCTTGCCTAGCGCTTCCTTGGCGTCCCTCGGGTTGACGCCGTCAAAGAGCCAGCGATCGACCTCGGAAATCGGCATGTCCGTGAGCAACGTGAAGTATTGCCGCATCGGCTCATCGGGAATGCTCATCACCTTGCCGAACTGGTTCTCCGGGCTATCGGCCACACCTATATAATTACCCAGGCTCTTGCCCATTCGCCGGACGCCGTCGGTGCCGACCAAGATTGGCATGGTCATCGCCACCTGCGGCTCCTGGCCGCGCGCCTGTTGCAGGTCGCGCGCAACCAGCAGGCTGAAGAGCTGCTCGGTGCCACCGAGCTCAACGTCCGCCTTGATTTCCACCGAATCCCACCCCTGCATGAGCGGATAGAGGCACTCGTGGAGGTAGACAGGCTTCTCGGCAGCGATGCGGTTGGCGAAGTCCTCCCGGGCGGCGATCTGGCCCAGGGTCATCTGCCGCATCAAATCAAGCACGCTGAGGAACGACCACTTGGAGAACCAGTCGCCGTTATGATGGACTTCGGCGCGCTCCAGATCGATGATTCGTCCCACCTGCTGCAGGTAGTCGCGGGCGTTGGCCGCTACTTGGGCTTCAGTGAGTTTGGCGCGGGTCTCATCGCGGCCGGAAGGATCTCCGACGAGCGCCGTATAATTACCGATGATGATAACCGCGGTGTGGCCCAGATCTTGAAACTGCTTGAGTTTGCGCAAGGGAACGGTATGGCCCAAATGAACGTCGATGCCGGTCGGGTCGATGCCGTACTTGACACGCAAAGGGCGGCCTTGGCGGATCGCCTTTTCCAGTTTCTTGCGAAACTCCTCTTCCGGGACGATGGATTCGACGCCTCGGCGAAGAATCTGCATCTGGAGATCGAGATCGATCATCGGTCTAGCGAGCTCCTGAGGTGCTCGGGGTCCAGGGCAATCAGCCGGAGGCACCGTGACATCGGCATTCATCGTGGCGATTCTAGAATCCCTCGCACGTATGGACAAGACGGCGGAAGCGGGCTTGTAAGGTCGTAAGGCCCTGGCTGCCGGGAACTTTTTTACAGGATTGACGCCGTCTCATGAGCGCCAATGGTCTCGATCTGGTTGCCTTTTCGATCGTTTCTGCCCTCCTCTTGGCCGCAGTCGTGGGCATTTTCTGGTCTTGGGGGTGGGCTCTCCGCCGCCTCCACTCAGGGCTCCCGTTGGTTTCGGACGAGGATCTCGGGACCCTACCTGCCCGCCCGGCGCCCTGGGGAGGTCTCACGGTCACGGCGATCGCCTTCCTTTATCTTGGTGTTAACCTCGTCGTCCACCAATTCTATGTGGAATCCGCGGGACAAGCCTCTGCCCCCGCCGCCGCCAGCAAGCTAAAAAAGGCTCCCGCTCCGGACGCCGCCAAGCGCGCCGAGAACTCGACCGTGGAAAAGGAGCAGCCAGCCAAACAGCCAAAAGATGCGGCCGCTGGCACCCCCCAGTCGCCAACGGATCTGATGCTCCAGCTCGCCGTTGTTAATCTCCTCTTGCTTGTGCTCGTCCCAGTGCAGCTCCGACTGAGCACGGGGGCCACTTTGGCCGATCTGGGGCTGCACGCCAGGCGCTGGCGCCGGCAAATGATCGTCGGAGTTCGATATGCGATGCTCATGACCCCGGTGGTGTACGGGGTCCAGAGCGTCGCGGTCCGGATCTGGCGGCGTCAAGAACACGTCGTCGAGCAGATGATTTTGGACAAGTTCACCTTTGCTGCGGCCGTCCTCGCTGTCCTATCAACCATGGTGCTGGCCCCGCTGGCCGAAGAGCTTCTGTTCCGATGCATCATCCAGCGATGGCTTAGCAGGCTCTTTGGCGGAAGCGGTAAAGGCAAGCCGCAAACACTCCCCAAGGACGACTTCGAGTGGGAGCTCGACATGCTGCCCGTCGCCCAGCCGCTGGATTCGACATTTCCCCTGTCCAAGGAATCGTTCCGAGTGCCTGGTGTGCCGATCGCTTCAAATCTTGCCATCTTCCTGACATCATTCGCGTTCGCAGCCATGCATTGTCCTCAATGGCCTGCTCCTATCGCCATTTTTTTCCTTTCCATGGCTTTGGGTACGGTCTACCAGCGAACCGGTAGCATGATTGCCACAGTCGCCATGCATGGCACGTTCAACGGCATCAGCACGCTTTTGCTTTTACTGGCCGCGATCGCTCTCAAAATCCATCCCCAGGTCCAGCCGCCGCATGCTTTTACGGCAAGCATCACATTGGTTATCCAGGTTGTGCGATACGTCCTGGCCATGATTGGATAGAGTAAGAAACATCGAGCCTGGGAGCCTGGCGGGCGAAGGGACGCAGACGTCCGTGAGAATTCATTCGTTCTTGAACTAAGGTTCCCATGGCGATATCACGCCCTCAGGCGTCTGATAAAACGCGCACAGGGAGGTTTTTTTTCTAGACGTCGATCTGTGGGGTTGTTAGATTTTGCATATGGAGCGAGAGTAGAAGAGAGTCGTGCAAGCTGTGAATCGGGGGGTAAGCGTCCCATTGCTTTGATCCGGCTTCTTTTACTGGTAGCGTGGGTTAACTTTTTGATCCAGGTTAACTCGAGTGAGTTCGGCATCCGATGAGATAGGGACTTCGCGCATGAGCCGTACAGGGTCAAGGCGACTGCCCATGCGGTCTGGTCGCTCGCGTAAGTACGGCAGCGCCGGTCTTTTTCGATATCGAATCTGCGGACGATCGTGCTCCGCGGTAGCCGTGCCGCGGTAAAGATGAAATGGGTGTACGCCAGGATGGCGACGCCGGGCGGAATTCGGGTTCCGTGCGGTCCAACGGAATGGTAGAGCGTTGACCTGACGACTCAGGTCGCGTTTCTGCTCGTGGGGAGTTTTTGTCGATGAATGAACCGAAGTCCAAGAAGACTGCACCTGTGCATGTTGGTTTCGAGTGGGCAGGCGCTGTGGCCCGGGTGCGTCGTGGCGGCAAGTCGACTCGTGCGGGCCGTCGTGCGGCCCTGCTGGGAATGCTGACCGCGACTTACGCGAATTCGACCCGCAACGGTCGGATTAGCGATCGCGCGGGCACCGAGCGCTAAGAACCGCTCCGGGCTCATCGGATCGAGCATCCGAAATGACTATCCCGCGGGTCAGCCGAGCCAGGCTCGTATTCTGATTCTCGAAGACTGCCTTGAACACCTTTGCGAGCCTTCCCCCCGCGGAAATACGGGGCGAAGGCTTTCGTTTTTTGAGGCCGGTTGAACAGAGCCGCGAATGCACATGGTTTCTCCCGTCGAACACGAGAGCGGCGCTGAGAGTTGCGAGAGAGCCGCCGTAGTCTGGTCGGCACGGAGCCGGTTCGCGCCAGGAGCGAAGCTGTGGACTGTTTCGTGAAGCTGTGCGATCTGCGCTTGCATTGACGAATGTTTTTCCAGAAAAGTGACCTGCCGCGTCAAGCAGCCTGTCGAGAAAGCGATGCGGCCCGGTTAAAATCCAATTGAACCGGCCACGCTGTTGACGGCCGGTACCCGTGAAACGTCGCGATGTGACCGGATCCGTTGCCCGGCAGCGGCCCGAGTCGGTCTCTCTGTGCCGCTTGACCGTCACTTTGTACGCTCCCCAATAGAGCGACTGGTTACTCATGTCACCTACGAAGATCGCACCGCATCAAATGTTTCGCACCGAGTACCGGTACGGTGACCGGACGCTCATCGTGGGTCGGGGAAGTCCCTTGCCGCTAGGCGCTTTTCCGATGCCCAACGGAGTTAACTTCGCGCTGATCTGCCGCCATGGAACGGCAGTCTGGCTGGTGCTTTCCGAGCCGTGCGAGGGGGAGATCTTGGCCGAGATTCCGCTCGATGTCCTGTGCAACCGGACCGGCGATCACTGGCATGTACGGGTCGAGGGTCTCCCCGAAGAGTTCTGCTACGGATACCGGATCGACGGACCGCAAGGCAACGGACACCGGTTCGACCCCTCGAACGTTCTCCTGGACCCGTATGCGCGGGCGCTCTCGTGCGGCCGGCCGTGGGGATTAAGTGGCAACTTGCCGCGTCGAAGCCTCATGAACGAGTCGATGATCGAGCACGAAGGCGTCGTCAATCCGCGCGTTCCGCTCGAAGATACGATCATCTACGAGCTGCATGTTCGCGGCTTTACGATCGATCCGTCATCGGGTGTCCGTCACCCCGGGACCTTCGCCGGCCTCTCCGAGAAGATCGATTACCTCAAGTGGCTGGGAATCACGGCCGTCGAATTGCTGCCGGTCGATGAGTTCGACGAGAACGATTCTCCGTTTTTCAGTCCAATCTCCGGCGACCGGCTGAAGAATTACTGGGGCTACAATCCGATCTTATTTGGAGCGCCCAAGTCCGCTTACGCGATGAACCCGGAGCGGTCCGAGCCGTGGGACGAGTTCTGTGGCATGGTCGACGCGTTTCACCGTCGCGGCATCGAGGTCATCCTTGACATCGTCTTCAACCACACGGCCGAGGGGGGCGACGAGGGGCCGACATTCAACTTCAAGGGCTTGGATAACTCGCTTTATTACATGCTTGATGAGCATGGCCGTTACCTGAACTACTCTGGCTGCGGCAACACGTTTAACAGCGACCACCCGGTCGTTCGTAACTACTTGATCACCTGCCTGCGTAACTGGGTCGCTGAGGCCGCGGTTGACGGTTTCCGCTTCGACTTAGCTTCGGTCTTTGGCCGCGACCGGCGGGGAAACGTCATGGTCAATCCGCCGGCTGTCAATCGGATCTCCGAGGACTCGCTGCTCTACGAGACCAAGCTGATTGCCGAACCCTGGGACGCGGCCGGACTGTACCAGGTGGGGACATTCGGCGGCAGCGATCGCTGGTGCGACTGGAACGGCGGATTCCGCGACGACGTCCGCAGGTTCTGGCGCGGCGACCCCGGCATGACCTCCGCCCTGGCCACCCGGATTTGCGGCAGCGACGATCTCTACCACGGCCGCGGACCGCTGCACTCGATCAACTTCATCTGCTGCCATGACGGGTTCACGCTCTACGATCTGGTCTCTTACAATTACAAACACAATGAGGCCAACGGCGAAGGAAACCGCGACGGCAACAATTCCAACTGGAGCTGGAACTGCGGCTCTGAAGGACCGACGTCCGACCCGGCGGTCAACCGTCTGCGCCAGCGGCAAGCCCGGAACCTCATGGCGACGCTCTTGATCTCTCAGGGCGTGCCCATGATCCTGGGCGGGGACGAATTCTTAAGAACCCAGCAAGGCAACAATAACTCCTGGTGCCAGGACAACAGCACGAGCTGGGTCGACTGGACGCTCAAGGACCGCAACGCCGGGTTCCTCCGGTTCGTCCGCATGATGATCGCCTTTCGCAAGGCGCACGCCGCGCTGCGGCGAAAGACCTTCTTCACTGGCGGCTGGGGAGCCGGGCCGCCCGAGATTCTCTGGCACGGCGTCGACCCGGCGCTGCCTGATTTCTCGTGGACCAGCCGGACGATCGCCTTTGTCTTGGACGGCCGCTGCTGCGATCACGAGGGCGTGGTCGATGCAGATATCTACGTCGCCATGAATAGCTGCGGATTTCCCCTCGATTTCCGGATCCCAGCCTCTCCGTCCGGACGAGCCTGGCGCAGGGTCGTCGATACGGCGCTTCCTTCGCCGGAAGATATCCTGGAGTTCGATCAAGCTCCCAAAATCCCGATTCTGCACACTTACCCGGTGCAGGATCACTCCATGGTCATCCTCGTTTCCGAGATGTGAGACGCCGGCCCGCGCCTGGGCCGATCGCCCCGGGCGCGTCCGGTCCGCCGATCGACCATCGACGACTACCACAAGTCCGGGAGAGAAACCCGAGCTACCACGACAGGGAAGCCCACCTTTGAAGACGGAAAGGCGGCGTTTTCCAACTGAGCGTGGTTCGCGCCACGTGCGCTGAGACGCGAGGTCACAGAGGGCGGACGTCAACTTCGAGGGCTCCCTCGAGATTGCAATTCTCCACACAAACCGGCTCTACGATCGCTCCCTGATCGACCGGGTCGCGGACGTGTGTAAGCGTTTGGAGCCAAGGGAGGAGGATTCCGTATGAATCCCGCCGCGTTGTGATTTCGAGCGAGCTCATCGCATCACGATGTGCGAGCCGGGGCAGGCCCGAGGAGGCAGATGTTCTGGCCAAGGATGAGCAGCCTCTTGCTCGCTTGTGCGCATGCGAGGACAGCCTTCTCTGACTGGATGCATGGCGCATGACGTGGTGTGACGTTGCGCTGCGAGCAATCAGAAGGCCGGCCCAAACGCTCCAACCGGGCTTTTCCCTCTGGCCTGGGCTATTCTGCCGGGTCGGTTTAGAACTCCTGTCCTGGCGCGCTTCGCCTGTCAGGCTTCACACCCCGTCGAGGTCTCTGCAAAGTGACTTATTGAAGTGACCACCGAAACAACCCATCAGGGATGGCTGGTCTTGAAGCGCCCAATGACAGAGAGGGCCGCAGTGCTGCGCCGAGCGGCGGACATCAACTTCTGAAGCAGGATCGCGATTCCGTGGTGACGAATTTTGTCTGTAGAATGCGGCCATGAATAAGACTCGAATGGAAGCATTCAGCGACGGCGTCATCGCCATCCTCATCACGATCATGGTGTTTGATATCAAGGTGCCGCCCGGGGCTGACGCGGCGGCGCTGCTATCGGTTGTGCCCACCATCCTGACGTATTTGCTCAGCTTTCTGTATCTCGGCATCTACTGGAACAACCACCATCATCTGTTGCAGATCACGCGGCGGATCAACGGAGCCGTGTTGTGGGCCAATCTGCATCTCCTCTTCTGGCTATCGCTGTTCCCGTTCACAACGAGTTGGTTACACGCGAGCCACTTCAGTAGTCTGCCCGCCGCCGTTTATGGAGCGGTACTGTTACTTGCCGCGGTGGCGTATTTGATCTTGCAAACAGTTATCATTCGGGCGGACGGATTGGAATCGAAGCTGCGACAAGCGATCGGCGGCGATATCAAAGGGAAACTCTCCCCAGCGGCCTATGTGCTCGGGATCGCCGCTTCTCATTGGAACGCGTGGGTCTCGGTCGGACTGTACTCATCCGTCGCGCTCCTGTGGCTGATCCCTGATCGCCGGATCGAAGTGACAATCCAGCAAGTGGATCGCGTCCCGCGTGACGCGGACATGACTCTGAGGCAGCCATAATCGCACGGAGCATGACTCGGTTCCTGACTCAGAACAACCACGCGAGCCAGAAAAAACGACAGAACCCTTGACCGTAAAGTGAGTTGCAACCAAGGGTTCGTCATCGAGGCGAGACCAGACCTACTCAAGCTCCCCGAGGCGGCCTCAACTCGATTACGGGTTTCGTCGAGCTAGGTTCTTTACGGACCAATAGGTTACGTCGATCCGCCGTCATCACGCTGCACCCTTGGGGAGCCGCATTCAAGCTCGAAACGAACCCAAAGCAGCTTCCGAAGCCGCGCCGCGATCGGGTCCCTCGCGAGATCTTATCAGTCGCTCGTTGACTCCGGCAAGTTCGAGAGCCGGGCGGCACTCGCCCGTTACCTGCGCGTCAGTCGAGTCAGGGTGACGCAAGTACTTGGACGGTTGAAGGCCTGCGAAGCACCAGAAAGGCACTCGGGACAGCGATACGGCTGTTGAGATTTGTTTGGCCGGTGACCGAGCCCGGGACTCGCATTGGGGAAATTTGGCTGTCGTACGCATCAACAGGAGATCGATCTAGCGAACTCACGGCTCCTCGCTCACCTCAATTCGACGGTCGCCCTCTCGATCTTGCCGTCGAACTTGAATGGAGCGCGTTCGAAGTATTCGAGCGAGACGGGCGAGCCGAGGTCCACGCCGATATCGAGCGTCTCGCTGGCGGTGAATGCGCCCGGCACGGTCCGCTGCACCGTCGTCTTCGCCACTTCCTTGCCGTCCACCTTCAGCACGACCTCGGCAGCGGCCCCGGGCTTGGGGATCGTTTCGGAGACTTCAATCGTGTGCTTGCCGACCCCGAGTTTGCCGTCGGACTTCGCCGTGGTTCGTTCGATGATGAGCATGTTGTACTCGTAGAAAAGCTGCCCCTTGTCCATGTAAAGCGTCACGCCACCGCTCGCGCCGCCGAGCGCGTAGAGTACGCCGGAGGTTTCGTCGCCCACCTCGACATCGATCGTGACTTGGTTGCTACGTTTGCCGAGGGCCGGGGCGGAGAATTCCGGCATGCGGGTGGTGGTAGCGTCGAAACGCCAAGTCTTGTAGGGGCTGGTGATCATGTCCTCCGGGTGGAAGCGTGTCCAAAGTCCGCCGCCAATCGGCAGCGCCTTGTTAGCTTTGGCTTCGGCCAGGAACAGGTCTTTCATCTTCGCCAGCCGTTCGGGTTCTTTGGTGGCGAGATCGTCCGCCTGGGAGAAGTCCTTCGATAGGTCGTAGAGTTCCCATACGTCCTTGTTCGCGTCCCAACCTTTCAGACGTGCGGCCGTGCTCGGCGTATCCCAGGGGACGAACGGGCCAAAGGTGCAGGCGAACCACCCCTCGTGGTAGACGCCGCGGCTGGCGTTGTTCTCGAAATACTGTGTCTTCTTGCGTGTCTGGGCCGTGGCGTCGCTGAAGGTGTAAGCCATGCTCACGCCGTCGATCGGGTCCTGCTTGAATCCGTTCACCTCGTCGGGGGGCTTGACGCCGATCAATTCATACAGCGTCGGCGCGATGTCGTTAACGTCGTGGAACTGCGATCGCGGCGTCTTGTCTGGCTTGATGCCCTTGGGCCATGAGACGACCAGCGGGTTGCGGGTGCCGCCGAAGTGGGCCGCAACCAACTTCGTCGACTTGAATGGCGTGCTGCCCGCCCATGCCCATCCAGCGTGGTACATGTTGTCTAATTTCGGACCGCCCAGCGCCGGAATCCCGCCAACCTTCTCCAGGGCGGCAAGTTGCTGCTGCATAGTGTTCGGGATGTTGTTCTGCGCGAGCAATTCGCTAACGGTCCCCTTCTGGCCTTCGGCGCTCGAGCCGTTGTCGCCCCAGATGTAGAGAATGATGGTGTTGTCGCGGAGGCCGAGTTGCTCCAGTCCGTCGACCAATTTGCCGACTTGGGCGTCTGTGTGCTCGACGAACCCGGCGTATACCTCCATCAGTCGCCGCTGGAACGCCCGCTCCGTCTCGGGAATGCTGTCCCATGATGCCATCGTTGCGTCCCGCGGCGTCAACTGGGTGTCTGCCGGGATCGAGCCGAGTTCTTTTTGTCGGGCGAAGACTCGCTCGCGGTACTTGTCCCAGCCGTCGTCGAACTTGCCTTTATACTTGTCGGCCCACTCAGGGAAAATGTGGTGCGGACCGTGGACGGCACCGGCGAGGCTTGAAAGGACAGGCACAGTCCGATGCGATGGGCTTGAAACGATGGGCTTGAAAGAAGTGAAAGAAGGACAGGCACAGTCCGATGGAGCAATACCAGACCTGTTGCTTCAGCTTCGCTTCGGCATTTGTCCTGGCTGAAAAAAGGAATTCCCTGACTGAGAACTGGACCTTCGGCTCGGATGTATCCGATTTCCCGCTTGTGGTGACAGGGCAGGGACGTACCGGCAGGCGGAGCAGGCGCGGGCTGGCCTTGGAGAAGGCATTAGGAAGTGCGATCGGCGGGGGCGCGACGGTTCAGGCGGCCGGGCGACCGGCAAGATTGGGGGCCCGGCTCAGGCCCAGGCGCTCGGCGACTTCCTTCAGGCGCTGGCGGGTGGCCGCGAAGAAGCGGCCGAAGAGTCGGCCTTCGACGAGCTTCCGCAGGCGGGCTTGCCAGCTTTGGGAGGTCGTCCCCAGGCGTTCGAGGATGCCGGTCAGCTCGCGTGAGATTGTGGCCTTGCCGCTGCGTAGCAGCCGGCCTGTGTAGTCGACCAGCAAGAAATAGTTGCCCAACGAGAAACCATCGATCATCCCTTCACGTGTCGAATCGAGCCGCCGACGATCCTCGATCGGGCAGAGCCAGAGCGCTTCTTCCAGCCCCGCCGCCGCCTTCGAGCCGGCCGCGCTGCCGCTCTGAGCGGGCCTCAGATCCTTGGTTCGGCCCTGCGACTCGACGTGCTCGACGCGTTCCTTTATTGATGTATGTTCGCTCGATTCGGGTGTTTTGGCGATCCCCGCCGCCACCGGGTTTAGATCGATGTAGACGCACGTCGCCAGCAGCGATTCCTCATCCAGGATCGCCACGCTCTTGAAACGGCCCTCGAAGAATGCCCCGCGAGCTTGCTCCTGGCGGTTCACCATTCGCGAGAGCGGCTCCTTCAGGCACTTCATGAACCAGCTCAGGCTCTGCAGCCGCTGTCGGATCCTGGCAATCCAGACGGGATCTTTGAGCCGCTGCTTCAGCCAGTCGGCGGTGATCGCCAGCGCCTGACCCATCCGGTCGCGAGGCGGAAAGAGCCGCCCCCATCGCCGTGCGACCTCTTCGTCCGACCAGCCGGCCGACGTCTCGGGATCGAGCCGGACCAGCACGTGCAAGTGGTTGTCCAGCACCGAGAACCCCGCGACCGAAACGCCGAAAATCCCCGCGAGTTCCTCCAGCCGCTGCTCGATCCATTTCTTGCGGTCGGGGTATTCCCCGAGCAAGAAGGCCCGCCGCACACAGCGGGTAATGCAGTGATACCAGCGAGTTACCGCCGGATCGACAAGGTGGGCGCGGGCGATCGTCATGGATGGTTCTCCCTGGGTGATCAGGACAGAGTAACGGAGGATCGACCTACCGTCAAATGCATGTCCTTCCTTCTTCTACGGAGGATCGACCTACCGTCAAATGCATGTCCTTCCTTCTTCTTCCTCATCCTTCCTTCTTCCTCATGTCCTTCCTTCTTCCTTCTTCCTCCTGGTATTCGGGGCTGGGAGGCCGGGCACCGAAGGTGGCTGGACGCCGGAAGATTCACCCGCTGACGAGAATGCCGAAAGTGTCGCGTAAGCCACAGTGATGATCGCGGAAAAAACGGGGACTCCTTGACGCGCCGCTATATGCGTGATAGTGTATATACATGGAAACGCAACTAGGCCTCTTCCATGCCCTTGCCGACCCGACCCGCCGTAGCATTGTCGAAGCACTGCGGAATGGCGAACGGCAGGTCAACGACATCGTTGAGCAAGCAGGAATCCATCAGTCTGGTGTCTCCCGTCATCTGCGCATCCTCCACGAAGCAGGCTTCGTTTCGATGCGACCGGATGGACAGCGGCGTCTTTATTGTCTCAGGCCGGAGCCTTTCCGCGGACTCGATGAG
>JBKQMU010000106.1:0-4408 GCA_052146555.1 Isosphaeraceae bacterium
ACTGCGTCCCAACGGTTGGTCAATGTCTGCTTGCCACTACACGCGGACATTCGTTAGCGCCTCGACGATGTCCGCTAAGTACCATTAGCAGAAGCGGCCATAACAGCTGTCATTATGACTTTATAACATGCTAGTGCCCACTTTCATAGAAAGCTGACTCGCGCCGGCGCGAATTCGAGAGTCGGATGAGTCACTTGCTCGAGCCGCTGCATGCATGGAACGATGATTCCGGGTACTAGCACTACTTTGGCATTTTAGATTGGACGGCATCGGCGAGGAGTTTCTCACAGTGCGGACATCGCCTGGGTGGAGGCCGTGCGAAGAGGTCGAGGATGGCTTGCCTGATGGCCGGCATGCTTGGCTGTGGCGGCGGTCCCCCGATTCTTTTTTTTCCGTCCCGCTGCTTTGAGGCGGCGGGATTGGAGGAAGGCGTAAGCGATCATGGTCATCAAGGCGTGTCGGTGTAACCCAGTCCAGGATCTGCCTTCGAAGTGGTCGAGACCAAGCTCCTCCTTGAGTTGCTGATGCGCCTGCTCACAGACCCATCTGGCTTTGATCGTGGCGGCGAGCATCTTGAGGCTCGCATCGGCCGCTAAGTTCGACACATAGTATTTCTGCTCGCCAGTCGACCGGCGTTCGCCGACAAGCCAGACCTCGTCGCCCGGCATGCACTGCATGCGATTATCGAGCATGCGATGCTTATGGCCATCCGCAACACGGACACGGCGGGCGGCGAAGAGACATGTCAGCCGACCTTTCGTGCCCCGCCGCCAACTGATCCTTTGCCATTTCCCTCCAGCCAACAACGCTTCAGCAGAGATTGGAGGCCGATTAGGGATGTGGTATTTGCGAGGCTTTCCGGCCTTTGCGACGGGGAAGATCAGAGCAACGTCGGCGGGATAGACGTTCTGGCGTCGCGACAACCCCACCGCCCATAGCAGACCGCGCTCGCTCAGAGCCTGACGGAAAGGCCCACTGGAGCCGTACCCAGAATCGGCAAGGACGCATCCGAAACGCGCGCCCGAGGCGATGACGCGGTCGATCTCCTCGATCGCGATCTCCGGCTTTGTCAGAGCGGTCCGCCTATCTTCTGGCACACGAGCCCGCGCCATGCGCTCGGGATCATCTGTCCAGCTTTCGGGCAGGAATAGCCGCAGGCCCACCATCACCGGAACCTCGCGCGACGCCAACGTTAGCGAGACCAACGACTGACAGTTGGCGGTCTTTCCGAGCGACGAGGCATACTGCGGCGCGACGCCGACCGAATGCTCGCCCTTTTTCGGCAATGCCGTATCGTCGACAATCAGCCAAGCGTCGCCGCCGCCAACCATCCTGTCGGCTTCGGCGAGCAGGGCCTTCTCAACTGGCGCGGCGTCCCACACGCCGCTGGCGATGAAGTGATGAAGTTGATCATAGCCCACCTCGCCGTCGCGTGCCGCCATCGGCTGGACGCTCTTGCGATCACCAGCGCCAATCAGCCCCGCAACATAAACCGGGCACATCCGTGCCCGCACCTTGTGTCGGAAAGCACTGAGGAAAGGTGAAAGCCACCGGTCAAGATCAGACTTCCAGGTCTCGTCCATAGTCGGCCCTTCGTAATGCCGACCACCTATGAATCACGCAAAACGCCTTCCGGGAATCTTGAGGGTTCTGTGAGGTCGCGGGGCACGACGAAACGGGCAGCGGCTGAAGTGAGCGCGACCTCACAGAAGCCGGATTGAACGAAGCCGCGGGGTTGGACTTTATGGGGAAAGTGCCAGTGGCTTGCTGGCGATCGATGTTCGGGCTCGCTTGGCGAGCCGGCACAGACGGCGATTTGTATGTAAATGACGTTGGCGGTCGAGCGCTGCACGCAGCAGCAACGTTGGTCTATGACACTGAGACAGGCGGTATGCCAGTGCAGCAACATTGATCGACATCGTGGCTTGCAAGGCGCCTTTGCGGGAAGCACCGCCGGCAGCATTGAGGCCGATCTCGATTACGGTTGGCGCCGGCGGGACGATCATGACGTGTCACAATGGAATGGTTGAGGGTTGGAGCGGCGCGGCACGGCTGCGATCCTGTGCATGGTGCCGCCGCATTCGGGACAAATTGCGAAGTCGACTGCGGCGAACGGGCAATCGCCTTTGGCCCGATCATTCGCCGGTTTGGACAAAGCTGAAGCGTTGTGGATCGCGAGCAGCCGACGACAGAGCGCGAGGTGATCGCTGCGTCTGCCATTGGCGAGGAAGCCATAGTGGCGAATGCGATGGAAGCCGTCCGGCAGGGTGTGTAGCAGGAAGCGCCGGATGAACTCGTCGGCTTCAAGCGTCATCATCTTGGTCTTGCCGTCTTGGCGGTAGTCTTTCCAGGTGAAGCGGACCTTGCCGTCGGATAGTGAGATCAGCCGGCTGTTGGCGATGGCGACGCGATGGGTGTAGCGGCCGAGATAGGCCAGCACCTGTTCGGGCCCGCCGAATGGGGGCTTGGCATAGACAACCCAGTTCGTGTGCCGGAACTCATCGAGACGACGGGCGAAGACCTTGGGATCGGAGAGGTCCGAGAGTTTGCCGAAGAAGCGCAGATTGCCTGTATCGAAGGCGTTCTGCAGGTCTCGCAAGAACAACCGGCGGAATAGCCGCGAGAGGACGCGCACCGGCAGCAAGAAGCCTCTTCTGCAAGCGATCCAGTGTGTGCTGTCGAGGGAAAGCCCGCCGCCCGGCACGACACAGTGGACATGCGGGTGGTGCTGCAAGGTCTGGCCCCAGGTGTGGAGAACCATGGTGACTCCGAGCTGGGCGCCGAGATGCTTGGGATCGGCGGCGATGGTGGCGAGCGTCTCGGCCGCCGCGTGGAATAGGATCGCGTAGACAATGGCCTTGTTCTGGAAGGCGATCTCGCCGACTGGTGCCGGCAGGGTGAACACGACGTGGAAGTAGGGCACCGGCAGCAGTTCTGCCTGCCGCTCCGCGAGCCACTGGGCGCGCGCCAGCCCCTGGCACTTCGGGCAATGGCGATTGCGACAAGAGTTGTAGGCGATGCGGGTCGCACCGCAATCGTCGCACTGCTCGACATGGCCCCCAAGCACCGCCGTCCGGCACGCCGTGATGGCGCCCATCACGCGTCGCTCGACGCACCCGAGATGACCGGCGCGCGCCTGTCGAAACGCTTCGCCATGGTGGCGGAAGATATCCGCCACCTCCAGAGCCGGAGCCATGGCACCCGCTCAGCCGGGCGGCACGACTTCCAAGCGGAGCCGATCGAGCGGGCTCGGCGTGTTGCTGATCGTTTTGGTGGCGACCCGGGTGTAGCGTGCCGTGCTTGCGAGGCTGGCATGGCCAAGCAGGACCTGGATGATGCGCACGTCCGCCCCGCTCTCCAAGAGATGGGTCGCGAATGTGTGCCGCAAGGTGTGCACCGTCACCTGCTTGCTCAAGCCAGCCGCCGCGCAGGCTGAACGGCAGGCGGCGTGCAAGACGTTGGGTACCAGCGGACGCTCGTCGTCGCGGCCGGGAAACAGCCATCGCTTCGGTCGGGCAAGCCGCCAATACGTGCGTAGAATCGTCAACAGCTGTGGAGAGAGCATGACGTAGCGATCCTTGCCGCCCTTGCCCTGCTCGACCCGGATCACCATCCGCTGGCTGTCGATGTCGGCGATCTTCAGGAGAACGACTTCCGACACGCGCAGTCCGGCGGCGTAGACCGTGGTCAGCGCGATGCGGCTTTTAAGGCTCGGGATCGCCTCCAGGAAACGCACCACCTCGTCGGCGCTTAACACGACCGGCAGCTTGCTCGGCTCACGCGCATAGGCGATGCGCTCCGGCACCGTGTCCTGGCCGAGTGTCACGCCATAGAAGAATCGCAGCGCGCAGACGATCTGGTTCAACGCAGGCCACGAGATCCCCGTTGCAACCAGATGAACCTGGAAGGCGTGGACATCTTCCAGGCCGAGACGATCAGGGGAGCGACCAAAATACCGGCTGAACTTTGATACCGCGTTGAGGTACGATTGTTGCGTCGCCGGTGACAGATTGCGGACCGTCATGTCCTCGATCATGCGGCGGCGAAGAGGGCTGATCTCAGCCATTGGAAAACCTCCTGTCTGAAGGGTTGGGCTGCGAAAACCCTCGATCCTCTCAGACAGGAGGCGAACGCCGCGACCGCTTTCTCAACTGCCGCGCCAGCGGCTTCGTTCAATCAATTTTCTCTGTGGAAGCCTGATCCGCAAATAATGTTCTTCGCGCCGGGACCAAAAATCGTTTTGCAACAGTATCGGAGGTGAAGCGGACATGTACGAGCCTCGGCCTTGACCATCCTAGTCGAGAATGACCCGCAACAGACTCTCTAGCGAATGACGTCAAGTCTAAGGTCGAGCCTCAGCCCAGAGATCAGTCAAAGTCTTCATCGCCCGTCGGCCATGCGAAATCTC
>JBKQMU010000107.1:0-26276 GCA_052146555.1 Isosphaeraceae bacterium
ATGGCCAGGCCGTCACGCACGTCTCTGGCGACGTACTCCATGTGCAAGCTCCAGCGCCCGGGTCCGGGAAGTTCGACCCGCTGCCACCCTCCGTCGCTCGGTTTCCGGAGGAAGCTCGGGAGGATTCGAGCCGGAAGTTCTTCCCCCGCCTCGTCTACCCAGCGAGCCTGCCACTGTGGGTCGGCAAGCTGCGCGACGATCACCCAGCCCGGTTCCTCCGCCTCGATCTCGATGTCCAGGAGGGTCGAGGCCCGGCGATTCTCGCGCAAGGGCACGGCCCGGTCGAATAGCGCCAAAAGCGGCCCGGTGTCGCCATCCCAGTGGTCCAGCATGTTCAGATGGGAAAGAGCGGTCAAGGGGACGAACCAGGCCCGATGCGGCTCCGTCTGGGGATGATAAATCCGGAACTTGGACGCCCAGCTCCCTTGACTGGCAATCCAGCTTGGCCCGAACAGCCAGCCAGCCAGGACCGGGTCGTCGATCGTCTCGGAATCGGTAGCGCGCTCGGACCGTGTCAGAAGCCCCTCCATCGCGACCTCGACCGGATCGAGCACCCGAACCCCCACGCCTGTGGCGCGCATCGCTTTACGCACCCTGCCACGGGAAGCCGCCGAACGTAAAGGGCCGCTCGCAAGCTCACTGAGCGGCTCGAGCGCCGGCAGATCGAGCGTACGATAGGCCGAGATCGGCTCCAGCCCGACCAGCATGGGAAGATTGCGAAAATGATCGACGCTACGCGTCCCTCGTGGCTCCTGCGCCAGCCGCGCAAGGACTGGACTCTGCTCCGTCAGCGCGCGCATCGGCCCCACTGCGACGAGCCGATCGCCACCCTGGAGCAAGAGGTCAAGAGCCGTCAAAATGACCAGCGCAGCCGGCAAGTGACCACTCCGCCCGCGCAGCGAGGTCAGCCACGAGACGCCCAAAACCGCGCCCAGAAGACAGGCCGTGCCGGCAAGCTCGCGGAGGTAGATCTGGCCCCGAACTTCGAGAAACGACTTCGGCTGCTCGCCTGAAGTAGTCGACAATGCCCGCGCGAGCACCGCCGGAACCCTGGGATCGCCGGCGGGCAGCCGGGCCTGGGCCCGCACCGACTGAAAACCCGGGTCGTCAGTCCAGGGCCGTACCCGGAATGCTCTCTCAAAGACGCCCGAGAGCCCTCCACCGGACTGTGACGTTCCTGAGGCCATCGCCAGTTCCAAGACGGCAAGCACCAGCACGATCCAGCCGCCGGAACCGACGGCCATCCAGCCCAGAGCCCGCCCCGGGCGGGGCCAGACGCAACACCGGTCCAGCCCCTTCCCCGCCAAAATCGCCAGTGCCAGCGATGTCGCCAGCGACCACCGCGCGGGGGCTCGAAAAAACGAGAAGCCGGGAATGCCGATCAAGAACCGAAAACCGGGTGCATACGGACCTAGGCTCAAAATCAGCGTGACCGCCGCGAGAACCGCCAGCGCGCGCACCGCGCGGTCGCGGCGAATCTCGTGAAAAACAGCCAGCAGCGCCAGGAAGAGCGGAACAAGCCCCACGTAAGGGAGCATCTCCTCCGGCGAGGTGTGAAACGGATCCCACACCAGTGGTCGCCACAGCGGCGACTGATGAAAAAGCCTCGGCGCGACATAATTAACCAGGTGAAGCGGTGAGGCGGCAAAGCCCGAAAGATAGTTGAAATCGCGCTGGGCTGACGCCAACCGCGCCAGCCGGGCCGTCGGCCAGAGCTGAAGCGCCCCCAGCGGAAAAACCATGGCCAGGCACAAAAGCAAGGCCAAGACGCGCCAGAGCCCCTGAGACATGGTCCGGCCCGGCTGACCCGCCGCGGGCATCGGCCGCCTGAGCATGGCTTCGAGCCCCCCCCAGAGGGACAGTAAGGCGATCCCCGCCATGGTCATGAAAGCCACCTGGAAATGCCCAGGCAAGATTTGAAACACCAAGACGAGAGACAGCAAAAGCATCCTTCCGGCTTGTCGCTCGCTCCGCGAGGTGAGAATCAACCAGGCCAGCCCCCACGCCCAGGGCATCCACGAACCGGTCGTGTATCCCCAGGGGTGAGGCATGTGAATGAGGAAGAACCCGCAGGTCGCGTAAATGAAACCTGCCAGCCCCGACCCGAGCTGCGAGACGCCAAACTGTCGGGCAGCCCACCAGCCGCCAAGCGCCCCCAGCAGCGTGTGCAAAACCAGGCTCGCCACGTAGGCCCGCTCGGTCGGCAAGATCCCATAGAGAATCAAGTGGGGAGGGTAGTAAACCCCCATCTGGCTCTCTGCCAGACCCGGAAAGCCATAGCCCCAGAGCTCGTTCCAAACCGGCAGCCGCCCCTCGCGAAGCGCAACGGAGAGCGTCCCCATGAGCCCCAGAAAGAACTGGGTCACATCGCCGCCAACCGGCATCATCCCCCCGGCCCCAATCGGCCAGAGCCATGCCAACACGCCCAAGAACAAAGCTGATAACGCAGCCAAGCCCAAACCCGCCTGACCGCGAACAAGACGTTGGAAAGGCACGAGTGTCATCGAGACTGCTGATCTCCCCCAGATATCTGATCTTGCCCAGTCCAGTTAATAGGAAGCGTCAAAACGCCGAATCTCGTCTCGGCAAGGCGTGACTGAAGGAAATCTTTACAATCGGGGCACAATTTTACACGAGTCTGAGGTGAATCGGCAGAATCCTGCGATGACCGGATAAGGTTGGAGGGGGTCCGAATATCAAGATGGCAACTCTAGAGAAGTTAGGATGACGCTGGTGATCGTTTGGCATGGTAGATGCTAAACGATCAAAGCGTCCATCGTCGAGACAGTGGTTGTCTCTTGAGCCATTGCATGGATCTGACTCAAGAAGGAGGGAGTCATGTTAGTTCTGAGCAGGAAGCTCGGGCAGAGTTTGAAGGTGGGAGACGGCGTTCGGATCACGATCGTGAAGATCGACAACAACTCAGTCCGGATCGGTATCGATGCGCCCCAAGACGTGTCCATTCAACGGCAGGAGATTGCCTTCGAGGTTCCCGAGCCGATCACCAAGAAACGAAGAGGTCATAAACACGGCGGCGTGACTGTTTGAGCCCTGAGAAAAAGCGTCTCCGCCCCTTGCAAAGCATCCCAGGGCACTCGGGACGACGCCGTCCCGAGGTGCGGCCCGGATTTAGCTCCAGGCGATCGCCTCCGGCACTCGAGCGCCGCAGCTCATCGGTACCGAGGCAGCAGTCTACCCTGCCGCGCCGTTGGACCACCCGCTGGCGTTGCGTTATGCTCATGCGCCAGCGTGACCAATGAAGAGGCCGGCCGGATCTCTGGCCATCGTTTCTCTTGAGGCTAGCCGCGATGCACGTGGTGATCGCCCCGGACAAGTTCAAAGGGAGCCTATCGGCTCTCGAGGCGGCCGAGGCGATGGCCCGGGGAGTCACTCAAGTTGCCCCCAAGGCGCAGATCGATCGGGTGCCGATGGCCGACGGAGGGGAAGGAACCGTCGATGCACTCGTGGCCGCGACGGCGGGCTCCTACCACCGGGCGCGGGTCAGCGGGCCGCTTGGTGATCCGGTTGACGCCACGTTCGGACTTCTAGGAGACGAACAGACGGCGGTGCTCGAGATGGCTTCGGCCTCAGGGCTTTCCCTCTTGCCGGCCTCCAGGCGTGATCCCTGGCGCGCCAGCACGCGGGGCACGGGCGAGCTGGTTCTCGCAGCGATAGGAATCGGGGCGCGGCGGGTCATCCTGGGAATTGGCGGCAGCGCCACCAATGACGGGGGCGCCGGTCTGGCGCAGGCGCTGGGCTTTCGTTTGCTTGATGCTGAGGACCGGGAGCTTGCCCCGGGTGGGGGCGAGCTTGGCCGCCTGGCCCGCATCGATTCGGCCGGCAAGCTTGGTGTGCTGGACTCTGTCAAGATTGCCGTTGCCTGCGACGTCACGAACCCGCTCTGCGGTCCGGATGGGGCCTCGGCGGTCTATGGACCACAAAAAGGGGCCAGCCTCGAGATGGTCCAGCGACTGGACGGCAACCTGGCCCACCTGGCGACCATCATCGAGCGCGACCTGGGCATGGCAATCCGGGACCTGCCTGGCGCGGGGGCAGCCGGAGGGCTCGGGGCCGGACTGGTAGCCTTTGCCGGCGGACGGCTGGAAAAAGGGGTCAATCTCGTCCTGGACGCCGTGAAGCTGCGCGACCGGCTGGCCGCAGCCGACCTTTGCTTAACCGGCGAGGGAGCACTCGACGGTCAGAGTCTATACGGCAAGACGGTTGTGGGCGTGGCGTCCCTGGCGCGATCTCTGAGCTGCCCCGCGCTGGCTATTGTCGGATCGATCGGCCCTGGCGCGGAGGCCGTTCTGGACGCGGGCGTGACCGCCTACTTCAGCATCTGCCCCGGGCCGATCAGTCTGGACGACGCCATCGCCAGGGCCCCCGTACTGATCGAAAACGCCACGGCCCAGGTCTTGCGAGCTTTTCTCGCGGGATGAGCCGCAGGATGAGGCAGGTGAAAACTCGCGGGTCAATCACATTCACCTAATTGCGGAAAGCGTATCTCAGCTCCCAACTTATGCTGGCTGAACTTCCGGCGTAGCAACTTGTAATACTGTGGCTCTACTTCAAAACCGATGCTCGATCGGCAGGCTTTGATGGCGGCTTCCGTCGTCGAACCGGAGCCGACGAAGGGATCGAGGACCAGGTCCCCTACGAAGGAGAACATCCGGATAAGTCGGTAGGCGAGCTCGACGGGGAAAGGAGCAGGATGACCCGCGCGCGTTGTCGCCCCAGGAATATCGGTCCAGATGGATCGAAACCACCGGGCATGGTCGGCCTTGTCGATCAGACTCAGTAATCGCTGCTCTTGAGTGGGATTTCGGTAAGCGCCCGGCTTCCGAAAAAGCAGAATGTACTCGACATCGTTCTTGATGATTGCGTTAGGCTCGTAAGGCTTTCCCAGGAATGCTGAGCCGTTTCCGGCGACTTCCGTCACTGCATTGGCGATTTTGTGCCAGAGTATTGGCGTCAGGTAATCGAAGCCCGCCTCCCGACACTTTCCGATGATATCCGAGTGAAGCGGCATGACGAGGTGCCGTCCACCTTGCCTGCGCGGCAGACACACGTCTCCCACGACCACACAAAGCCGACCACCGGGGACGAGATTCCGGAAGCACTTGCTCCATACGCGGCCGAGCTCATTGTGGAAGCCCTCGTAGTCTTCGTAGTGACCGAGTTGGTTCGCGCCCGCGGTCCCATCGTATCGCTTCAGTGTCCAGTAGGGCGGCGAGGTCACCGCCAAGTGTATCGGGCGGTCCGCGAGTTCCTTCATGTCTCGCGCGTCGCCAAGGTACAATTCATGGCGTGTATTGAGGCTGTCCGGACTTGAGGCCAAGACTCGGTCCCGCTCGGAGAACTTCCGGTCGACGGATGGCTCTGTCGCTTGGATGTGCTCATTCATACCCGTAGTATAAGAAACGTTAAGGCGCCTTTGCAGGGTGAAACGTCTAGGCGACGGGAATAGAGCACGAACGCAGCGGCGATCGAGGCCATCATCGACGTGATGATGGCCAAGCCAACTCAGTCACCCGATCGCTTGGGGGCCCTCGCGGATTTCGTGATCTCGGAGCCCGCTCTACACGGACCGCCGGGAGCGAGCGGGTTATCGCCGACGGGGACGCGTTCTTCGATGCGATCATTTCGGAATTGAAATTACGCGAGCCAGCAGTTCCCTTCACGCGATGAGACACCGATGGGTGAAAGTATTGACGACTGCTTATCGTCCAGCCGATTCGGCGAGTTCGGGCTGATCGAATGGATACGCCGCCGGCAAGGCGGAGTGAAGCGCCGGGGCACGGCCGTGGGAATCGGCGACGACTGCGCTGTTCTCGAAACGTCGCCGGGATCGAAGCTTCTGGTCACGACCGACATGCTCATGGACGGGCGACATTTTCAACTGGAAATCGACGGGTCTGAGGCGGTCGGCGTCAAGGCCATGGGCGTGAACCTCTCCGACATTGCCGCCATGGCGGGCGTGCCTCGTGCGGCCGTCGTCGCCGTGGCCCTGCCGCGGGATGCGGCCGTCGCGATCGGCCAGGGCGTGCACGCCGGGCTTCAGAAGATGGCCGAGAAATACGAGGTTGACCTGATCGGCGGCGACACCAATGCTTGGGCCGGGCCGCTGGTCATCTCGGTGACGGTGCTGGGAGAGACGACTTCAAGAGGCCCGGTGCTCCGCAGCGGTGCCCGGCCTGGAGATGTGATCATGGTCACCGGTCCGCTGGGTGGCAGCCTGCACCGGGGAAGGCACCTGCGGCCCGAGCCCCGCCTTCGCGAGGCCCTCGCGCTGCACGAGGCCGCTGAGCCAACCGCCATGATCGATATTTCCGACGGTCTGTCGTCCGACCTGACCCATATCCTCGAAGAAAGTGGAGGACTCGGAGCGATGCTTGAAGCAAGCGGCATCCCGGTCCATCCCGATGCCACCCTTCAATCCCGTGGCGACGGCATCCCCGCAATCGAGCATGCCCTCAATGATGGTGAGGATTTCGAGCTTTGCCTGACCGTCGTGCCTGAGCTTGCGCAGAAGGTTCTCGACAATCCGCCGGAGTCCGTCACCCTTTACTGTGTGGGAGTGGTCACGCCCGAGCCGGGACTGCGCCTGCGCAACTCCGACGGCCGGATCGTACCCGTTCTTCCCCGCGGGTTTGACCATTTCCGCGACGCCGGCTCGTCCGCGACTCCGTAAGAGCATAGAAAAAACGAAAGATGAAAGTCACCCGGAGTGACAAAGGCCTGGAGATCGAGCTGGAGTCCGAGTCCGACACCGAGGAGCTGGGCCGGGCGCTGGCTGACTTCGCTGTGCCTGGCCTTGTGATCGGCCTGATCGGACCTCTGGGCGCGGGCAAGACCCGGCTGACGCGGGCCATCGCCGAGGCGCTGGGCGTCGAGGCGGCCGCAATCGCAAGCCCCACGTTCGTGCTCATCCATGAATATGAAGGACGCATTCCCGTCTATCATTTCGACGCCTATCGACTGCCATCTCCTCGAGCCTTTGAGGACTTAGGCGCGGCCGATTATTGGAACGCCGGCGGGGTTTGCTTGGTCGAGTGGGCCGATCGGGTCCTCGGTCTGCTTCCGGAGGGCGCCTGGCTGATCCGGATCGAGCCCCGTGCTTTGAACCGGCGCCTGGTAGAGATCGAGCTGCCCGAGCCGGCTCGCGCGTTGCTTGATGCATTTGCGCGGCGGTTTGTCTGAGCGGGACATCACAGGCGACCGATTCTTCTGTACACATGCTACCTTGCTCGGTTGACGCCACCGGCAGTGCGACATAGGTTTGCGTGACGTCCCTTCGGGAGGGCTCTCGCTGCGATCATGCCGGCGCGGGCTCTTCATGCCAGGAGAAAATCGCGTGAAACTGTCAGCCCCGTCGGTACTTCCACCCCTTCTTAATGCCCCGGGTGGCAATGGACGAGCGCACTTCGTTCCCCAGGCTGTAAGTACGTTCGAGGACGCGGACCTGCCGTATGCCCTGATCGAGAGCCTCGTGCTCAAGTTCCTGCTCAATCTGGGCACCGCACCCGGGCGGCGGATCGCCAATGAGCTAGGTCTTCCATTCGGGCCATTCCCGGAGTTTCTGCGCCAGCTCAAGAACCAGCAGATCGTTAACTACACCAGCTCGGCAACGGCGGGTGATTTCATCTACTCGCTCACAGACCAGGGACGCGCCCGGGCCAAGCTTTACCTTGAAGAATGCACCTATGTGGGCACGGCCCCCGTTCAATTCGACGACTATCTGAAATCCATCTCGGCCCAGACGATCGCAACGGAGCACCCCAAAGAGGATGACCTGAGGCGCGCGTTTTCCGACCTCTTGATCTCCGAGAAAACGTTCGACATGCTCGGCCCGGCGATCAACTCCGGGCGCGGCTTGTTCCTCTACGGGTTTCCAGGCAATGGCAAGACGAGCATTGCCGAGCGAATCACGCGATGCTTCGGCACCAGCGTCTGGATCCCCAAGGTTCTTTGCATTGAGGGCCAGCTAATCAAGCTCTTCGACTTGTCCAATCACGAGCCGCTGGAGGAGATCAGTTCGAGCGGCTTGCTCGATAGCACCGATCATGACCGCCGCTGGGTGCATATCCGGCGGCCGACGATCGTCGCTGGCGGCGAGCTGCGCATGGAAGACCTGGAAATTCGCTACGATCCGGTGACCAAGGTCAGCGAGGCTCCGCTGCAGCTCAAGAGCAACTTGGGCACCTTCCTGATCGACGACTTCGGCCGCCAGCGCATGCAGCCTGTTGAGCTACTCAATCGCTGGATCGTTCCCCTCGAAAAGCGGTACGACTTTCTCAGCCTGGCCAACGGCAAGAAGGTCCGCGTCCCGTTCGACCAGCTCATCATCTTCTCGACGAACCTCGAGCCCAAGCAGCTTGTCGACGAGGCATTCCTACGCCGAATACCTTACAAGATCCACGCCTCCGACCCGTCGGAGCGCGAGTTCCGCCAGATGATCGAGATCTTCGCGCCCAAGCTCGGCTTCCCCGAAGTCGATCGCCAGGCAGTCGAGCACCTGATCGACCATCATTACAAGCGGGTCAAGCGTCCGTTCCGCTGTTGCCAGCCCCGCGACCTTCTGCTCCAGGTGCGCAACTACTGCATCTACAACGAGCTGCCTCTGATCATGAAGAGCGAGTACTTCGATTTCGCCGTGGCCAATTACTTCACCGTGATGTGAATCGAAGGACAAAGCCGTCCGCTCGTGCGATTCTCCGGCCGCTGGTATCATGACGCGGAACCGGGGAGGGTCGTGCGTGGAGTGCGGAGATTTCGCTCAGCCCGAGGAATGGGATGTCGCCGTGCTGGGCGCGGGCGCCGCGGGGCTCATGGCGGGCATCCGCGCGGCCGAGCGTGGCGCCCGCACAATCGTACTCGAGAAGAACCGCCGCGCCGGGGTCAAGATCCTCATGTCCGGCGGGACCCGGTGCAATCTCACAAATGCCCGCGGCCTGCGCCGGCTGGAAGCCGTCTCCGGTCCGGTTGATCCGGCGTTTGATCCTGCCTGGTGCCGGGGCAGCCGCGCCATTCAGGACGCTCTGGGTGCGGGAGGCTCGTTTCTGGGCCCTGCCCTGCGGCAACTCGACGTCGACCAGACGGTGCGGCTGTTCGAGGCTGAGGGCATCGCAACCAAGGTCGAAGGCAACGGCAAGATCTTTCCGGTCTCGGACCGGGCCGTCGACGTACTCGAAGCGCTCGTGAGGCGGCTTGCGCGCTCGGGCGCGGTGCTTCGCAGTCAGAGCCCGGTCCTCTCAATCGAGCCGTCAGGAAAGGGCGAGGCATCGCCGGGGGGTTTTGTCGTCGCGGTGCCCGGATCGGTGCTCAGAGCCCGGCGCTTGATTCTGGCCGTCGGCGGGATGTCGTACCCGGGCTGTGGCACTTCGGGTGACGGTTATCGACTCGCTCGGCAGCTCGGCCACACGATCGTCGAGACCCGCCCGGCGCTGGTGCCGATCCGGGTCCAGGCCGACTGGGTCGAGTCGCTCCGTGGGCTCAGCCTGGCGGACGTGCTCGCCTCGGTTCACCTCCGCGGAGGTCCACCTCTCCAGGAGCGCAGGGAAGCCATCCTGTTTGCTCATTTTGGCTTGAGCGGACCGGCCATCCTCGACCTCAGCCGGTCGGTGGCCAGGCGCTCCGGGCCCGAGCCTCTCGTGCTTCGGCTCGATCTACTCCCCGAACTTTACCGTGAAGCGCTTGACCGGAGGCTTCAGACCGCCTGCCGCCAGGGTCGCCTCGCGGTGGCCTCGATCCTCTCGGCTGATCTGCCTTATCGTCTAGTCGAGTGCCTGCTGGATGCCAGCCATGTTCCCCGCGGCCGGATAGGCCCGGATCTCTCACGCCTCGAGCGCACCAGACTGGTCGTCTCGCTCAAGGCGCTCGAGCTGCCCATCACTGGCACGCTCGGGTTCGAGAAAGCCGAAGTGACCAGCGGCGGCGTCGCCCTGGAAGAGGTTGATCCCAGGACCCTCGAAAGCCGGATCGTCCCAGGTTTGTACTTCGCCGGCGAAGTGCTCGACGTCGATGGCCTGATTGGTGGCTACAACTTTCAGGCCGCCTGGAGTACCGGCTGGCTAGCGGGGGAAGCCGCGGCGAAACCATGAAAGACATCCCAGATGCGCGTCTGGGAACATCCCGGTCGCCGCAGCCGGGGCGTTAGCAGATACGCGGCAGTTCTTCACCGGCGGGAATGTCCAGGACGAACGTGCTGCCAAGCCCCGTGTGGACGAGCACGCAACCCGGCTCTTCCGCCTGAACGTGACCGATCGTGACAGCCTCGCGTCCCAGGGGATCGGAGCGCACGGCCTGAAGGGCCGCAGCCTCGTCGTCGGGGGCGACAATGAGGAGCATCTTGCCCTCGTTGGCCACCAGCAGCGGGTCCAGGCCGAGGATCTCACAAGCCCCCTTGACCAGCTCCGGAACGGGGATGGCCTCTTCCTCCAGCAGGATGCCGCAGCCGGAGGACTGGGCAATCTCGCTGAGGGCCATGGCCACTCCGCCGCGGGTCGGGTCGCGCAGACATCGGGGATGGACACCCGCTTGGTAAACTCGGGCGACCAGGCCTCCCAGGGGGGCGGAGTCGCTTTTCAATTCCGACTCGAAGGCCAGGCCCTCGCGCAGCGACATGACCGCCATGCCATGCAGCCCGATCGGGCCGGAAAGAATCACGCGATCGCCAGGCCGGACGGCCCTCGGGTCGGGGGGCGTCTCGGCGATGACCAGGCCAACGCCTGAGGTCGTAATGAAAATGCTATCCGCCTTGCCATGTTCGACCACTTTGGTGTCCCCGGTGACGACCTCGACGCCGGCCTCGCGTGCCGCCTGAGCCATCGAGGCGACGATCCGCTCGAGGTCGGCCAGCGCAAAACCTTCCTCGAGGATGAACGCGGCCGACATCCAGCGGGCGACCGCGCCACAGGCGGCCAGATCGTTAACGGTGCCATGGACAGCCAGCGAGCCGATATTTCCCCCCGGAAAGAACGGCGGGCGGATCACAAAGCCATCGGTCGTGAAGGCGAGTCGACGCGAGTCCGCCTCGAGATAGGCCCCGTCATGGTCGCGGGCCAGCTCGTCGCTGGTGAAGTGCTTGCGGAAGACGTCGCGCAAGAGATGTCGCGTCATCCGTCCGCCACCTCCATGCGACAGGAGCACCCGGTCCCCGGCCCGGTTCGAGATGGGTAGCGGGCAGGTGAAATTCATGGCGGCATCGCTGTGATCAGGCATCAGGCTATCGCGGCCTCCGAAGGCTGAGGACGACGGTACCGATAATAGGCGGCACAGGCCCCCTCCGCCGAGACCATCGTCGCTCCCAGGGGATGGTCGGGGTTGCAGAGGGTGCCAAAGGCCGCGCACTGGCTCGGCTTGAGCCGGCCGGCGAGGACCTCGCCGCTGCGGCAGGCTGATGGCTCGACGCTCGGCAAGACTTCCCCGGCAAACCGCAGCCGCGCGTCGAAGCGGCGATAGCGACGAGAGAGTGCCATGCCCGAGGCCGGAATCTTGCCGATCCCGCGCCAGGGGAAATCGATGATCTCGAAGACGGTCTCGATCGCGGCCCGGGCCGCCGGGTTGCCCTGGGGGCGGACTAGGCGAGAATACTGGTTCTCGACTTCGGCCCGCCCCTCCTCGAGCTGCTGGACCGCCCGCCAGATGCCTTCCAGCAGATCGACCGGCTCGAATCCCGTGACCACGATCGGAACGTGGTACCGCGCGGCCATCGGGTAGTATTCCTCGCAGCCCATGATCGTGCAGACATGTCCTGCGGCGAGGAAGGCCTGGACGCGATTGCCCGCCGCGCCGAGGATCGCCTCCATGGCCGGCGGCACGCGGACGTGCGAGACTAAGACGGAGAAATTCTCGAGTCCTTGCTGGTCCGCCTCCAGCACGGCCCCCGCGGCCGCCGGCGCGGTTGTCTCGAACCCGACGGCAAGGAAGACCACCTGGCGGTCGGGATGGGCGCGAGCCAGCTTCACGGCGTCCAGGGGCGAGTAGACGATCCGGACGTCGCCGCCGCGGCTCCGCACGTCAAAAAGGTTTTCGTGGCTGCCAGGTACGCGCAGCATGTCTCCGAACGTGGCGAAGATGACCCCCGGTCGGGCGGCCATCGCCATCGCTGTGTCGAGCGTCTCCAGCGGTGTGACGCAAACGGGGCAGCCTGGCCCGTGCACCAGCTCGACCTCTTCCGGCAACGCGCGGTCGATGCCGAATTTCATGAGGTTGTGCGTCTGGCCGCCGCAGACCTCCATCAAGGTCCAGGGCCGGGTGATCGTCCTGCGGATCTGCCCTAAAAGCACGCGGGCCGGACCGGCGGCTCGATACTCGTCGAGGTATTTCACGGACCACCCCCGTCTTCCGCCACCGAAACCGCCTCCGTCGCCGACTCCCCGGCATCCACGCGGAAACGGCTCTGTTTCGGATTTGACTGCGGAGTTGACTTCGGCCCCGGTTCCGGCCCCGTTTGCGGATCTGGCGTGACTACCATGTTCAGGTCAGGCTCCAGTTCCGCCAGCAGCGCGAAAACTTCGCGCGCTTCTTGAGGATTGATCAGACCAAGCGCGAAGCCCGCATGGACGATGACAAAATCGCCCACGTGCGCTTCGGGCACGTAAGCCAGGCAGATTTGTTTCCGCACGCCCGCGAAGGAAACCAGGCCCTGCAGCAAGGCCCCCTGGTCTGCTTCTTGCTCGATCGACACGATTTCACCGGGTATTCCCAGACACATGGTGTATTTTTCCCGGTCAGGTGGAAATGAGTTTCAGTGCGGCCGCCCAGAGCTGTCCGGCCGCCAGACCGCCGTCGCCCGGCGGGACCTGGCGGTGAGTGAGTACTCGGAACCCATCGCCAGAGAGCAACGAACTGACCCGCTCGGCCAGCAACCGGTTCTGGAAACAGCCGCCACTGAGCACGACCGTCTCCACACCGGCGTGACGAGCTATGATCAGGCTACCATTCGCAAGCGAATTGTGAAAGCAGCCGGCGATTTCCGCGGGGCGATCACCCCGCGCTAGCCGGCGGAGTGTCTCGCTAACCCAGGGCCGCCAGTCCAGGCACCAGGACAAGCCCGGTTCCTTCTTCGGCCCCGGTCCGACTTCGACATCGAAGACCGACAGCTCGGCCGGATCGGCCAGGTCTTCCAGACGCATGGCCGCCTCGGCCTCGAAAGCTGACTGATGGGCCACGCCCAAGAGCGATGCCCACGCATCAAAGAGTCGCCCCGCGCTTGTCGTAACGACGGCGCTTCGTGGCGAATTCAGCGCCGAGAGCAAGAGAGTCTGCTCGGCCGGCGTGAATCCGGCGTTACCGGGAAAAGGCTCCCCGGCCGCGAAGCAGACGCACGCCGCCGAGTGTCGCGGCTGCCGCGCGGCCCGGTCGCCGCCGAACAGCGAGAACGGCCAGAGCGAACCCACGCGGCGATAGGTCGCTCCATCGACGATCAGGAATTCACCGCCCCAGATGGTGCCGTCATCGCCGTAGCCCGTGCCGTCCCACGCGATCCCCAGCGCAGGGCCACGTTCCCCGTGCTCGGCCAGGCAGGCCATGACGTGGGCCTGATGATGCTGCACGGCCAGTCGAGGCAACCCACGCCCCTCCGCATAGGCTGTCGTGAAATAATTGGGATGGGCGTCGTGAACGATTGCCCTTGGCTCAATGCCGAAGAGCCGGGTCAGGTCGTCGATGTTCTGGAGATAGCGACGACGGGCGCTGGGGGTGTCCAGATCGCCAATATGCTGCCCCAGAAAAAGCTCGCGGCCACGCGAGACGGCAATCGCCGCCTTTAAGTGCCCGCCGGTGGCCAGAAGCGGAGGCAGCTCGATGGGCAGCTCGAGACGCACCGGCGCCAGCCCGCGGCCGATCCGCACCGGCACGGCGCGGCCGGCGATCACCCGCACCACGCTGTCATCGCCATGGCGCAGAATGCGCCTGTTGTGCAGGAGGAAGCCGTCGGCGATCATCCCCAGCTCAGCACGCGCGGCGGCGTTGTCGACGGGCATCGGCTCGTCGGTCGCGTTCCCACTGGTTGCCACCAGCGGCCGATCGACCTTCCGCACAAGCGCCCGGTGCAGCGGCGTATAGGCGAGGAAGGCCCCCACGGTCGAGAGCCCGCAACTGACTGCTTCGGCAAGACTTGAATCTGCTTTTCGCCTTAAGAGCACAATCGGCGCGGCGGCATCAAGCAAGCTCTCACGCGCGGCTGCGTCGATCTCCGCATGTTGCGCGAGCTGATCGAGATCCAGGAAAAGGACGGCAAATGGTTTGCGATCGCGCTTCTTGCGCTCGCGAAGGCGCTGGACGATCGCGGACGAGGTTGCGTCGCAAAGAAGATGAAAACCGCCGATGCCCTTGACCGCGAGAATCGCCCCGCCGCGCAGCAGCTCGGCGGCCTCTTCCAGAACCGTGAGATCATTCGCATCGGGCGGGTCCGGCGCGGGCTTGAGGATCGCATCCGGCTTCCCGGTCGGCTCGAGCCAGATCCTGGGGCCGCACCTCGGGCAGGCGATATTCTGGGCATGAAAACGACGGTCGGCCGGATCGGCGTACTCGCGCTGGCAATCGGGGCAGGGCGCGAAATCGACCATCGTGGTCCGCTCGCGGTCAAACGGCGAGGAGACCTGAATGCTAAACCGAGGGCCGCAGCCAGTGCATCCGCTGAGGGCAAAACCCGCGCGGCGGTCGTCGGGATCGTCAAACTCGGCGAGGCAGGCCGGACAGACAGCGAGGTCAGGGGTGATGAGCACGCGGCCGGATGTACTGGACCCGTCGTTCGCCTGAGAGACAACCGTCGTGCTGGGCCGGATCGAGAACGCGGAGAGCCCCTCGACCGCTCTTGGTTCCGCATTGATCGCAAGCAGCACGGCCGCGGAAGGAATTTCGTGCTCGAGCCGGTCGCGGAATTGCGCAAGACGCTCGCCGGGCCCCTCGACGTGGATCAGCACCCCCTCAATCGTGTTCTGGACCCAGCCAGCCAGATTCAGCGCGGTGGCCAACCTCGCGACAAACGGCCGGAACCCGACTCCCTGCACGCGGCCGGAGACCAAAAAGCCGACGGCGCCCCTCAGCCGGTCATTGGGCATGTCGGAAGTGGCTGTATTGGCGACGGGCGCGGACTCGCTCAAGAGGAAAAGTCCTGATCGAATTTCGCTTGCAGTGCGGGAAGGTCCCGGCCCCGCACTGCGTCCTCGATTCGCTGCACGAGCCGCGGATCGTGTGCCAGGATCTTGAGTGCGGCGATCGCCTCGAGCGCAACCGGCTCCGGTCCCGTCCGGACCAGTTCCACCAGAAAGTCGGTGGCCGCGGGCTGACGAAGCATGGCGAAAGCCAAGAGCAGCGTTTGGGCCACCACGCGTGGAGGCTTCCGGTCCCAGCATGCCGCAAGAACCTCAAATGCCTCGCTCAGGCGTGACCGTCCCAGGGCAAGGATGGCTGCCTCGCAAATTGCCTCGTTGTCCGGGTCGAGAAACTCGGCCACCAGCGGAAGGTTTTCCTTGGGCGAGCAGGAGAGCAGGCCTGAGAGGCACTCGGAGAAAACCTCCGGCTCCGGGTCACCGAGCCGCACCTTCAGCCTCAGAAGGAGGTTGGCGGCTTCCGATCCGTGATACCCCAGCGCCTGTGCCGCAGCCATCCGAACATCCTTCTTGGGGTCAGCCAGGGCATCGACGAGGATCGCCAGCAGCCCGTCCGGCTCGATGCGCGCAAGCGCCAGCAAGCCTGCCGCGCGCAGCGGCACGGCCGTGTCGTCGCTGCCGCCCCAGACTGGCTCGAGCTGAACGTGCCGGGCGGCCTGAAAGAAGACGTCCGGTTTGGTATGTTCGAGCTTCTCAAGCGCCTCCACGATCGCCAGCTTCGCCCGGCAGAGCTTGTCGGTCTTGAGAGGATCGTCCATGAAGCGGAGAAATGCCGCTTCCAACGCCGCCGCCAGCTCGCCGAGCATGCGGTCGCCGACGATCGCCGCCGCTGCCGCCACCACGAGATTTGAACGATCGCCCAGGGCCTTGCGCAGCTCAGCTTCCAGCTCGGGACCTGGATCTTGATCCCGCAGCCGCCGCACCTCGGACAGCTTGTCATCGAGCGATGGTCGCTTGGCCATGAACGGGTGATTCCGGGATGGAGCCGCCGGGAACGAAGGCCGTGATTGTTGCCTGGTCGAGAATTGTACGATCAGCGGCGCACTCGGGCGAGTGCCACCTCAGGGCGCGAACGGATCGGGGGGAAAAATGGGGTAGCCGTTCACAGTCTGGGATTGTCGCCTGCGAATGACGTAACCATGCTGCCAGCATGGCAGAGACGCCTCCGCTCCCAGAACCGTTATGGAAGACGGCTTCGCCAGAGGTCCAAGCGGCGATACTTGCGCTTGTCGCGTACTACGAACAGCGGCTTGCACAACTCGAAGCGCGGGTCAAGGACCTTGAGAACCGGCTGAAACTCAACTCCTCCAAGCCTCCTTCGTCCGACCCGATCGGATTGAAGCGGAAGCCCCCCGCGCTGCCCAGTAAGAAGAAGCGTGGTTGTCGCTGTCGAACCGATTGCTCCGCAACTGGCTCTGGGTGCGTGACGGAACCCTGGACTGGGGTGGATTCCAGAGCCGAATGGCCCGCCTGCGACGCGAGGTCAAGCAGGCCCTTGAGGAAGGGTCGCGGTGCTCGTGCGCCCAGACGGCAACGACGTGCTTCGAGATCCTCAAGGCGGAGGAAGGACTGTGGGCCTTCACCCGGATGCAAGGGCTCGATCCGACGAATAACGCGGCCGAGCGAGCGTTGCGGCAGGCGGTGATCTGGCGTCGAGTCAGTGGCGGGACCGACAGCGTGCAAGGGAGCCGGTTCGTGGTGCGAATGCGGGCGGTTGTATCCACCTGCCAACAACGGGGCGGCAATCTCTTGGACTACCTGACATCGTGCTTTGAAGCGTCCCGTCGTGGTCAAGACATCCGCTCTCTCTTGCCCGTCATCATAGCCAAAATCAAGGCCGCCTGATTTCACTGATCACGCCCTGTGAACGCATACCCGCTGCTATCGAAACCCCGAGTCGGTCCGATCATGTGAGAGGGAAGTGCGGCAACGCAGACAGGTTCATCGGGACCCCGGCATGAAGCCCTTGCAATCCTCGCGGCGGTCTCGTCGGGGCATTGACCTACCTGACGATATCGACTTGAATAACGGGTATTGTGGAGTGGTAATCCAAATAACGATAACGTACAACCAGTCCGTGCTCTCGCCTGCTTGACAACGTCCGGTCGATGGAGATGGTTCATGGGGCTCAATTCCACCTCGGTCAAGTTCATCCTGTCAGGGATGGACATGGGGATGAAGCTGGATTCGGTTTGCACCCTCGGCCGGATGTCGATGTTCGTAACCCCTGCCAAGCTCGCGGCGCTCCTGTCCCAACACAATCGCTGCCCGAAGGACTTTTGGGACGTCTACCCCTGGCGCAGCGCGGTGCCCGTATCGGACACTCTCTTCCGCATGCTCGGGTCCTCGCGGATCGATTCCATGGACAATTCCAGCTATGAGGGAGCGACCATTGTCCACGATCTGAATAAGCCAGTGCCCGACTCCCTCACGGATCAGTACGACCTCTTGCTCGACGGAGGGACGCTCGAGCACGTCTTCCACTTCCCGACGGCTTTCGAAAATGCGTTGCGTATGGTCAAGCCTGGGGGTCATGTGATGCTGGAAAAGCCCGCCAACGGCCTGTGCGGACATGGCTTCTACCAATTCAGCCCCGAGCTGTTTTTCCGCGCGTTCAGTCCCCAGTATGGGTTCGAGTTGGTGCGGCTCTACCTTTGCGTCGGAGCCAGGGTATATCACGTGGTCGACCCGGTGACCGTCCATGGTCGGGTGGAGCTTCGAAAGGGTAGCGCCAACCTGCTTGTACACGCCCGAAAGACGGGACAATTCACGGGCTTTTCCGCCTCGCCACCTCAGCAGAGCGATTACCTGACGTCGTGGAAGATCCATGAGGAGCAGACGAGCGTTCCGAGGGAGGATGGCAAGCTTAAAGGACTGCTCCGACAGCGACTTTCTCCCTCCTCGATTGAGGCGATCAGCAAGCAACTCAACCGACTCCGGCAGCGCCGAGCCGTCTGGCGATGGAAACGAAGCGCCTTGACCTCAAATCGGAAATTCTACATCCCAGTCAGTCGCTGGGAAGTGCCTACCCGGGATGTGACCGGCGGCGGAGACCATGAGTGACCAACACCCTGGCGCGAGTTCTGGGCCCGGTGGCCCCGGGGGATTGCTTTCACAGGGTTCCCACAGATCTGTACATGCCCTTTCAGCCATACGGCTCATCACATCATGAACTCGCTACGGGACGCCTTCCTGAGTGAATCAGCACTCCGTCTCGTACCCAACACCGCGACCGATGCGGTGAAACCGAGCAGCAATTCAGAGCCGGTTTGGAGAGCCAGTCCTGGGCGAGAGTCAGGTGCCAGCGTGGCGGGTGCGCTAATTCACCCGGTTCAGCGCGAGGCAGAGTTGAACATCAACAAAGTGGGATCGTACAGGACCACCGCTCTCGGTGGTGGACATCTCAAAAGACAAACGCCCCCCGGATGATTCATCCGAGGGGCGCCTGCCGTTGCGAGAGCGCCGAAGACCGTCCCGATTCACCTGCTTTTGACCGCCGGCCGGCGAATCAGTTGTGGAAGAAGTTGAGCCGCCCGAAGAGCGGGTGCTTCGCGTCGCAGGGGTCGCAGGGGGGCACGGTGCAGACAGGAAGTTGCGACTGGGGTGAGGCCACCACGCTCTGCGACGTCGGCAGCACGGCCGGCGGGCAGTAGGTGACGACGGGAACCTTGACGCAGATCTCGACTGGCACCTGCTTGCAAATCGTCCGCGGCACGCAGATGGTCTTGGTCTCGGCCACTTGACGCTGCACGGTGACCGGGCACATGACCGTCTTGGGCTCGACGACTTGCTGGCAGGTGGTGTAGGGCACCTTGCGCACACACTGCACCGACTGCATCTCGCAGACCGTCTGGGGCACGATCTTCACGCACGGCTCGCTGACCATCTCGCAGTAGGTCTGGCAGACCTTCTTGACGCAGGGTTCGGCCACCGTCCGGCAGGTGGTCACCGGGACCTGGCACGACCGGGTCTCGCAGACCATCCGGCAGGTGGTCACCGGAATCTGCCTGACGCACTGCTCGGTCACCATCCGGCAGGTCGTCACCGGCACGCGCTTGACGCAGGTCTGGGGGACCATCCGCGTGACGGTGCAGGGAACCTGTTTGGTCCGGCACTCGCGGATCATCCGCGTTACGGTGTAGGGCACCTGCTTGTACTGCTGCTCGGGAACATAAGTGGTCGCCGTGTACGCCTCCTGGCGATATTCGGTCTTGTTGCACATCTTGGTCACGCAGACCGGCACGCACCGCATGACGGTCCGCGCCTCGGTGCTGCAGACAGTATAGGGAACCGTCTTGGTGCAGGTTTCCTGGACCATCCGGCAGACGGTCACGGGCACCTGCTTGACCATCTCTTGCGCGACGTACTCGCAGACCGTGACAGGGACCTGCTTGGTGCAGGTTTCCTGAACGTTGCGGCAAACCGTGACGGGGACCTGCTTGACGACCTCTTCGGCCACCGTCGTGCAAGTGGTGACGGGCACCTGCTCGGTGATCGTCGTGGGCACTTGCCGGCAGACGGTCACGGGGATCTGCTTGCGGATCTCCTGAGACTCATACACCGTGCATTCCACGTTCTCGACCACGGTGCGGGGGCACCAGACCTTCTTTTCGCAGACCGTGGGCGGGCACTGGACCAGGCAGCCGTTGATGCAAACGGTCTTGCCGGGCACCGTGTACTGCTGCATCACCCACTCGCCGCACTCGCGGGTCACCTGCTTGGTGACCGTCCGGGGCACGCAAACATTTTCGCAGACCTCACGACATTGCGTTTCCGATACGGTCTGGCAGATGGTCCTGCACACCGTCCTCATCGTGGTCGTCTGGACCGGCCGGCAGACGGTATAGCGGCATTCCTTCATGACCGTCTCGCGCACCGGCCGGCAGACGGTGTACGAGCAGGTCTTCATCTCCGTGCGCTGAACCGGAACCCGCACGGTGTAGCGGCACTCCTTCATCACCGTCTCGCTAACGGGCCGGCAGACGGTGTAGGGAACCTCCTTGTAAGCCGTCTGGCGCACGGGGACCATCACCGTCGTCGGCTGGCTCTGCATGACAGTGGTCTGAACCGGCACCTGGACCGTGTAGGGAACAGTGCGGTAGCAAACCTTCTGCACAGGCCGGCAGACCGTGTAGCAAACGGACTTGTAGCAGGTCTCCTGGACCGGCCGGCAGACCGTCTCGTTGACGGTCCGGCAGACCGTTTCCTGGACCGGCCGGCAGACCGTGTAGGTCAGGTCCCGGTAGCAGGTCTCGCGAATCGGCCGGCAGACGTTGTAGACACATGTCTTGATCGTCGTCTCACGGACCGGCCTGCTGACCGTGTAGCACTTGGTCTCGTAATGGGTCTCCCGCACCGGGCGGCAGACCGTCGTGACCACGTCCTTCCAGACGGTCCGGGTCACGGGCCGCTGCACGGTGTAGTGAACCTCTTGGCTGACGGTCCGGTAGACCGGCCGGCACACTGTGTAAACTTCTTCGCGAACGTGGTGCTCGACCACGTTCCGCGTCGTCGTGATGGTCCGGGGCTGCATGACCGTCTCACAAACGGTCCGCACGCACGGAACCTGCTGCGTCTCGTAAACGGTCTCTTGAACGTTCTTGAGACACGTTTGACGCTGGAGTTGATACTGAACGTGCCCGCAACACTCCTGGGGCACTGGGCAGATACGCAGCGAGGCACCACCAGCATAGCTTGCTGCCTGTGCCGGGCGCGCGGCAACCCCCAGCCCCATTCCCAGGGCCATCAGGGCAACCAACGGTAGATTTCGCAACATCGGACGCTCCACGAGTACACTCCCGACGAACTTCGGCGCTCACCGGTTCACGGACCCCGAGACTCCGCCTCAGACCCGGAACCGCCAACTCACTGTTCAACTTCGTCACGCCAAAGGCAGTGGCTTCAGGAACTTTCTCCAAATTTCCTAGTAGTCCGATTTCCCCAGAACGCAGCCTTTTCCTAGATGCTACGTCAGTCACGCAGATCACCTGTATTTTCAGAGAAATCGTCACGGCCCGAGCATGCAGTACGACCGTGAGAACTGGCGGAATCGCGTCAATCAGCGCAAAGTGAACCACGGAGGGCACGAAGGGGTAAATTCTGGAGGAACATAAGAGTCAACCACAGAGAACACGGAGATCACTGACGGAAGAGAGTTCTGAAGAGGGGTAAAAGGTGAGGGAGTCTGGTTGAGCGGGAGTGAGACTTGGAGAAAATGAACGGTTGGAACAACATGTCCGATGAGCAGATCAACCGGATCACAGGGGGGATCATCGGGGCTGCGATCGAGGTGCATCGCACGCTTGGGCCCGGGTTGCTGGAATCGGCCTACCAGGCGTGTCTCGTGCACGAATTGAGATAGCAAAGGTTCGAGGTGGAACAAGAAAAGACCTTGCCCGTTGTTTACAAGGGATTGACCTTGGATTGTGGCCACCGGGTCGACTTGTTCGTCGAGGGCATAGTGATGGTCGAGCTAAAAGCAGTCAGCGAGCTGCCATCGCTCCACGAAGCGCAGTTGCTTTCCTACCTCAAACTCTCCGGTTGCCCGGTCGGTCTACTGATCAACTTCAATGTGCGGCAATTGATTACAGATATCAAACGCCTTCGGATATGAAGAATCGACCGGTCATTCTTTTCCAAGAACTCTCCGTGCTCTTTGTGTTCTCCGTGGTTATGTATCCTTTATCCGTCTTCCTTGTGATCCCTGTGGTTTATTACCTTACCGCGAATGTGTGAGGCATCATGAGCGATCCCATGACCTTGAAAATTCCCCGTGGTTTCCGCGCCGGGGCTGTGAAAGCCGGGATCAAGCCCTCGGGAGGGCTCGACCTGGCCCTCATCGTTGCCGACGAACCGGCGGCGGCGGCCGGAACCTTCACGACCAACCGGGTTTGTGCTGCGCCTGTGCAGTGGTGTCGCGCTCATCTGCCTGCCGACGACATGCGCGCGATTGTGGTGAACGCCGGGAACGCGAACGCTGCCACTGGAGAGCAAGGAGCGGCCAATGTCGCCAGAACCGCGGCCGCGGCCGGCGCCCTACTGGGCTGCCGGCCCAACCAGGTGCTCGTCGCTTCGACAGGCGTCATCGGCCGCCAGTTGCCCATGGACAAGCTGGAGCAGGGCCTGGCGCAGGTAAGCGCGGGGCTCTCGGCCGACGCCCCCAGTTTTCAGACCGCCGCAGAAGCGATTTTGACGACCGACACGCGACCCAAGATTGTCACGCTCGAGCACCAGGGGCAAGATTGTCGGTTCTCACTGCTGGGGATGGCTAAAGGAGCGGCCATGATTGGTCCGCGGATGGCGACGATGCTCGCGTTTCTGCTGACTGATGCTCCGGTCTGGCCCAACGACTTGCAGCCGATCCTCTCTGATGCCGTTGAAACCAGCTTCAACTGCGTTTCGGTCGAGGGGCACACCAGTACCAACGATACAGTGCTGATCCTTTCAAGCACGGCCGCGACGGCTCCCGTGCTCGCTGGCGATGATCTTTCAGCGTTCGCTGGTTTGGTCCGTTTGGCCTGTCAGTCACTGGCCCGGATGATCGCCAATGACGGTGAGGGAGCGACCCATTTCATCACCATCGACGTCGAAGGGTGCGCGAGCCGTGAAGAGGCCAGGACCATCGCCCGGGCCGTCGCCGATAGCCCGCTGGTCAAGACGGCTATTCACGGAGCGGACCCGAACTGGGGCCGGATCGTCTCGGCCGCGGGCTATGCCGGGGTGCCGTTCGATGAGCAGGAACTTTCGCTCTGGATCAATGGCGTGGCCGTCTACCAGAACGGAGCACCGACGAGCATCGACCTTGATGCGCTCTCGGCCGACCTCCGCGGCAAGCGCGAAGTGACGCTCCGGCTGGCGCTTGCGCGCGGCGACGAGCAGATTCGCTTCTGGACCTGCGACTTGACCGCCGAGTACGTCCGGCTCAACGCCGATTACACGACGTGAAGTGCAGGTTTCGCTCGTCACCTCAGGGATGCGACGGCGCTTTGGAAGATACGGAGGCCCTGACCCTGGGACTGCAGGAAGTCGCGGCCCAGCCGAGTCCATCGCGGGTGATGAATCGGTTCGATGAACCGTTCGGGGTGAGGCATCAGGCCGAAGATGCGACCCGACGGGTCGCAGACGCCCGCGGTAGCCAGCGCAGAGCCGTTGGGGTTGGCCGGATAGTCTTGAGTCGGCTTATCCTGCGCGTCGGCATACTGGAGGACGATCTGCCCGGCCGCGTCGAGATCTTCCAAAGCTTGCGGCAAGGCGGTCAAAAACTTGCCTTCACCGTGGGCGACGGGGAGTTCGATCGGCTCGGAAAACGTGACAAATGGCGACCGTCCGGGTCGGGGCAAGAGCCGAATCCATCGGGCCTCGAAGCGTCCCGAGTCGTTATGGGTCAGTGTCGCGGGAGAAGCAGCAAGTCCGCCGGGCAGCAAGCCGCACCGCACCAGCACCTGAAAGCCGTTGCAGATTCCGACGATCAGTCCGCCACGGTCGTGAAACTGGCGGAGGGCGTCGCCCAGAGCATGGCTCAGCCGGGTGGCGAGGATCCGGCCCGCGCCCAAGTCATCGCCGTAGGAAAACCCGCCGGGGATGGTCAAGATCTGGAACGTGGCAATCGCCCCAGGATCCTGCAACAACCGGCCCACGTGCCAGGTCTCGGGCCGAGCACCGGCACGCCGCCAGGCGGCGGCTGTCTCCTCGTCGCAGTTGGTTCCAGGCGCTCTGAGTACAAGCACGCGGGGAGCCGCGGTCACCTTCATAATGAACTCGTCTCGCGGAAGTAAGATCGCACCGATGGACCGCCGATTCTACCGTTTGCGTCGAAGTTTTGAGAACCGCTCGGGGGCTTCAGAATCCCCCCTCGCCTGAGCCGTAGCTCGACTGGTAATCGGCCTCGGCTCGATAGGCGAGGTTGCGCCGGATGAGCTCGGACTCGTACACTTGGACCACGAAATCGGCTGCAATCTTCAGCCGCGACGATGTTCCCTTGGCGGGAAAGTCGGCCGGAGAGCCGCGGCGAAATTCAGCCACGCCGACATGCTTGGACCGGCTCTTGACGTAGTTAATGCCGGGAATACCATCGGCGTCGCCTGAGATCAAAAGCGCGATATCGTAGGTGTCTTGCAGGGCCACCATGTCGACCGCCAGGCTGGTATCAAGCCCCTTCTCGTTGACGGTATGGTGCAGCAGGTCGACTTTCCAGTGGCCCTCCTGGCGGATCTCGACGAAGTCGGTCGCGGACTGCACGCCGTGATAAAACCTCTTTTTCCGATCGAGGGCTCTGCGCTTGTTCTCGTACCAGTCGCGCGTTTCGCTGAAGCAGAGGTTCCAGGCCTCTTCGATGCGCCTTTCGCCAGGTGATTCGGGAAGCTTGCGGCCAACTTCCTCGATGTAGGCGTCGCGCAGCCGCGGATTCATCTCGAACCGGGCCCGAAGGCGTGCCTCAGCCTTGGGATCGTTCAGGTCCCACTCGTCCATCTTGCCGACGACGTACCAATAGATGCGCGAATGCTGGGCCGTCGGCCAGCGCGCTCCTTCGGCGAAGGTACGACCCCAGTAATGAACGCTCTGCTCGAATACGTGGCGATAAAAGGCGCCATAGTCGTCGACTCGCAAGTTCAAATGCTTTAACACTCCATCCAGATTTGACCCATCGACGAATGTGACAAATCTTAACATGAGAGGATCCTCTGTATCTCGGTCGGGCTTCATGAGAGGAGCACCGGAAGGCATGCGGCCTCAGACAGCCGCGGGTGGAGTTGTTTTTACCACTTCAAGGGCTTTTGCCAGGCAGTTTTCAGGTCGGAAAGCGAAGCATCGATCACCACCAGGCCGTCCAGCCCCGTGACGGAGAGTCGCGCGGGGTGAGATTGAGTGCTCTCGGACTGGTCTCCGTCGCCAACCTCGCCCAAGCGTCCCCACGGCAAGCCGCCCAACAGATCGGACAAGGCGGCATGGTGCTGAGGTGGGACCTCCAGCAGGAACCGGCTGGGCGATTCGGAGAACAGTAGCAGGCAATGAAGCGCCGCGGTACCTTCCGGTAGGACGCCACGAGGTGAAACGTCCGTATCGTCGAAAGGAACGTCGCGAAGTGAGACCGAGGCTCCCAGGCCGCCGGCGAAGGCCATCTCGGCGAGGGCCACGGCCAACCCCCCCTCGCTCAGGTCGTGGCAGCTTCGCACCAGGCCGTGGCTGATGGCCAGGTAGACCGCGCGGAAGATCTGCTGGCCAAGCTCGGGATGGACATCCGGAACCCGGCCGCCCTCGAGCCCCTGGGTGTGGGCCCAGAGCGAGCCGCCCAGCTCCCAGCGCGTCATACCGACGAGCACGATCAGGTTGCCTGGCTCCTTGAAATCCATGGTGACGCACGACCGGACGTCGGGCACCTGGCCGATCGCGCTGATGAGCAGGGTCGGAGGTATGGCCAGGCTCCGCCCCTCGTGCGCGAATTCGTTGTTCAAGCTGTCCTTGCCCGAGATGAAAGGCGTCTTGTAGCGTAGCGCCAGGTCGCAGCAGGCCTGAGCTGCCAGCACCAGGCTTCCCAGGGTCTCGGGGCGATCGGTGTTACCCCAGCAGAAATTGTCTAGTAGCGCGATATGCCGGGGATGAGCCCCCACGGCCACGCAATTGCGGATGGCCTCGTCGATGGCGCAGGCGGCCATGGCGTAAGGATCGAGCCGGCCGTAGCGGGGGTTGATGCCGCAGGCGATGGCCAGTCCCCGGTGCGAGCCACGGACCGGCAGGATGACGGCGGCGTCTCCGGGGCCGTCGCAGTGCTGGCCTACCAAAGGTTTGACCACTGTGCGGCCCTGGACCTCGTGGTCGTACTGGCGGACGATCCATTCCTTGCTGCAGACGTCCCAGTGCGACAGCACGCCCACCAGATCCGCGGTGAAATCCGTACGTCTGGGCAGCTCCAGGGGCCGATCGGGCGGAGGTGTGAAGCTGGCCTGGCGGACGACCGCCGGGCGCCCCTCGTGGAGAAATTCCATGGAAAGATCGGCGACCGTCTGACCGTGATACCGGAGGGTCAAGCGGCCCGTCGGAACAAACTCTCCCAGGTCAGTCACCTCGACCAGCTCGCTTTCGCAGAGAGCGCGAAACTCGGCCAGAGTTCGTGGTGGAACGGCCAAGACCATCCGTTCCTGGGCCTCGGAGATCCAGATCTCG